>NZ_NTGZ01000310.1 GCF_002551245.1 Streptomyces sp. rh34
AGATGTGTATAAGAGACAGCGCCGGTACCCCGCGGGCACGGAACTCGCCCCCCGGCCGGCGGGCCGGGGCGCGGGCTGCGCGGCGGCGTGGTGGGGCAGCCGGGCGGCGACGGTGAAGCCGCCGTCCCGGGGGCCGTGGTCGAGGATGCCGCCGACGAGCCGGACGCGCTCGTCCAGCCCGATGAGGCCGCGGCCCCCGTGCCCGGCGGGTCCACGGTCCTCGTGCCCGGCGCCTCCTCGGCCGCCCCCGTGCCGGGCCGACGGGCCTGCCGGGGCCCCGTTGCGGACCGCCACCCGGGTCTCGGTCGCCGTGTGCGAGAGCTCGACGCTCACGGACGCGCCGGGCGCGTGCTTGGCCGCGTTGGTCAGGCCTTCCTGCACGACCCGGTGCGCGGCGCGTTCGACGGCGGGCGGCAGGCCCGCCACCTCTCCGGCCACCGTCAGTTCGACGGCGAGCCCGGAGGCGGCCGCGTCACCGACGAGCCGGGGGATGTCGGAGTCCCGCGGCCCCTGCGGCGGGCCCTCGCTCTCCTCGCGGAGGACGCCGATCACCTCACCGAGGCGTTCCACCGCCGCCCCGGCCCTGCCGCGGATGTCCTGGGCGGCCCGCCGGTGCCGCTCGTCCAGGCCGGGCGCCAGCTTCAGTGCCCCGGCCGACAGGGCGATCAGGCTGAGGTCGTGGCCCAGCACGTCGTGCATGTCCCGGGCGATCCGGGCCCGCTCCAGCAGCCTCGCCTGCTCGGCGATCAACTGCCGCTCCCGCTCCAGATGTTCGGCCCTCTCCCAGCCCGCCCTGACCAACTCCCGGTACTGACGTGAGAACCGCCCCACGAACCAGGGCACCAGCACGGCCAGGACGACCACCGCCACGAACTGCGTCCCGAGAGCGAGCAGCGACGGCATCACGGCCACCGCCACCGCCCCGGCCACGAGCACCGCGGTCAGGACCAGGACGAGCGTTCTGCCGCGCCCGGGGCCCCTCCCCGCGACGAACGCGGCGACCGCGGTCGGCAGGCCCCACCACCACCCGACCAGGCTCAGCGCGCCGAAGGCCGCCGCCGCGGGCACCAGCAGGCCTCCCGGGTCCGCCCACCAGGGGCCGGGCCCACGAGGGGTCCTGTTCATGAGGGAAAGGCTGTTCACGAGGGAGAGGCTACGGAGACCGGGAGCCTTCCGGCACTGCCGAAAGTCACATGTCCGGCGTCGGGGAGGCGCCCCGCACCGGCCGGGGTACGGCGAGGCCGAGCGGTGTCTCCACGGGCAGCAGGGCCGCGGCCCTCTCCCTCTCCCCCGCCCGGACCGTCGCGTGCACCTCGCGGGCCAGCGGGGTCACGTCGCGGACGGACACCGTCCACTCGTCGGCGTACCGCCGGGCGGCCTCGCCGCTCAGCCCGAGCTGGAGGGAACGGTACGGGAGCGGGTTCAGGTCGAGGTCGCGTTCGGGGTCCCACTGGACCCGGGCGGGCGCGGCCCGCAGGCTCCGCTGCCAGGCCGCCCGGTCGGTGTGCACGCCGCGTACGTAGTGGGAGAGTTCGGCGTGCGCGAGGGCCCATTCCAGGCCGGTCCGGTCGATCTCGACGGCGAGGACGACCTCCTGGCCTTCCTTCGTGCCCCATCCGCAGCGGTACATCATCCACAGGAAGCTGGGCTTGATCCAGGTCATCCGGTCCCGCTTCCACTCCTCAGGAAACCGTCCGTCGCGCGCGGCGGGCAGCCCGAGGGCGGGCCGGTACGCCTGGTACACGGTGACGCTCGACGCGGTGTGCCGGGCGCGGATCTCGTAACGGGGCGGGAGGATCGGGGCGTTCATGGGTCACAGGATGCGGGGCGGGGCGGTGGCCCGGCATCCGCTTTTCGCGGGGTGGCGGTCCCCGCCCGCGCGCCGCAGCGGGCGGGGACCGGTGAGAACGGTGGGGGGGCGGTCCTCAGTGGTTGCGCGGGAAGCCGAGGTCGACGCCCGCCGGGGCGTCGGCCGGGTCGGGCCAGCGGGTGGTGACGACCTTGCCGCGCGTGTAGAAGTGCACACCGTCGTTGCCGTAGATGTGGTGGTCGCCGAAGAGCGAGTCCTTCCAGCCGCCGAAGGAGTGGTAGCCCACCGGGACCGGGATCGGGACGTTGACGCCGACCATGCCGGCCTCGACCTCCAGCTGGAAGCGGCGGGCCGCGCCGCCGTCGCGGGTGAAGATCGCGGTGCCGTTGCCGAACGGCGAGGCGTTCATGAGGGCGACGCCGTCCTCGTACGTGTCGACGCGGAGCACGCACAGCACCGGGCCGAAGATCTCGTCCCGGTACGCGTCGGAGTCGGTGGAGACCCTGTCCAGGAGGGACAGGCCGATCCAATGGCCGTCCTCGAAGCCCTCGACGGTGTGGCCGGTGCCGTCCAGGACGACCTCGGCGCCCTGGGCGGCGGCGCCCGTGACGTAGGAGGCGACCTTGTCGCGGTGGGCGGCGGTGATCAGGGGGCCCATCTCGGAGGCGGGGTCGTTGCCGGGGCCGATCGTGATCTTCTCGGCGCGCTCACGGATCTTCGCGACCAGTTCGTCGCCGATCGCGCCGACCGCGACGACGGCGGAGATCGCCATGCAACGTTCGCCGGCGGAGCCGTACGCCGCCGAGACCGCCGCGTCGGCGGCCGCGTCCAGGTCGGCGTCCGGGAGGACGAGCATGTGGTTCTTCGCGCCGCCCAGCGCCTGCACCCGCTTGCCGTTGGCGGAGGCGGTGGCGTGGATGTGGCGGGCGATGGGGGTGGAGCCGACGAAGGAGACGGCGGCCACGTCGGGGTGGTTCAGCAGGCCGTCGACGGCGACCTTGTCGCCGTGCAGGACGTTGAGGACGCCGTCCGGAAGACCGGCCTCCGATGCCAGCTCGGCCAGCAGGTTGGCGGCCGAGGGGTCCTTCTCGCTGGGCTTCAGCACGAACGTGTTGCCGCAGGCGATGGCCAGCGGGAACATCCACATCGGCACCATGGCCGGGAAGTTGAACGGCGTGATGCCCGCGACGACGCCCAGGGACTGGCGGATCGAGGAGACGTCGACCCGGTTGGACACCTGCGTGGACAGCTCGCCCTTGAGCTGGGTGGTGATCCCGCACGCCAGCTCGACGATCTCCAGACCGCGGGCGACCTCGCCGAGCGCGTCCGAGTGCACCTTGCCGTGCTCGGCGGTGATCAGCGCGGCGATGTCGTCGCGGTGGGCGTCGAGCAGCGCGCGGTAGCGGAAGAGGACGGTGGTGCGCTGGGCGAGCGAGGAGGTGCCCCACGTCGCGTACGCGGCCTTCGCCGCCGCCACGGCCGCGTCGACCTCCTCCACGGAGGCGAGCGCGACCTGCGTGGTGACGGCGCCGGTGGCCGGGTCCGTGACGGGACCGTACTGGCCCGACGTGCCCTCCACTGTCTTGCCGCCGATCCAGTGGTTGACGGTCTTCGTCATGACGTACTCCTTCAGGCTTCCGGCCGCTCGGGCAGGTTCGGGCGGGTTCAGGCAGGCTTCACAGATGGCGGCGTCGGGCGGCGGCCTGCCGGTCGTACTCCTCCCGGGCCTTGACCGCCGCCGGTCGGCTCGCGGTTTCGGCTACCGGAACATCCCACCACGCCTGTGCCGGAGGGGGGCCCGACACTGTGTCGGGCGTTTCGGTCTCGACGTAGACACAAGTGGGGCCCTTCGCGTCACGGGCCTCGGAGAGGGCTTCGCGCAGGTCGGCGACGGTGATGGCGCGCAGGACACGCATGCCGAGGGAGGCCGCGTTGGCGGCCAGGTCGACGGGGAGCGGCGGGCCGGTGAAGCCGCCGTCGGCGTCCCGGTGGCGGTAGGCCGTGCCGAAGCGTTCGGCGCCGACCGACTCGGAGAGGCCGCCGATGGAGGCGTATCCGTGGTTCTGGAGGACG
Source organism: Streptomyces sp. rh34 (assembly GCF_002551245.1). Lineage (GTDB taxonomy): Bacteria > Actinomycetota > Actinomycetes > Streptomycetales > Streptomycetaceae > Streptomyces. Next base: position 3,884 of record NZ_NTGZ01000310.1, read on the forward strand.
ACCAGCTTGAGGGGCAGGTTCTCCTGGACGGCGGTGACGATCTCGGTGGGGTTCATCAGGTACGTGCCGTCGCCGACGAGCGCCCAGACGGGGCGGCGCGGCGTTCGGGCTTCCGCGGCGAGCAGGACGCCGATCGCGGCCGGGATCTCGTAGCCCATGCAGGAGTAGCCGTACTCGACGTGGTACTGGTCGCGGGAGCGGGTGCGCCAGAGCTTGTGGAGGTCGCCGGGGAGGGAGCCCGCGGCGTTGATGAGGATGTCGTCCTCGGTGACCAGGGCGTCCAGGAGGCCGAGGACCTGGGTCTGGGTGGGGCGTGCGGTGGGGTCGGGGGTGGCGAAGGACGCCTCGACCCGTTCCTCCCACGCTTCCTTCGCGCCGGTGTACTCCGTCTCGTACGCCGGGTCGACCCGGTAGCCGCGTCCGGCGAGCGCCGCCGTGAGCGCCTCCAGCCCCGCGCGGGCGTCCGCGACCAGCGGGAGGGCGGCCAGTTTGTGGGCGTCGAAGCCGGTGATGTTGAGGTGGAGGAAGCGGACGGCGGGATCGGCGAAGAGCGTGCCGGAGGCGGTGGTGAAGTCGGAGAAGCGGGTGCCGATACCGATCACCAGGTCGGCGGTGCGGGCGAGTTCGTCGGCGGTGGCGGTGCCGGTGTGGCCGATGCCGCCGACGTCGGCCGGGTGGTCGTGGCGGAGTGCGCCCTTGCCCGCCTGGGTGGAGGCGACCGGGATGCGGGTCGCGGCGGTGAACGCGGCGAGCGTCTCCTCGGCGGCGCTGTGCCGGACCCCGCCGCCCGCGACGATCAGGGGGCGGCGGGCGGAGCGCACCGCCCGTACGGCGGCTTCCAGTTCGTGGGCGTCGGGGGCGGGCCTGCGGACGTGCCAGTCGCGCTCGGCGAAGAACTCCTGGGGCCAGTCGTACGCCTCCGCCTGCACGTCCTGCGGCAGCGCGAGCGTGACGGCCCCGGTCCCGGCGGGGTCGGCGAGGACCCGCATCGCCTGGAGGGCCGCCGGAATCAGTGCCTCCGGGCGGGTGATCCGGTCGAAGTAGCGCGAGACCGGGCGCAGACAGTCGTTGACCGAGACATCGCCCGCGTACTCCACTTCGAGCTGCTGGAGCACGGGGTCGGCGGGCCGGGTCGCGAAGGTGTCGCCGGGCAGGAGGAGGACGGGCAGGCGGTTGATCGTCGCGAGGGCGGCCCCGGTGACGAGGTTGGTGGCCCCCGGGCCGATGGACGTGGTCACCGCGTGCGCGGAGAGCCGCCCCGACTGGCGGGCGTACCCGACGGCCGCGTGCACCATGGCCTGTTCGTTGCGGCCCTGGAGGTAGGGCATACGGTGCGCGGGCCCGTTCCCGCCGCCGTTCCCGCCGCCGTTCCCGTCGCCGCCCGCTTCGACGAGTGCCTGGCCGATGCCGGCGACGTTGCCGTGGCCGAAGATGCCCCAGGTGGCGCTGATGAGCCGCTGTCGGTGGCCGTCGCGCTCGGTGTACTGCCGGGCCAGGAAGGCGACCAGGGCCTGAGCGGTGGTCAGCCGGCGGGTGGGGCCGTGGGGGGTCGCGGGACTCGTCGGGCCGGCGGGACTCGTCGGGCTCAAGGCGTTACCTCCGGGCCGGGCGCCGGATGCGCCGTGTAGAGCGGGAGTCTGGCGTCGATCGGCTCCTCCCGCCAGGTGTCACGGATCCATCGGTGGTCGGGATGGTCGCGGATCAGCCAGGCGCGCTCCTCCCCCGGCCCGGCCATCACGTTCAGGTAGTACAGCGTCCGGCCGGGCGGGGCGATGGACGGGCCGTGCCAGCCGTCGGGGATGAGGACGGTGTCGCCGCCGCGCACCTCGGCGAGGACGTCCGTACCGCCGTCGCGCGAGGGGGAGACCCGGTGGTAGCCGATCCCGCCGTCCGCCACCTCGAAGTAGTAGATCTCCTCCAGTTCGCACTCCTCGCCCGGCACGTGCTCGTCGTGCTTGTGGGGCGGGTACGAGGACCAGTTGCCGCCGGGGGTGAGCACCTCGACCGCGATCAGCCGGTCGCAGTCGAAGGTGTCGGCGGCGGCGAAGTTGTTCACCTGGCGCGAGCAGGTCCCGGAGCCGCGCAGCTCGACGGGTACCTCCGGCGCGGGGCCGTAGCGAGCGGGGAGTCGTCGCTCGCACTTCGCTCCTGCCAGGGCGAAGCGGCCACCTGCGCCGGAGGCGATCTGTGCGTGGGAGTCGCGCGGTACGTAGGCGAAGTCGGAGACCCCGCTGAACACGCTCTCCCGGCCCAGCAGTTCAAAGGTCTCGCCTGCCGTACGCACCGTACAGGCACCGGCCAACGGCAGGACGATCCATTCACTACCGCCGGTGTCGAGCGTGTGAACACCGCCCGGTTCCAGCTCCAGCACCCGCAGCGCCGAACGGTCCCAGCCGGCCCGTTCGGGATCGATGTCGACGGCGTACGCCCCGCGCGCGGCGCTGCCGGCCGGCAGGTGGTACGGATGGTCCCGCTCCAGCGGGTGGTGCGTCGTCATGGCCCCTCCCTACCCGTACCGAGCAGTGATACGGCGGTGTCGACGGCGCGCGTCACGTCGCCGTCGACCGGGTAGAGCAGCGAGCGCCCCACGACCAGCCCCCGCACGGTGGGCAGCCGCAACGCGTCCCGCCATTTCCCGTACGCGGCGTCCTGGTCGTCGCCGACCTCGCCGCCGAGCAGGACGGCGGGCAGGGTGGAGGCCTCCATCGCCCGGGCCATGGCGTCGGGGTCGTCGGTGACGGGGACCTTCAGCCAGGTGTACGCGGAGGTCCCGGCGAGGCCCGACGCGATGGCGATGGAGGTCGCCACGGCGGCGGCGCCGAGATCGTTGCGGAGGCGGCCGTCGACGCGGCGGCAGAGGAACGGCTCGACGAAGACGGGCAGCCGGTGGGCCGCCATCGCGTCGACGGTCCGGGCGGCGGTGTGCAGGGTCTCCAGCGAACCGGGGTCGTCGTGGTCGATGCGCAGCAGCAGCTTCCCCGCGTCGAACCCGTGGCGGACCAGGTCGTCCGGGCGGTAGCCGGTGAACCGGTCGTCGAGCTCGAACGCGGCGCCGGCCAGCCCGCCGCGGTTCATCGAGCCCATCACGACCTTGTCCTCCAGCGCGCCCAGCAGGAGGAGGTCGTCCAGGACGTCTGCGGAGGCGAGCACTCCGTCGACCCCGGGGCGGGAGAGGGCGAGGCAGAGCCGCTCCAGCAGCTCGAAGCGGTTGGCCATGGCGAGGGCCCGGTCCCCCACGGCGAGCGCGCCGCGCGCGGGGTGGTCCGCCGCGATGACCATCAACCGGTCGCCGGGGTGACGGATCAGCCGCCGCCGCTTCCGTCGCGCGGCGGCCTCGGCGACGGCTTCGGGGCGCTCGGCGCGCAGCCGCACGAGTTCGGAGAGGGAGGGCGCGAGAGGCGTCATGAGCCCGCTCCGGTCGGAGGGTTCGCCGGAGCGCCGGGGTCGGCTGGATCGGCTCGGTCGGCGGGAGCGGCTGGATCGGCTCGGTCGGCTCGGTCGGCCGCCCCATGGGGGTCGGCCGTGACGGCTCCGGCCGCGAGGGCCCTTACGACCTCGTCCGGGAACGGCATCGCTGACGAGCAGGCGAGCCGGGAGGCGACGATGGCTCCGGCCGCGTTCGCGTACCGCACGATGCGGTCGAGGGGCCACCCGGCGAGCAGTCCGTGGCAGAGCGCACCCCCGAACGCGTCGCCCGCGCCGAGGCCGTTGACCACCTCCACCGGCAGGGGCGGGCAGTCGGCGGTGGTGCCGTCGCGGTGGACGGCGAGCACACCTTTCGGGCCCTGTTTGACGACCGCGAGCTCCACCCCGGCCGCGAGCAGGGCGCGGGCGGCGGCGTACGGTTCGCGTTCGCCGGTCGCGATCGCGCACTCGTCGATGTTGCCCACGGCGACCGTGACATGGGCCAGCGCCTCGCGGTACCGCGCAGGAGCCTCGGCGCTGTCGTCGCCCCCGTCCCAGAACATGGGCCGCCAGTCGAGGTCGAAGACGGTCGCCGTACGCGGCGCACCGGCGGGGCGGGAGCCGGCCGGGCGGGCGTCGCGCGCCGCGAGGG
>NZ_NTGZ01000311.1 GCF_002551245.1 Streptomyces sp. rh34
CGCCGGCCCCTCCCCGCCGCCCTCCCGCCGGCCCGCCCGGACCGGACCGCCGCGCCGCCGTCCGCTCCCCTGTTCGCCGTCGCCGGAGGCCAGTTGGTCGCGGCCCCGCGCTCCGCGCCCGGGAGTGGCCGCGCCGGACAACGGCCGTCGTCGAACCCCTACCTCCGGCTGCTGGCCACGCCGGGGGCCCGGGCGTTCACGGCGGGCAACCTGATCGCCCGGCTGCCGATGGGGATGTTCAGCGTCAGCGCGGTCATCATGATCGCCGGGTCCCGGGGTTCGTACGCCCTGGCCGGGGCCGTCACCGCGACGGGCCTGGCCGCGACGGCGGTCGTCGCGCCCTTCACCGCCCGGCTCGTGGACCGCTTCGGGCAGGCACGCGTCGCGGTCCCCGCCACCGCGCTCGCCGTGCTGGGCTCGCTGGCGCTGGTGCTCTGCGTGCACCACGACGCCCCGGCCTGGACGCTGTTCGCCGCGTACGCCGCGACCGCGACGACCCCGAACACCGGCGGGATGTCGCGCGCCCGCTGGGCGCACCTGCACCGGGGCGACCCGGCGGCCCTGCACACCGCGAACTCCTTCGAACAGGCCGCCGACGAGCTGTGCTTCATGCTGGGCCCGGTCCTGGCCGCGACGCTCTGCGGGGCGCTGTTCCCGGAGGCGGGCACGCTGGTGGGGGCGGTGCTCCTGATGAGCGGCGTCCTGGTCTTCGCCGCCCAGCGCGCCACGGAACCGCCCGTCACTCCCCGTACGAGGACCGTGGCCTCGCCGCTGCGCACACCGGGGGTGGCCGCGCTGCTGGCGGTCTTCCTCGCCACGGGGGCGGTGTTCGGGGCGCTGGAGGTGGTCTCCATCGCGCATGCCGGGGGCGCGATCCTGGCGCTCCAGGCGGCCGGGTCGTGCGTGGCGGGCCTGGTCTACGGCTCGCTGCGGCCCGCCCGGAACGTCCGCCTCAGGCTGCTGCTGTGCCTGGCCGGGATGACGGCGCTGATGTCCCTGCCGCTGCTGGCCGCCGCCGGCTCCGCCTCCCTGCCGGTCCTGGCGCTCTGCCTGCTGGTGGCGGGGGCGGCGACCGCGCCGACGATGGTCACGGGCATGACGCTGGTCCAGCGGTCCACCCGCCCGGAGCAGTTGAACGAGGGCATGACGCTCGCGGTGACCGCGCTGCTGGGCGGGATCGCGGCCGGGGCCGCGGCCGGCGGCTGGCTGGTCGAGCACGCGGGAACGGTCACCGGCTACGCGGCCCCGATGTCCGCGGCGGCCCTCGCCCTGGCCATCGCGGGCGCGGGGACCGCGATGACGGCTTCGCCCCGCACCGCGAAACAGGCCAAGGCAGCTACCGCGGAGGGGAGTTGACCTGGGCCGATGGCTGGGAGAGGCTGATCCGGCCGCTGTTCACGCGTATCCGGGGGGGGACTTCTCACATGGCGACCACGACCGGAGGTCTGCGCGTCGGACCGGACGCGACCCCGGACCGCTACCGGCTGCGGCGGTCCATCGGGCGCGGTGGGGAGGCGATCCTCCCCTGGAGCAGCTGGCCGAGGTGCTGGACCGGCTCCACTCGGGCGCCGCCACCCCGTCGGGCCGCGTGGTGGTGCACGGCGACCTGTCGCCCGGCAATGTGATGGTCGACTCCGACGGGCAGGCCACCCTGGTGGACTTCGGGCTGAGCAAGCTCGCCCCCGAACACCGCACGACCGAGGTCTGGTTCACCCCCGGGTTCGCCGCACCGGAGGTGCACGAGGGCGTACGGTCCCCGGCCGCCGACCGGTACGCGTTCGGCGCCATCGCCTACTTCCTGCTCAGCGGCGAGACCCCGCCCACGGCCCCGGAACAGCTGCGCGAACGGTTCACCGCACTGCCGGAGGTGGCCGGTCTGCCGCCCGAGCGGCGGGCCGCCCTGCTCGCGCTGCACGACGCCGACCCCGGCCGCCGCCCGGAGTCCCTGACCGGCTGGGTACGGCAGCTCCGCCCGGCGGTGGTCACGACGACGTCCCGCGCCCGCACCGCCACGGCCCCTCCCCCGCCCACGTCCCCGCCGCCGGGACCTGTCCCGCCCGGGGCCGCCCCCTCCGCGCGCCCGCACTACGTCGCGCCGCAGCCGCCGGCGGCACCACTGCCGTCCCAGCCGCCCGTGACAGCGCCGGACACGAGGCGCCCCCGCCCGAAGTACCTGCTGCCGCTGGGTGCGGCGGCAGCTGTGGCGCTGCTGGTGACCGGCGGAGTCCTGGGCTCCCAGTTGTCCTCGGGCGACGGCGGGGACACCGCGTCCGGCAAGCGCCCGGAGGCGACCCGCACGGTCACGGAGGGCCCCACGACGGAGCCGAGCCCCGAGCCCGGCGCTCCGTCGGATGCACCCGGGACGCCGACGGCCGACGCTTCCGGCACCCCGGACGCGACGCCCTCTTCGGAGTCCGCCGCGAGGGAGCCCCAGTCCCTGACGGCCCTGACGCCGGTGGACGGCTCCGAATGGGACACCGAACCGGCCGTCCTGAACACCCGGAATTTCGAGACGGCGCTGACCAAGCGCCTGCCCTGCTTCGGGGAGACCAGCGCCACCGAATACAACCTGGAACGCGCCTGGTCCTCCCTCCGCTTCACCGGCGGCATCACGGACGACTCCCCCCAGTCGCAGGGCAAGGTGACCTTCATCGGCGACGGAAAGATCCTGGCGTCCGGAACCCTGTCCCTGGGCAAGGAGCGGGCGTTCGACGTACCGGTCACCGACGTACTGCGGCTGCGCGTCACCCTCGCCACCGCGTCCGGCGACTGCAAAGGCATCGCCGCTTTCGCCGACCCCGTACTGGAGCCCTGACACGTTCCGGCATGCGAAAAAGCCTCCGCCCCGCGAGTGAACTCGCGGGGCGGAGGCTTACATGGGGTGGTGGAGATGGCGGGAATCGAACCCGCGTCCAACGGTGCGGAACCAGGGCTTCTCCGAGTGCAGTTCGCTGCGCTTTTCTCGGCCCCGGAGGTCACGCGAACAAGCCTCCGACAGGCCCAGCCACTGTTTGATTTCCTTCTCGGCCCCGTGGCCGGGCCGAGAAGTTTAGATCCCTAGTTGATGCCAGGATCCGGGTCGGGATCACCCCCGGGCTGACACTCCGCAGAGTCTTCGCTTAGCTGCTAATTAGGCAGCGAGGGCGAAGGCGGAGGAATCGCGCTTGGAATTGGCGATTATTGTTTGCGACATATGGTTTACGAGATCATTGCCGCTTCCTCGACTCGCTTCCCCTGCTTCGACATCCGCTGTCGAAACCGATCATCCCCATGTTGATTTTTCAAAACGCGCACCTTCGCTGAGGTGCACGGCCCATCGTACGTGACCAACGCCGGACGATGCCACTGTATTCCTGCCCGGCCGCCCGCCCCGGCGGGGCAGGCGCCGCTCAGGCGCTGCGCTGCCGCCGGCGGGCCGCCGAGATGGCCCGGTTCGTCTCCCGCGTGTCCTGCTTCTCGCGGAGCGTCTGCCGCTTGTCGTACTCCTTCTTGCCCTTCGCGAGCGCGATCTCGACCTTGACCCGGCCGTCCTTGAAGTACAGCGCGAGCGGCACGATCGTGTGGCCCGTCTCCTGCGACTTCGACTCCAGCTTGTCGATCTCGGCCCGGTGCAGCAGCAGCTTGCGCTTCCGCTTGGCCGTGTGGTTGGTCCAGGTGCCCTGGACGTACTCGGGTACGTGGATGTTGTGGAGCCAGGCCTCGTGGCCGTCGATCTGGACGAAGCCGTCGACCAGGGAGGCCCGCCCCATGCGCAGGGACTTGACCTCCGTGCCCATGAGGACGAGACCGCACTCGTAGGTGTCGAGGATCGTGTAGTCGTGCCGCGCCTTCTTGTTCTGCGCGATCATCTTGCGCCCGGTGTCTTTTTCCTTCGCCATAGTGCGGTCATTTTCGCACTACGACCCGCCCCCGAGGCCACTCAATACCGTCTCGGCCCGCTGCTGGGCCCCCGCCCCCACCACGAGGTCGGGTGTGATGCCCCTGCCGTCGACGTTCCGGCCGGCCGGCGTGCGGTAGTGGCCGACGGTCAGCTCGGCCACCGAACCGCCCGGAAGCTCGCTGGGCATCTGCACGGATCCCTTGCCGAAGGTGGGCGAGCCGACGGTGACCGCGCGGCCCCGGTCCTGGAGCGCACCGGTCAGCAGCTCGGCGGCGCTCATCGTGCCGCCGTCGACCAGGACGACGACCGGCCGGTCCGTGTCACCGCCCGGGTCGGCGTACAGGGCCTGCTGCTCCCCGCGCACGTCGTACGTGGCGACCAGGCCGCCGTCCAGGAAGGCGGAGGCGGCGACGACGGCCTCGGCGACGAGTCCGCCGGAGTTGGCGCGCAGGTCGAGCAGTATCCCGGCCCCCGCGGGAGCCTCGCGGACCGCCTCACGGACCTCGGCCCCGGCGCCCTTGGTGAAGGCCGCGACCTTGACCAGGACCGCCGACGACGGCTCGGCCCCCAGCCGCCGCACGGTGACCGCATCGACGGTCAGCCGGGCCCGCTGAAGGGTTTTGGTCCAGCTCCGGCCCTCCCGGGCCAGGCCGAGCTCCACCCGGCTGCCCTCGGCCGCCCCCGTACCGTCACCGCGCAGTAACGCGACGACCTCCGCGACGGGACGCTTGCCGACCGCGCGGCCGTCCAGGGTGCGCAGCAGGTCGCCGGCGCGGATGCCGGCCCGGTCGGCGGGACCTCCGGCCTGCACGCGGGACACCGTGACCTCGCCGCGGTCGGTGCGCCGGGCGGAGAGCCCGACGCCGGTGTAGGAGCCGTCCAGCGCCTGCTCGAACTCCTCGTACTCCCGCTCGTCGTAGACCGCGCCCCAGCGGTCCCCGCTCCGGCTGACGACCTCCTCCGCGGCGTCCTTCACGGACTTCCCGTCCGCCTCGGCCTCGGCGGCGGCGTCCTCGATCTCGTCACGGTCGACCGGGGCGACGGTGGAGGAGACGGCACGGGTCTGCGGCCCGGACCCGGGATCGGGGTCCCGCGGCAGTGAACCGGTCGCGGCGCCGGTGGCGAGCGCACACCCGAAGACCAATGTCAGGGCCGCCCCGCGGCAGAGGCCGCGGGGCCGGAAGCGGTGCGAACAACCCGACATGACGCCGAGTCTAGGACAAGCCCCCTGGGGCGCACGGGTGATCGCCCGTGCGCCCCAGGGGGCACATGTCACACCTTCAGGTACTTGCGCAGCGCGAACAGAGCGGCGACGGCGGGCATCAGCAGGCCGATCGCGAGCACCAGCGGAAGCTTGGTGAGGACCGCGTCCCAGCCGATGAAGTTGATCAGGTTCAGCTTCTCCTGGAGCGCGAGGCCGCCGTCGATCAGGAAGTAGCGTCCGCCGAGCAGCATGGCGCAGGCCAGTACGCCGCCGATCAGGCCGGCGACGGCCGCCTCCATGATGAAGGGGGCCTGGATGTAGAAGCCGGAGGCCCCCACGAGGCGCATGATGCCTGTTTCACGTCTCCGGCTGAACGCGGAGACGCGCACGGTGTTGACGATCAGGATCAGCGCGATGACCAGCATCAGGATCATCACGTAGACCGCGACGGCGTTCATGCCGTTCATCAGCTCGAAGAGCTGGTCCAGGATGGACCGCTGGTCCTGGACGGACTGCACCCCGTCCCTCCCGGCGAAGGCCGTCGCGACGACCTTGTACTTCTGCGGGTCGTCCAGCTTGACCCGGAAGGACTCCTGCATCTGGTCGGGCGTGATGTTGCCCGCCATCGGGGAGTCGCCGAACTGCTCCTGGTAGTGCTTGTACGCCTCGTCGACCGTCTCGAAGTGGACCGTCTCGACGGCGTCCATCTTCTCCAGGTCGACCTTGATCTGTTCCTTCTGCTCCTTGGTGACAGCCCCCTTGGCACACTTGGGCATGTCCTTGGCGTCGTTCTTGTTGCAGAGGAAGATCGAGACGTTGACCTTGTCGTACCAGTAGTCCTTCATCGTGCTGACCTGCTCGCGCATCAGCAGCGCACCGCCGAACAGGGCGAGCGAGAGGGCGACGGAGACCACGACCGCGAAGGTCATCGTGAGGTTGCGGCGGAGACCGACGCCGATCTCCGACAGGACGAACTGGGCGCGCATGGCGTCCTTTCAGTGACTCGATGCTCGAAATGCGCGAAAGGCCGGAGCCCTTCGGTCAGTGCTGGTAGCCGTAGACGCCGCGCGCCTGGTCGCGTACGAGACGGCCCTGCTCGAGCTCGATGACGCGCTTGCGCATCTGGTCGACGATGTTCTGGTCGTGGGTCGCCATGATCACGGTGGTGCCGGTCCGGTTGATCCGGTCCAGCAGCTTCATGATGCCGACGGAGGTCTGCGGGTCGAGGTTGCCGGTCGGCTCGTCCGCGATCAGCAGCATGGGGCGGTTCACGAAGGCGCGGGCGATGGCCACGCGCTGCTGCTCACCACCGGAGAGCTCGCCGGGCATCCGCTCCTCCTTGCCGCCGAGGCCGACGAGGTCGAGGACCTGGGGCACGGCCTTGCGGATCTCGCCGCGGGGCTTGCCGATGACCTCCTGCGCGAAGGCCACGTTCTCCGCGACCGTCTTGTTCGGCAGCAGGCGGAAGTCCTGGAACACCGTCCCCAGCTGGCGGCGCATCTGCGGCACCTTCCAGTTGGACAGGCGCGCGAGATCCTTGCCGAGCACATGGACCATGCCCGTGCTGGCGCGCTCCTCGCGCAGGATCAGTCGCATGAAGGTCGACTTGCCGGAGCCGGAGGACCCCACCAGGAAGACGAACTCACCCTTCTCGATGTCCAGCGAGACATCGCGCAGAGCCGGTCGGGTCTGCTTCGGGTAGGTCTTGGAGACGTTGTCGAATCGGATCACGAATGCACCACGGTCGGCCGGGAGTAGGTGAGCGTGACCATACGCGAACCGGGCTCACGCGTGCAGGCGGCGTCCGGGAATGGGCGTTTTATGATGGATCGGACCCTGGAACGAAACGGGTCGTGCCGGACCTTGTCCGGCGGGCCGCGCCGAAATCGCCGCGAGCTGGCACAGTGGTGGGGGGAACGGTTGCGTTTCCGTGAGCGTTGTGCGGAGAGAACGCAAGCAAGCGGCTCCGCCGCGCGGGAGGAGGAATGCGCATGACCTATGACCGACTGGTGTGCGCGAACTGCGCGTCCCCCGTCAGTGAGGGCCGCTGCCGCGTCTGCCGTGCCGTGCGGCAGCAGATGCTGGAGGAGCAGGGCCAGGGCCCGCTGGCCGGGATGAGCCCGGCCATGCTGATCGCCCTGATGGTGGTGCTGCTGACCGCGCTCGCGCTGCTGGCACATCAAGCGGCCTGATCCGGCCCGCACGGCCCTCCGGGGCCGCCCCTCATCGCCCCGTCGGGGCCGACAGACATATGCGTACGGCCGCCTGAGCGGCTCGGGCGCACAGAAGGGCCCGGGAGGCGTTCTACGTCCTCCCGGGCTCTTCTTCATGCTGTGCCGTGCCGTGTACGGGCCTGGCGTGCGCCCGCTACGCGTCGGCTCGGTCAACCGCGGAGCTAGGCGACCGCGCGACCGCCGCCGACGAGGCGCGGCAGGATGCGGAAGCCGATGCCGCCCGCGATCATCGTCGCGGCGCCGATGACCAGGAAGGTCGTCTCGGCCGCACCGGTCTCGGCGAGCTCTTCCTTGCCCTTGCTCTGCTCGACCGGCTTGTTGCCGACGCTGTCGGTGTCCGTGTTGTCGGTGCACTCGGCGCCGTCGAGGTCGACGGTGCAGGTGCCGGCGTCGCCGCCACCGGTGGTGGCGCCACCGGTCGAGCCGGCCGAGGCCGAACCGGAGGTGCCGGTGCCGCCCTGGTCGCCACCGCCCTGGTCGCCGCCGCCCTGGTCGCCACCGCCCTGGTCGCCACCGCCCTGGTCGCCGCCACCCTGGTCGCCACCGCCCTGGTCGCCACCGCCCTGGTCGCCACCGCCCTGGTCGCCGCCACCCTGGTCGCCGCCACCCTGGTCG
>NZ_NTGZ01000312.1 GCF_002551245.1 Streptomyces sp. rh34
AGATGTGTATAAGAGACAGATGTCCGGGCCCGCGCGCTGTGCCAGAGAGGTCAGCGCGGTCATGTCCCGGGCCCACCGCTCCGGGCTCCCGAGGGGGTAGTAGGTGTGAACCGCCACGAACTGCACGCTGCGACCGCCGACCGCGACCTCGGCGACGGTCTGGGGCCAGGCGGTATCGCCGTGTGTCGTGCCGGCGGCGGTGAGCGGGAGCCGTGAGTAGACCGAGGAGTCGTACTCGGGGTGGAGTTCCTGGTAGGGCAACAACGCGCCCAGGCCCGCCCTGTCGAGGGCTTCCACTCCGCCCGACGGCATTTGCTGCACAGCCAGAACATCGATCCGCTCCGTGCGGACCAGCTTCACCACTGCCCGGGCGTCGGCGGCACCTCCGTTGGTGTTGATGGTGGCCATACGCAGCTCAACCGCAGCCGTCGGCACCTGCTGGCCATCAGCTAGGAACCGTGGCGCCAGCAGCGCCGCGTGAGCGATCACCAGAGCTGCTGCGCCGGCCAGCGCCCATCGGGACCGAAGCGCGGGAACAGCGGTGATCAGCAGCAGCACCAGCACACCGATGACGGTCGTCCAGGGAAAGAGCACCATCGGCATCGCCAGCGGCGTTCCGGCGTCGAGTCCTGCCAGCCGGACAACGAGCAGAGCGGCGGGCGCGGTGAGCGCGACCCCGCAGCCCAGCAACCCCCATCGCCGCCCGCGACCACCGGCCCGCCGCCGCCCGGCCTCGCGCCGAGCTTCTGCAACCGTGTCCGTCACCCGTCCCCACCCCGGAATCGTGCCCGGCGGAATGAACGTGATCACCGGATCCCAAGACGGAGACGCCCACGCACCCGGCACGGTTCCATCGGCGGACCGAGTCCTTGGACGCGGAGGCCGCACGTGCTGCTGCGACCTGGGCCGCCGACCTCAACGACCAGGACTACATCGCCGCAGTCACCGCCGGCGTCCGGGCGGAGCTGGAGGCCGGCACCGAGCGGACCCAGCGGGAGCTCCTGGAGTCGGTGGAGCCGGGCGAGCTGGACACGGACCCGATCGGTGCGGCATCCGTGCTCGCGTTCACCGACCGTCACGATCGCGGCTGTCCGGCTATGGCTCAGACCTTGATCACCGAACGCCGCGGAGCAGTACGAGTGTCATTGCACCACCTGCGGTTCAGAGCCCGGCAGCGATAAGGATCCCTGCCCCGACGAGGGCGAAGACGCCTCCGATCACCCTGCATGTCATGACGCTGCTGGGCCACGATCGGTAGGCGTAGGACATCGCCTGGAACCGGTCGGCTACCCCTCGAACATTGGCGGCCAAGAGCCCCCCGCCCATGAGAGCGACGCCACCCCACATCAACTCACTCATGGCTGTTCACCACGCGAGGATAGCCAGCCCACGCCGTCGGCAGGAACTCTCTCCGTGATAGGCCGGACAGACCCTAGTGACCTGAGTCAGAGATTCGTCGTTAGTCGGGCATGAGTCGTCCGGGTCCGAAGATTCCGCCGTTGTCGGTGACTGATGCCCAGCGGGCTGTGTTGGAGGGCTGGTTACGCCGCCGGACGACTGCCCAGGCTCTGGCCCAGCGGTCGCGGATCGTGCTGGAGTGCGCCGAAGGCCACTCGATCATGGAGGTGTCACGCCGGCTGCGGATCACCCCGGACACGGTCCGCACCTGGCGACGCCGATTCCTCGATCGGGGCCTGGACGGCTTGTGCGACGACCCGCGGCCCGGCGTTCCCCGGAAAATCACCGATGCGGACGTCGAACGGGTCATCGTCAGAACACTCGAAGAGACTCCGAAGAACGCGGCCCACTGGTCGACCAGGTCAATGGCCGCGGCGACGGGCATGTCGCAGTCGACGGTCTCGCGGATCTGGCGGGCTTTCGCACTGGCGCCGCACCGGTCGCAGTCGTTCAAGCTGTCCACCGACCCGCTGTTCATCGACCAGGTCCGCGACGTCGTCGGTCTGTATCTCGATCCGCCGGAGAAGGCTCTGGTGCTCTGCGTGGACGAGAAGTCGCAGATCCAGGCTCTGGACCGGTCCCAGCCGGTCCTGCCGGTGATGCCCGGCGTTCCCGAACGTCGCAGCCACGACTACGTCAGGGCCGGCACGACGACCCTCTTCGCCGCCCTCGAGGTCGCGACCGGCAAGGTCATCGGCTCCCTTCACCGCCGCCATCGGGCAGTGGAGTTCAAGAAGTTTCTCGCGAAGCTGGACAAGGAAGTCCCGGCCGACCTGCAGGTCCACCTGATTCTGGGCAACTACGCGACGCACAGGACGCCCCACATCAAACGCTGGCTGCTGGCCCACCCACGGTTCCACCCGCACTTCACACCGACCAGCGCGTCCTGGCTGAACCTGGTCGAGCGGTGGTTCGCCGAGCTGACCCAGAAGAAGCTCAAGCCCGGCGTCCACCGCTCGGTCCAAGCCCTCGAACGCGACATCCGGGGCTGGCTCACCGACTGGAACGAGCACCCCAGACCCTTCGTCTGGACGAAGACGGCCGACGAGATTCTCGACAAAGCCGCCGCCTACTGCCGACGAATCTCTGACTCAGGCCACTAGACGCCCGGGCCCGGTTCACTCGCCGCCGGCATCGCCGGGTGACGGCCGACCGGCAGCACGTACTGGAGCGGCTGGTCCAGGTCGTCCAGCCCGAAGACCTCCTGCGCCAGGTCGTCCCGGAACCCGCCGAGTGGTGTGGTGCCCAGACGCAGCGCGGTGGCGGTCAGAAGGAGTGACTGCGCCAGGTGGCCCGCCTCCAGAAGTCCCAGCCGCAGTGCTCGCAGACCGTACCGCTCCCTGAGCCGCCCCAGGTCGACATAGAGGCCCAGGACCACCGGGAGCGAGTCTGGCACGATGCGGTCGGGATCGTCGTGGGGGCGCGAGAGGTACGAGGACAACGACCTGACCTCGTCCATGGCGGGTGCCGGACCGATGTACCGCAGCGCACGCCGTTGCGGCACGCACTGGTAGGTGCCCGGCGCCAGCCCCTGGACGTCCAGCGCGATCAGCCGGAGACCGGCGGTGTAGAGGGCGCCCGCGCTCGGATAGGGCCGGTGGCGCATGAGCCGTTCACTGCCGTCGGCGAACCCGTGCACCGACTCGTGTCCTGACGCGTGCGCTCCCCACAGCAGCGTGCCGAGGGTCGCCGCGTCCAGCGGACCCGTCAGCGCGCCCCGCCGGGAGACGCGGCTGTTCATCACCGTCTGCAGATCCGTGGCGGGGAACGGTCCTGCGGGAAGCGGACGTTCCGAGTCGGCCCGGGGAGCGTGTTCTCCGGCCGGTCGGGCCGGCACGTCGCGGGGTGCCGAGTCCTGTTCCCGCCCGAGGTGGAACTTGCTCCGCTCCAGGTACTGCCGGTCCGGGGAGGTGTGGCCGTCCGGGAAGTACGAGGCCGGCTCGCCCCGGTCCAGGAGGGCGCGCGCGGCCAGTCGGCACACCGCCCGCTCCTCGTCGGGCGCTATCCCCAGGCGGTTGAAGAGCATGTGCAGCTGGGACGCCCATATCTGCGGGCGGCTCACCGCGGGGGAGGCGGCGCCGAGGGCCCGGTCGGCGTCGCGGACACCGTCGTACCAGTCGCTCGGTGTCCCCGCGCCCGTGCCGTCCTCCAATGCCTGCCGTACGGCCCGTGCCCGGGTCGTGAGAGCCTCGCGTTGCAGCGCGTAGACACTGTTCACCCTCGCGTGGACGTGCTGGGGGCCGAGCAGAGGCACATTCTCGGCCCACCGCCAGCTCGCGGCGTGCCGCCGCAACCACTGCGCCGCCGTCAGCCGGTCCATGCCGCAGGCGAGAGCGGTGGCGTGGGCGAGATCGATGCCCAGGGCGAGCCGGGCGCTGCCCAGCGGGGTGTCACGGACGGCCCGCACGGCCACCCGGCTCGACAGGACGAACACTTCTTCCGCCACCGGCAGGGCCTCGGGACCTCCATAGCGCCCGGTCTCCGGAACGTAGCGTTCCACCCGTACCTCGGCGTGCTCCGCCTGCCCGCGTGCGTAATCGGCGACCGGTAGTCGCCCGGCCGACCGCGCGACAATCGCCGGCAGGGACGCGGCCCGCGCCTTCGCTACTCCGCGCACCCGGATGCGCAGATGGTGCCCGCCCTCGTCGTAGCGGATGTAGAACCAGCCGGTGGCCTCGCCCTCGGCGACGAGTCCGTCGAGGAGCGGGGCCACGTCCTCGGTGAGGAAGGCATCGACGTTCTCGGGTGCTGACCGCAGGAAGCAGTGGAGACTCAGCCAGGTGCTCGCCCCTGTTCCCTCTCCTGTCTCCCTTCCTGTCCCGCCCATGCGCGCCTCGCCCTCGGGAGAGCTCGGCCGGGCAGAAGCAGGGGGCTTCCGGGGGCCGTTCGTCATGTGGTGGGTTCCTCTTCCGCGTTGTGGTTGTTGGGTGTGTCGGGGGGCTTGTGTCTTTCTGTCATGGGAATGGATGTGGGTGCAGTGTGAGTTCGTGATGGTGCGCCCTGCGCTGGGTGCGTCCCAGCCGGTACGGCACTTCCAGGAGCCGGTCGAGCCCGTGGGTGCGCCGGTTGACATGCCCGAACGTCATCGGCAGCGAGCCCGGGACCACGACCTTCGCCGTGTGGAGCCCGAGCCGGTCGCGTACGGCGGGTTGGTTCAGTGGTGTGGTGAGGACTTCTAGTCCGTGGTTGGCGAGTCGGGTCACGGTTTGTTCCAGGAGGGTGGTGGTTTCTGGTGGGGGTGTTGGTGTGGGGGGCCAGATGTCGTGCCAGTCCGTTGCGGGGCTGTGTGGGTCGAGGAAGTCCAGCCGGGAGCGGGCTTCGGGGAGGGTGTTGAGGGCTACGTGGTCGGTGAGTGTGGTGACGAGTTCGGGTTGGTGCAGCATCGGGAGCAGCCGTTGCCGGTCGAATGTCTGGGGTTCCGCCCGGTGTCGGTGGACGGCGTTCACTACGTTGGTGACTACCTCGGTGACGGCGGAGCGGATCGCGGTTCGTGGGTGGTGATGGCTTCCGGCGGCGATGAATGCCCTGGGCGCTGAGGCGGGTTCGCCGTTGTGCAGGGCGACGGCGATGACGGCGGGTATCTGGAAGTCGTTCGTTGCGTCGTAGAGTGTCACCCGGTAGCCGGCGAGCGTCGCACGGTCCACGAGGTGCGCTACTTCCAGGTCTTCTGTGGGCACGGTGATCCTGCGCAGGGGGGTGCGCGCGTACCACGCCATCAGGAAGGCGTCTCGCTCGGCGATTTCGAAGAGCCCGTACAGTGCGGCCTCCGCGGGGCTGTTGCCCAACCCGCACCCGCTGGAGCACTCGTATACCACGCGGGGCCGGCCCGGGCTCGCGTCCCAGTAGGCCACGTGTTCGGGCACCGCCGTCGCGCGGTCATGGGTGAGGGACCAGGCGTGTACCCAGTCGAGTTCGAGGTCCGGTGTGTAGGGCACGGTCGTGGAGGCGGGGTGGCCGTGGTGGGCGGGGTCGGGCAGTCCGAGCCGTACCGGGTCCACCGCCCGGTCGGGGCCGAGTTCCGCGTACGGGGCGCGTAGTACGGTCCGGTGGCCGGTGGGGCTCATCGATGCCAGGCGTTCGGCCGCTTCGAACAGGGCGATGCGCTCGCTGCTTTCGAAGTCGATGCTTCGTCCGTAGCCGCCGTCGCGTGTGTGACGGCCGTAGGTCACGTATGCGCTCGTGAGGCTGTGGGCGGATTCTTCGGTGCGCAGGATTTGGTGGACCGGTCCGAATCGTTTGTCGTACAGCACCTTCCGCAGGTTTGTTAGTCCGGTGCGGGGGTTGGGTTCGCGCAGGGTCGCGGGGTCGGTGGGAGGCCTTGGTGAACGGCGGGCGTCCGGGCCGAACGCGGCCTCGGCCACCTCGGCACTGTCGGGGGGCAGTGGGTGGCAGACCGGGCATCCGCCCATGGGTTCGAAGTGGTGGGTGGACCAGGTGCCCCGGCCGTGGTGGACGACGTGGATGGTTGTGTTGGTGGTGTTTGTGTGGTGGAGGGAGCGGGTCAGTGTTCCGATGGTGTTGAGGAAGGTGGGGGAGGGGTGGCCTTGGAGTTGTAGTCCGGGGCTGTTCCAGGGGACTCGGCCGCCGATGGTTGCGAGTCGTTGGTACTCGCTGCATGACAGGCATCCGCGTGTTCTGGGGTGGAGTAGGGGGCCTATGACGGTCAGGGCGCCGTCGCAGCGGACGGGGGTGAGGGTTATGGGGTGGTGCAGTGCGTGGCGGGACAGTTCTTCTGCGTTTTTCAGGGTCCAGGTGTCCAGGAGTACGACCGCGTGGCCTTCGGTGAGTTGCAGGGCGTCTGCGGTGTTGAGGACGGTGGTGAGTGTTTCCTTGGCGAGGGCTTGCCGGAGTTGGTCTGGTGGGGTCACGGGGGTCCTTCCGGGGTGGTGGGGTGGGTGGTGTGTCGGGGGTGGGTGGACAGGACTGAGAAGCCGCACTGTCGTAGTGCTGACCACAGTGCGTGGGTGGCGGCGGGGGCGGGGGCCGGTGGTTCCCAGTGCTGTGGGGTGTGTCCGGTGAGGGCGGTGAGGGTGTCCTGGAGGTCTGGTTCCCGGCCGGCGAGTTCGGTGAGCCACGCCGATGTCCACCCTGTGTTTTCCCAGGGTGCTTGTTCCTGGGTTCGGGTGAGTGCCGCGGACGCACCGTTGGGTGTGACGAGGTGTTGGGTGTGGGTGGTGGCTGTGGCTGACTGGGCTTGGACGACGGCGGAGAGTGCGGCGAAGGCGACGGCGTCGTGCGGTGTTGCCTCGACGGCTGTGCCGAGCAGGCCGGGTGCGGTTGTTGTGGTGGTGGTGTGTCCGTGTACCCGGGCGTGGAAGACGGGCCGGCCGCCCGTGCTCAGGCGTGAGACGGTGACGGTTGCCTCGATGCCGAGCCGGTGGACCAGGACGGACCACCAGTGCGTTGCCTGGGGGTGGTGTGCGGCCGCGGGGTTCCAGGGCACTGTTACCGGGTGGTCCGTGCCCGGGCTGTTCTGGGCTGCGGCTGTCTTTGAGGGGCTGTGTGCCGGTGTGTTTGTCCGGCTGGTTCGCCCGGCGGCTCCGGGGTTCTGTTCTGTTTCTGTCACGGCCCGCCGTAGTGCGCGTCCGCGGGCGTGTTCCGTGCCGGCTCCGACGACGAGGTTCGTTTCGCCGTTTCCCAGTCGGAGTTCGGCCGCACGGCAGACGGCTTCCAGCCGGGCCAGGTCCGCCCGGGCGGCACCGGACAGGAGGGGGCCGTCCTCGGTCGTGCAATGGACCAGCGCCGCGGGGAGCTGGGGGAGCGTCCCGGGGACGGGTTCTTCCAGTACTCCGGTCCTGCTGTCGGTGAGTACCGCGATACGGGCCAGGGACTGGGCCAGCGTACGCACGGCAGTGGGGGGGAGGGTCCGGTCGGTGTCGATGAGTACGGGTCCCGGCCAGCTCCGGTACTCGCCCCGCAGCGGTTCCTGTTCCGCGATGAGGGCCATCGGCAGTCCGGGCAGGAGCCGGGCGTCGCCGGCCTCGGCCGACGGGTCGCGGAGCCCGGCGACCGCGCACACCAGCCGCTGTGCGGCGGACGAGGCCAGGAGCGCGGGCAGCGCGGGGTGCCCGGCCGTGCCGGGTACCTCCCGTCGGCGTAATCTGCTCGCGAGTGCGTCGGCGTCCGCGCGTGCCTGGTCCGTGCTGCCCACGGGGGTGACGAACCCGATGCCCGCCCGTACGCCGACGGCCACCGCTATTTCCGCCGGGCCCCGTTCCGGTGTGGCGGCCGGGGGTTCGCGGTGGCCGGAGGCGGTGAGGAGGATCTGCCCGTGGGGCAGTTTTGCTGTTTCCACGACCTGTGCCCGGATACCGGCCCGGTCCAGTGCCTGTGCGGCGGTGCGTGCGAGCGGGCTGTCCGAAGGCGCGGTGAGGACCCGTGCGCGGCTGCGGGTGAGCGCGGCCGCTGCCGCGGCGGGCCGGGCGGCGAT
>NZ_NTGZ01000313.1 GCF_002551245.1 Streptomyces sp. rh34
ACCCGGGCCGGGATCGGCTCCGCCGTCGAGGGCCTGGCCGCCCTCGGCGACGCCCGGCGGCTGGCGGAGACCGCGCTGCGCGCCTGCCCCGCGTCCGGGGGCACCATCCTGCTCGACGAGAACCTCCCGGACGCCCTGGTCGTGTCCTCCCCCGCGCTCGCCGCCGCGCTCGCGGGCCGGGTGCTGGGGCCGCTGGACCGGCTGGACCCCGCCGACCGCGACGTCATCGTGGAGACCCTCACCGCCTGGCTGGACGCGGACGGCTCGGCGCAGCGGGCGGGCGCGCGGCTCTACTGCCACCGCAACACCGTCCTCAACCGGCTCCGCCGCTTCGAACAGCTCACCGGCCGTTGCCTCACCCGCCCACGGGACGCGGTCGAGGTCTCGCTCGCCCTGGCGGCGCGGCGGTTGCTCGGCGACTGAAGAGGTCCGCGACGCTCCAAGAGGTCCGCGACGCTCCAAGAGGTCCGCGACGCTCCAAGAGGTCCGCGATGACCGAAAAGGTCCGTGACGACTGTAGAGATCCGCGACCACGGGAAAAGTTCGCAACAAATATTGCGCAATTAATCTTGCGCAACTTTCCCTGCGTATCTACGGTCATGTCATGCCCAGCGAAGAACGACGCCGCGTCTCCGACCTCGACACCCTCAAGGCGATCGGCCACCCCCTGCGCCTGAAGCTCTACCGAGCCCTGCACATCAAGCGCACCGCCACCGCCTCCCAGCTCGCCGACCAGGTCGACGAGGCGGTCTCCCTCGTCAGCTACCACCTGCGCAAGCTCGCCGACCACGGGCTGATCGAACCGGCCGCGAGGCAGGGCGCCGACGGCCGGGAACGCTGGTGGCAGCCGTCCTCCCGAGGCCTGACCTTCAGCGACGAGGACTTCGACGACGCGCCGGACAGGGCGGCCGTCTACGCCGCCGCCGGCCGGATGTCCTTCGACCAGCACGTCGAGCTCTACCGGGCCCACCAGGACTCACGGCACACCTGGGACACGGAGTGGCGCGGCGCGTCCTGGAGCGCGGAGAACCTCCTGCGCCTCACCGCCGGGGAACTGGCCGCCCTCGGCCGGGAGATGGGCGCGCTGATCGACCGCTACGAGGAGGCGGGCCGCGCCCGCGAGGAGGCGGGCGACACGGAGGGCCGGGAGAGCGTCGCCCTGCACACCTACGGATTCCCCTTCCGCCCCTGAGTCCACCGCCTCCTGGCCCACCGCTCCGCCCCGGAAGGACGAACCATGACCGACACCGCCGTGGAAGCCCCCGAACGCCCCGCGCACCGCGACCCGAACGTGCTGCGCTGGCTCGGCGCGTACACCGCGTCGATGGTCGGCGACAGCATCTACTTCATGGCCCTCGCCTGGGCCGCCGCGCGCACCGGCAGCGCCTCCGGCACCGGCCTGGTCCTCGCCGCCGGCTCGATACCCCGGGCTCTCCTGATGCTCGGCGGGGGAGTGCTCGCCGACCGGCTCGGGCCCCGCCGCGTCGTCATCGGCAGCGACGCCGCCCGCGCGCTCCTGGTCCTCTCACTCGCCGCCACCCTCGTCCTCACCGCACCCTCCGTGGGCGTCCTGGTGGCCGTCGCCCTGCTCTTCGGCGCGGTCGACGCCCTGTTCCTGCCCGCCGTCGGTGCGCTGCCGCCCCGGATCAGCGCACCGGGCCAGCTCGCCCGGATCCAGGGCCTGCGCGGACTGGCCGCACGCGGCGCCTCCATCGTCGGCGCGCCGCTGGGCGGGGTCGCCGTGGCCACGGGCGGCCCCGCGCTCGCCTTCGCCGCCGCCGGTGTGCTCTTCGCCCTCTCCCTGCCCCTGCTCCTGCGTCTGCGGATCGGACCGCTGCCCGCGCCCGTGAAGCACGGCGGGACGTCGGCCGAGGACCATGGGGAGCAGACGGCCACCGAGGCTCCGACCGCCCGGCAGGACCTCCTCGACGGGCTCCGGCACATCCGCCGCCACCCCCTCCTCGGGCCGCTGATGATCGTCATCGGCCTCAGCGAGCTCGGCTTCGTCGGGCCGCTCAACCTCGGGCTGATCCTGCTCTCCGAGCAGCGCGGCTGGGGTGCGGCCGGCATGGGCTGGATCGTCGCCGGATTCGCCTCCGGCGCGGCCGGGGCCGCCCTCCTCCTCGCCGTCCGGGGCCGGGTGGAGCGCGCCGGGCTCGTGATGTGCCTGACCGTTCTCGTCGGAGCGACAGGCATCGCCGCTGTGGCGCACATCCCCTCGGTGGCCCTGGCTGCCGCGGTCGCCGCGTTCGTCGGCCTCTTCGTCGGACTGGCCGGGGCCCTGTGCGCAGCCCTCGTCCAGACCGCCGCCGACCCGGCGTACCTGGGCCGGGTCACCTCCGTGTCGACGCTCGTCACCTACGCGCTCATCCCGGTGAGCTACCCCGTCACCGGGGCCGCCATCGCCCTCTGGGGCACCGGGCCGGTCTTCGCCGTCAGCGCGGCCGTGTGCGCGGCCGGCGGTGCGGTGGGCCTGACCGTCACCGCGCTCCGCCGCGCCGAACTGCCCCGCTGACCCCCGGCACCCTCCGCGGGGCCTACATGCCCAGCTCCGCCGCCCTCAGCCGCTCCACCGCCGCCTGGTCGCCCTCCACCCCGACGTCCGCGGCTTCCTGCCGGCCGAACGCGTACAGCAGCAGCTCGGCGGGCTCCCCGGTCACCGTCACCACCGGGGTCCCCTTGTGGGCCACCGCCGTCCGGCCGTCCGGCCGGCGCAGCACCAGTCCCACCGGGGACCTGCGGCCCAGCAGCCGGGCCGTCCGCTCGGTGCGCGACCACAGCACATCGGCGAAGACCGGGTCCAGCTCGCGGCGCGACCAGTCGGGCTGGGCCCGGCGCACGTCCTCGGTGTGGACGAAGAACTCGACGGTGTTCGCCGCCTCGTCGATCTGCTTGAGGGACATCGGGGAGAACCGGGGCGGACCGGTGCGGATCAGCTGGATCAGTTCCTCGTACGGCTTCGCCGCGAACTCCGCCTGCACCCGCTCCAGCCGGGCCCTCAGCGCGTCCACCAGCAGCCCGCCCGCCGCGTCCGCCCGGCGTTCGCGGACCACCACATGGGCGGCCAGATCGCGGGTCTTCCAGCCGTCGCACAGAGTCAGGGCCTCGGGACCGGCCGCTTCCAACAGATCGGCGAGCAGAAGACGTTCACGCTTCGCATGGGTCGACATGCCCGCCAGCGTACGACCGTCGCCCGGGGTCCGCCCAGTGGACGTCCGCCCGGAGCGCCCTCGCCGCCACGGCACAATGGGCCCATGACGAGCCCGCCCGGCGCCACGCCGCCCGCCAGCCGCCTCGACCCGGCCATCGCCGCCCGCCTCAAGCGCGGCGCCGACGGTCTGGTCCCGGCCATCGCCCAGCAGTACGACACCGGCGAGGTGCTGATGCTCGGCTGGATGGACGACGAGGCGCTGCACCGCACCCTCACCACGGGCCGCTGCACCTACTGGTCGCGCAGCCGCCAGGAGTACTGGGTCAAGGGCGACACCTCCGGTCACGTCCAGCACGTGAGGTCCGTCGCCCTGGACTGCGACGCCGACACCGTCCTCGTCAAGGTCGACCAGACCGGCGCCGCCTGCCACACCGGCGACCGCACCTGCTTCGACTCCGACGTCCTGCCCCTCGGGAAGTAAGGTCACCGGCCATGGATCTCGCCACCTTCCGCAAACTGGCCGTCGACCGGCGCGTCGTCCCCGTCAGCCGCCGCCTGCTGGCGGACGGCGACACCCCGGTCGGCCTGTACCGCAAGCTCGCCGCCGAACGCCCCGGCACCTTCCTGCTCGAATCCGCCGAGAACGGCCGGACCTGGTCGCGCTACTCGTTCATCGGCGTCCGCAGCGACGCCACCCTCACCGCCCGCGACGGCGAGGCCCACTGGCTCGGCACCCCGCCCGTGGGTGTCCCGGTGACCGGCGATCCGCTGGCCGCGCTGCGCGCCACCGTCGAGACCCTGCACACCCCGCGCGACCTGGTCGGTGACGCGGCCCTGCCGCCGTTCACCGGCGGCATGGTCGGCTACCTCGGCTACGACGTCGTACGCCGCCTGGAGAAGATCGGCGAGCACGGCGGCGACGACCTGAGACTGCCCGAGCTGACCATGCTCCTCACCTCGGACCTCGCCGTCCTCGACCACCGGGACGGCACCGTCCTGCTGATCGCCAACGCGATCAACCACAACGACCTCGACACCGGTGTCGACGAGGCGCACGCGGACGCCGTGGCCCGCCTCGACGCGATGGAGCGCGACCTGCGCCGCCCCGTCGAGAACGCCCCCGCTGTGCTGCCCCCGTCCGAGCTGCCGCCGTACACCGCGCTCTGGGGCGGCGAGGACTACCAGGACGCCGTCGTGGACATCAAGGAGCGGATTCGGGCGGGCGAGGCGTTCCAGGTCGTCCCCTCCCAGCGCTTCGAGACCCCGTGCACCGCGAGCGCCCTGGACGTCTACCGGGTGCTGCGCGCCACCAACCCGTCGCCGTACATGTACCTCTTCCGTTTCGACGGGTTCGATGTCGTCGGCTCCAGCCCCGAGGCCCTGGTCAAGGTCGAGGACGGCCGGGCCATGGTCCACCCGATCGCCGGGACCCGGCACCGGGGCGCCACCCCGCAGCAGGACCAGGCGCTCGCCGACGAACTCCTCGCCGACCCCAAGGAGCGCGCCGAGCACCTGATGCTCGTCGACCTCGGCCGCAACGACCTGGGGCGGGTCTGCCGGCCCGGCAGCGTCGAGGTCGTCGACTTCATGTCGATCGAGCGCTACTCCCACGTGATGCACATCGTCTCCACCGTCACCGGCCGCGTCACCGAGGACCGCACCGCCTTCGACGTCCTGACCGCCTGCTTCCCCGCGGGCACCCTCTCCGGCGCCCCCAAGCCCCGCGCCATGCAGATCATCGAGGAGCTGGAGCCGAGCCGCCGCGGACTGTACGGGGGCTGCGTCGGCTACCTCGACTTCGCCGGGGACTCCGACACCGCCATCGCCATCCGGACCGCCCTGCTCCGCGACGGCACCGCGTACGTCCAGGCCGGAGCCGGGGTCGTCGCCGACTCCGACCCGGTCGCCGAGGACACCGAGTGCCGCAACAAGGCGGCGGCCGTGCTCCGCGCCGTCCATACGGCCAACCGGCTCCACGACCGCTGAACCAGTAGGGGATAGTGGAGGGCGTGAGCGCTGTCCCCGTACCCCAGCCCCGTGCCCGCACCGCCGACTCCGCGTCCGACTCCGCGTCCGGCGCCGCGCCCGACTCCGCAGGGAGCCGCCGCAGTCTCGCGGCCGGTCTGCTCCTCGGCGCGGTCGGCGCGACCGTCGTCCTCCTCGCCTCCGGACAGACCTGGGCCGAGGGGGACGCGGCCACCGGCGGCGGCGCGCTTCCGCTGGCCGTCGACGGCCGGGACGTCACCGGCGTCCCGGCCGCCCTGGCCGTCGTCTCGCTCGCCGCGCTCGTCGCGGTGTTCGCCGTACGCGGCGCCGGCCGCCGGATCGTCGCCGCCCTCCTCGCCCTCAGCGGCCTGGGAGCCACCCTCAGTGCCTGGGCCGGCGGGTCCGACAGCACGGCCCTCGACGAGGAGGCCGCCAGGACCACCGGCGACGCGGCGGCCACCATCCATGCCATCGGCCACACCGCATGGCCCTACGTCACCGCCGCCGGCGGCCTGCTGATCCTGCTGGCCGGGCTCCTCGCGCTGCGCTACGGCAGCCGCTGGCCCGCCATGTCCGGAAAGTACGAGCGCGACGGCACCCCCCGCCCCGGCAGGGCGCCCCGCACCGGCCCCGACCCGGACCGGCCCGAGGACCTGTGGAAGGCCCTGGACCGCGGCGAGGACCCGACGCGCGAGGTGTGACCCCAGGCTCACGTCCGGCAGCCCCGTACGGGACAATGGACCCGAGCCGTCCCCCGGGCGGCGGCCACACGCACAGCGTCACCCACAGCGCAACACCAACGAGGAGCAACTCATGGCGGGCAGCAGCCACGGACACACCCCGGCCGCCTGGACCGGTGTCATCATTGCTTTCATCGGCTTCTGCGTCGCAGGCGTCTTCATGGTCGCGGCCAACCCCCTCGGCTTCTGGGCCGGTATCGCCGTCATCTTCGCCGGCGGCCTCGTGGGCCTCGCCATGAAGGTGGCCGGCCTCGGCATGCCGAAGGAGTCGGCCGAGCTGATCGAGGCCAGGGAGCGCGCCGGGCGGGCGCAGATCTCCCACTGACCCGGGCGCCGGCCCGTCCCGGCGACCGACACGCCGACAGGCGCAGCCCCTACCGGGCTGCGCCTTTTCGCGTCGGCGGGGGACAATCAGCGGGTGGACGCCTCGCCTGCCCCCTCTGCCGCCCAGCCGCCGGACCCGGAATCGGGGTCGCCGCCGGGCCACGGACCCATGCCGCTGACGGTCTGCCCGACCCCCGACACGGCCCGGCCCACCCAAGCCCGTCCGGCGTTTGAGGACGGAAGCCTCGCCGGGGTGGGCCCGGAGCTTGCAGGTCCCCCGGGCGAGGGGCCCTCGCAGGTGCCCGCCCCCCAAGGCCACGGTTCCGTCCTCAAACGCCGGACGGGCTGGTTGGCAACCCCCCTCGGCATCCTCGCCGCGGTCGCGGGCGCCTTCGCGTACGTCGGCACCGTCGATCCCAACGAGTCCGGCCACTATCCGGTCTGCCCGCTGCTCGAACTGACCGGTGTCCTCTGCCCCGGCTGCGGCGGACTGCGCAGCGCCCACGCCTTCATCCACGGCGATCTCGGCGCGGCGCTCGAAGCCAACGCGATCGCCACCGTCGGCTACTTCCTCTTCGCCGCGGTCTGGGTCCTCTGGCTGGTCAGGGCCTGGCGCGGACAGCCCCTGCGCATCGGCCTGGCGCCCGTCTGGTGGTGGGGCGTGGGGGCAGTCCTGCTGATCTTCACCGTGGTCCGGAATCTGCCGTTCGGCTCGGCCCTGGCCCCCTGAACTCCGCGGACCGGACCGCGAAATGACCAGGAAGTGGGACGCGTCGTGGCCGGATGCGAGCCCCGGGGCATCCTGCGGATACCATCGGTGTGGCTGATCCTGTTCACCGTCAACCGTTCGGAAGGGGGCCGCTCGCGTGAGTGTGCTCGACGAGATCATCGACGGCGTTCGCGCCGACCTCGCGGAGCGGCAGGCGCGCGTCAGCCTCGACGAGCTGAAGGAGCGCGCCGCTCGCGCTCCCCAGGCCAAGGACGGAGTCGCCGCCCTGCGCGGCGAGGGCGTGACCGTCATCTGCGAGGTCAAGCGCTCGTCCCCCTCCAAGGGGGCCCTTGCCGCCATCGCCGACCCGGCCGCGCTCGCCGCGGACTACGAGGCCGGCGGCGCGTCCGTCATCTCGGTCCTCACCGAGGAGCGCCGCTTCGGCGGTTCGCTCGCCGACCTGGAGGCCGTCCGCGCCAAGGTCGACACCCCGATCCTGCGCAAGGACTTCATCGTCACCTCGTACCAGCTGTGGGAGGCCCGCGCCTACGGCGCCGACCTCGCCCTGCTGATCGTCGCCGCCCTCGACCAGGAAGCCCTGGTCTCCCTCATCGAGCGCGCCGAGTCGATCGGGCTCACCCCGATCGTCGAGGCGCACGACGAGGAGGAGGCGGAGCGTGCCGTGGACGCCGGAGCCAAGATCATCGGTGTCAACGCGCGCAATCTGAAGGACCTCAAGGTCGACCGCTCCACCTTCGAGCGCGTCGCCCCCGAGATCCCCGACCACATCGTCAAGGTCGCCGAGTCCGGCGTCCGGGGCCCGCACGACCTGATCGCGTACGCCAACGCCGGCGCCGACGCCGTCCTGGTCGGCGAGTCGCTGGTCACCGGCCGCGACCCGCGCGCCGCCGTCGCCGACCTCGTCGCCGCGGGCGCCCACCCGGCGT
>NZ_NTGZ01000314.1 GCF_002551245.1 Streptomyces sp. rh34
GGCAGGCACAAGCGGACCCGCCGCGCCTCACCCGCGTCTGCGGTGGCTGCCCCTGAGCCGGGCGGTCACGGGCCGGGCACCCGTGGTCTCACCCGCGCCTGCGGTCCCCGCCCGCCCCGGCACGCCGGGCATCCCCGGGCGGCGCAGGGGCGTTCTTCCCGACGGCCTCCGCGAGCGCCTCGTAATACTGTGCCGGCCGGGCCTCGAACTGCGCCCAGGTGGCCAGTTCGTCCGCGTCCGTGTCCGGACCGCGCAGCAGGTCGACCGATGCCTGGGCGAATCGCTCCGCCGCGCCCTCCCGTTCGGCCTCGGCCAGCACGAGGCGCAGCTTGTTCACCGCCGACAGGACGTTGTCGCGCTCGTACGGCGAGGTCCGCAGCATCTCCCGGACCCCGGAGGCGGGTTCGGCGGCGATCAGCAGTGCCTCCAGCCGCGCGGCCAGCTCACCGCCGGCCCGTGCCGCGTGGCGTGCGCCGGGCCCGGCGTCCACGAGCACCCGGAGTGCGGCGAGCAGCGCGGTGGTGCGCGGTTCCGGGCCGGCGTCGAACCGGACCGTCATCTCCCGGCCCACCGTGTCGGCCGTCCGCCGGGCCGCGGCCACCGTCTGCTCGGCCATGTCCCGCTCCATGCCGAAGAACTGGGCCAGCGCCCACGCCCCGGCGTCGAGCACGTCCCGTACGGTGCGGACGCCGTTCTGCTCCAGCTCCCCGGCCCGCAGCCGCCGCTCCGCCAGGCCCCGCATCCGGCTCACCGGAATCCGGCCCAACTCCCCGTCCACCAGCTCCTGGTGCAGCGGCGCCCACGCCTCCCGTACCGCTTCCACGGCCCGGCGGTGGTCCAGGGACACCAGCTCGGCGGCCTCCTTGAGCCGGGTCGCCCGGCGGACGAGCTTGGGCCGCACGCCGCGCGCCCGGCGCAGCGAGCGGACGTTGCCGCCGACGACGGCGACGACCGTCAGGGGCAGCCCGGCCATCGCCAGGGCGTCGGAGAGCTCGATCCGCGCGTCGTCCGCCGCGGCCTCTTCCTCCAGGGAGTACAGGCCACCCTTGCCGGGCCCCTCGGCGAGCACCCACCCCGAGTCCCACCCGAAGCCCCGGTCGTCGTAGTGCGGCGCCTTCAGCGTGGTGTCCCGCTCGGGGTCGCACCGGTAGGACCCTTCGAGTTCGCCGGCCCCGTACGGGTCGACCCAGGTCACGGTGCACGCCCCGTCCGGCTTCTCGTCGAGCACCGTCAGCTCGACCTGTTTCAGCTCGGGGAAGTCCGGCGTGGTCGCGTACAGCACACCCGACCAGGTGATCAGTGCCAGACCGAGGGCCAGGACCCACCGGAACACGGGTATGTGCCTCACCTCGACCCCCCGAACCTCTCGCGCGGGCCGCCCCTGCGCCCCGCGCGCTCAGCTTGCGCCGGGAGAGGACGGAAGGACAAGGACAGAAACAGGCAGCGGCCGGGGCCCCTGCCTGCTTGCTTCCGGCAATCCGGTCCGGCAGAGCGGCTGTGCGCGGGGCGGGGCGCTCAGTGACGGTAGAAGATCCGGTCCCGGTACTCCGTCATGACCCGGCCGTTCCACTCGTGGCCGCCGTCGACGTTGCCCGAGCGCAGCATCGGCGGCTCGACGCCCCGGGCCACCAGTCGCTCGACGGCGGCGGCCAGCATCGCCTGCATGATCGCGCTGGTCACCACGGTCGAGGCGGGGGCGAAGGGGGCGTCGACGCCGGGAGACGTCAGCTCCGCGTCGCCGATCGCGATCTTGCTGTCCAGGACGATGTCGCAGTGGTCGCGCAGGAAGCCGCCCGAGGCGTGCCGCGAGCGGGTGCCCTCCGCGTACGCGACCGAGGTGAGGCCGATGACCTTCAGCCCGAGGGCGCGGGCGTTCTGCGCCATCTCGACCGGCAGGGCGTTGCGCCCGGACAGCGAGACGATCACCAGAAGGTCCCCGGCGGTGGCGGGGCTGGAGTCGAGGACGGCCGAGGCGAGCCCGTCCACCCGCTCCAGCGCCGAGCCGAGCGTGGCGGGCATGACATCCACGCCGACCACGCCGGGCACGGTGAGCAGGTTCATCAGCGCCAGGCCGCCCGCACGGTAGACGACGTCCTGGGCGGCCAGCGAGGAGTGGCCCGCACCGAAGGCGAAGAGCCTGCCGCCGGACTCGACGGTGTCCGCGACGGCCGCGCCGGCGGCGGCGATGCTGTCCGCCTCCTCGTCCCGCACCCGCGTCAGCAGGCCGATCGCCGCATCGAAGAACTGACCGGCCAGCTTGCTGTCGCTCATCGGGAGAGCCCTTTCGGCGGGGATGGGGACGGGGTGGGGCGGGTGGTGGGCCGGGCGCCCCGAGGGGCCAGAACGCCGGTGCCGCCGATCACGTTGCGGTCTGGACCAGTGGCCTGTCAATAGCGCCCCGTGGCCCCGGCCGCACGCTCTTCCACGGGCTTTCCACCGGGGCGGCACGGTTGTCGGCGCTATGCGTCAGAATTGGTGCAGGGCCATCGCACGACGTTTTCTAGTCACAGCATCGAGGGGCACGTATGTCCGGACTGATCGACACCACGGAGATGTATCTCCGCACCATCCTCGAACTGGAAGAGGAAGGCGTGGTCCCCATGCGCGCCCGCATCGCCGAACGGCTGGACCAGAGCGGTCCGACCGTCAGCCAGACGGTGGCCCGCATGGAACGCGACGGGCTGGTCCAGGTCGCGGGTGACCGCCATCTGGAGCTGACCGAGGAGGGCCGTCGCCTCGCCACCCGCGTCATGCGCAAGCACCGGCTCGCCGAGTGTCTGCTCGTGGACGTCATCGGCCTGGAGTGGGAGCAGGTCCACGCCGAGGCCTGCCGCTGGGAGCACGTGATGAGCGAGGCGGTGGAGCGGCGGGTGCTGGAGCTGCTGCGTCACCCGACGGAGTCGCCGTACGGCAACCCCATCCCGGGCCTGGAGGAGCTGGGCGAGAAGGCGGAGGCCGATCCGTTCCTGGACGCCTCCATGGTGAGCCTGGCCGAGCTGGACCCGGGCGCCGAGGGCAAGACCGTGGTGGTGCGGCGGATCGGGGAGCCGATCCAGACCGACGCCCAGCTGATGTACACGCTGCGCAGGGCCGGGGTGCAGCCCGGGTCCGTCGTCAGCGTGACCGAGTCGCCCGGCGGGGTGCTGGTCGGCTCCAGCGGAGAGGCGGCCGAGCTCGGCTCCGAGGTCGCCTCGCACGTCTTCGTCGCCAAGCGCTGACACGGCTGCCCCCGCTCCGCGCCGCCGCGGTTGCCGCCCGGCGTGGACGCGGTCGCCGCCCGGCGCCGGAGCGTTCGTCTCCCGGGGCCGGCCCGGCGATCGGCCGTGGGCCGGCCACGGCAACACAACCGTGATGTGCGCTTTCCGATTTCCGTCCGGAATGGCAGCGGCCGGACGCGTCACATGCCAGGCTGAAGCCAGGCAGAGGACCTGAGGGTGTCGGTCGGCTCCGGCCGGCACGGTCGGGGAGGGAGCAGGGAATGCGCCCGTCGTACCATCACGCGCACCGCACGGTGCCCGGAGCGCTTCTCCACGCCCGGATCCCGGCCGGGGCGGGGCGGTTCGCGCCGCGGCCCGCCATCGTTGTCGAGGGTGCCGAGGGTCGTCCCCGGACAGGGGGCGGCCCCGGCGTCCGAAGGCGCCGGGGCCGTTCCTCCCCTGTGCTGACCCGGAGCCCCGAGCTCTCAAGGTCAGTTCCCGCGGGCCCCTGTCCCCGAGCGGCCCGCCTCCCGCTGAAGATCTCCCCAGGCCGGTCGGCATCAATCCTTGACGGGTGTCACTCGAACGTGGGGTCTTGGGCGGCGGAACCCCATTCTCGAATATGAGTTCGATAACCTGGCGAGGTGCGACCACACGGTGATCGAGGACCAGAAGGGGGTGCCAGGACTATGGTGCGGCGCATCGATGTGACCGGAACCGACGGCGTACGCCTCGCGGCATGGGAGTTCGCCGATCCGCCCAAGGAGCGCGCGGAATCGGACAGTGCTCCAGGGGTCTTACTCCTGCACGGGCTGATGGGCCGGGCCTCGCACTGGGCCCCCACCGCCCGCTGGCTGGCCGAACGGCACCGGGCGGTCGGCCTCGACCAACGGGGCCACGGCCGCAGTGACAAGCCCGCCGACGGCCCGTACACCCGCGACGCCTACGTCTCCGACGCCGAGGCCGCGATCGAACAGCTCGGGCTCGGTCCCGTCACCGTCGTCGGCCACGCCATGGGAGCGCTCACAGGCTGGCAGCTCGCCGCCAAGCGCCCCGACCTCGTCCGCGCCCTCGTCGTCTGCGACATGCGGGCCTCCGCCCTCGGGGCGGCTTCCCAGCGCGAGTGGAGCGACTGGTTCGACTCCTGGCCGCTGCCCTTCGCCACCCTCGCCGACGTACGGAAGTGGTTCGGCGAGGACGACCCCTGGGTGGAGCGGCCGAACCCCTCGCGCGGGGCTTTCTACGCGGAGGTGATGGCCGAGCGGGAAGACGGCTGGCGCCCCGTCTTCTCCCGCCGCCAGATGCTCCGCACCCGCGCCACCTGGGTCTTCGACGCCCACTGGGAGGAGCTGGCCCAGGTCCAGTGCCCCGCGCTGGTGCTGCGTGGCCTCGACGGGGAGCTGGGCCGCGCGGAGGCCCAGGAGATGGTCCGGGTCCTGCCCCGCGGCCAGTACGCGGAAGTGGCGGACGCGGGCCACCTCGTCCACTACGACCAGCCGGAGGGCTGGCGGGCCGCGGTCGAACCGTTCCTGGAACAGCTGAGGGCTGTCCCGGACGACCACGAACCGGCCTCCCCGTAGCCCCCGGCGGACCTGACCCGGCCCGACCGGCCCGGCAGCCCCCGGTCCTCAGCCCTTGCTGACCGCCGACAGGATCTCCGGCAGCCGGGCCGCCGTGCGCCGCGCGGCGATCCGCAGCCCCGCCCACCCGACGAGCGCCCCGTACACGAGCCCGCCCGGCACCATGAGCCACAACGCGTCGTGGTGGTCCGTGACGTGCATCCAGATGGTCGGCGCGATCACCGGCGCGGCCAGCAGCCCGGAGGCCAGCATGCCGCCGAGGATCGAGATCCAGGCCAGGCCGCCCTGCCCCGGCACCACGTTCTTGAACGCGCCCTCCTGCGGAATCGAGTAGGGGAACAGCGCCGAGGCCACCGCGCCCGTCGCCAGCATCGAGCCCAGCAGCGCGAACGAGAGGCCGAGCGCCCCCGGCAACGCCTGCCAGTCACCGATCACCGCCGCCGTCACCGCACAGACGACCAGCGTGAACGGCAGGGTGAGCAGCAGCAGGACGAACGCCCGCGCCCGCAGTTCGACGTACGCGTCCCGGGGCGAGGAGATCGTCAGCGCCACCATCCAGAAGGCCGAGGTGTCCTGGCCGAACTGGTTGTACATCTGCATGCCGAGCATCCCGGCGGCGAAGCACGCGAAGTAGACCGAGCCGGTGCCCTGGACCGCGTTGAGCAGCGGCACGATCGCCCCGACCGCCAGCGCCGTCACCCAGGCCGCCTTGGTCTTCGGGTCCCGGGCCACGTACCGCAGGCTGCGCTGCATCACCGTCGCGGTGCGGCCCTCCGGCAGCAGCGCCGACAGACCGCCCCGGCCGGACTCCTCACGGGCCGGCTCCGCCGCCGCCAGGGTCGAACCGTCCGGTGAGGTCATCAGCCTCACCAGGCTCCGCTGCCACATCCACATCAGCGCCACCAGGGCCGCCACCGTGATCAGCACCTGGAGGACCGCGGCCCCGTACGCACCGTCCGACGCCGTCTCCACCGCCCCCACGGCGGAGGCGCCGGGCAGCCAGCGGACCACGTCGCCCGCCGGTTCCAGCGTGGAGAGCCCGCCGGACTGCCCGAGCCGCTGCGCGCCGAAGTTGACGAACTGGATGCCCACCGCGATCACCAGACCGCTGAGCACCGCGAGGTCGCGGCCCTTGCGGGAGTTCAGCAGCCGGACGTTGGCCGTGGTCACCGCCCGGGACAGGGCCACGCAGAGCAGCATCGTCAGCGGGACCGCGAGCACCGCGAACACCACGCCCGCCGCCCCGTGCGCCAGCGCGAGAACCGAACCGGCCACCAGGCACAGGGTGAACAGCGGGCCGATGCCGATCATCGAGGACACCAGCAGGGCCCGGATCAGCGGCTCGGGCCGCAGCGGCAGCATCACCAGCCGGGTCGGGTCGAGGGTGTCGTCACCCGTGGGGAAGAACAGCGGCAGCACCGCCCAGCCGAGCGCCACGACACCGGTCAGCAGCACCACGACGGTGCCCGCGTGCTCGTTGCCGCGCAGCAGGACCAGGCCGAGCACCTGACCCGCGGCGAGCAGCAGCGTGAAGACCAGGGAGGTGATGAACACCGCCTTGCGCCCGGAGGACTGCCGCAGTCCGTTGCGCAGCAGCGTCAGCTTGAGCCGGACGAAGATCGGGGTCAGCCCCGTCGTCGGCGCCGCCTGGGCGGCCGAGGTGACCGGGGCGTCCAGCACGCTCATCGGGAGCCACCCAGCCAGTCGAGGGAGTCGCCGGCGTCCCGGCCGCCCGCGCCGACGAGTTCGAGGAAGGCGTTCTGCAGCGAGGGGGCGTCGCCGCGCACCTCGGCCAGCGTGCCCCGCGCCTTGATCCGGCCCGCCGCCATCACGGCGACCCAGTCGCACAGCGACTCGACCAGCTCCATCACGTGGCTGGAGAAGACCACGGTCGCCCCGGACCGGGTGTAGCGCTCCAGCACCCCGCGGATGGTCTGCGCCGAGACCGGGTCGACACCCTCGAACGGTTCGTCCAGGAAGAGCACTTCGGGGTTGTGGAGCAGGGCCGCCGCGAGTCCGATCTTCTTCCGCATGCCGGTCGAGTAGTCCACGACCAGCTTGTGCTGCGAGCCCGCGAGATCCAGCACGTCCAGCAACTGGGTGGCCCGCTTGTCCACCTCCTGCCCCGGCAGGCCGCGCAACCGCCCGTTGTAGGCCAGCAGTTCACGGCCCGAGAGCCGCTCGAACAGCCGCAGCCCCTCGGGCAGCACCCCGATCCGGGACTTCACCTCGACCGGATCCGTCCACACGTCGTGGCCCGCGACCTCGATCCTCCCCATGTCGGGCCGCAGCAGCCCGGTGACCATCGAGAGCGTCGTCGTCTTGCCCGCCCCGTTGGGCCCCACCAGGCCGATGAACTTCCCCGCGGGCAGCTCCAGATCGATCCCCCCGACGGCGACCTGATCCCCGAACCGCTTCCACAGCCCCTGTACGCGGACGGCGGGCCGTGCCTCGTGGGCACCGCCCGTCGCCGTGTCTGTCTCCGTACGTGCATCTGCCCGGTCCGGCATGGCACAGCCTTTCGATATCCCCATAGATGGGGACCACCCTACGAAAGGCCCTGACCGGAGCCCCGGGAGACGCCGTCCGGGCGCTACGGAACGCGCGTACGGGCGTCGGTCGCCTCCCGTGCGCAGGCGTACGCCAGCGGGCTGATCAGCTCGTCCACATCGGGCAGCCAGCGGTTGGCATGCGTGGGCTGCCGGGCCCACTGCACGGCCCCCCGGGCGCCGACCCGGGTGGGCGGGGCGGCGACGTAGTGGCCCTCGCCGCGGCCGGTCAGGTCGATCGCCTCGGCGTTCCAGCCGAGCCCGCGCACCAGCTCGGAGACCTTGGCGGCGGCGCCCGGCAGCACGAAGAACAGCATCCGGCGGTCGGGCGTGCGGGTCACCGGGCCCAGCGTCAGGTCCATCCGCTCCATCCGGGCCAGCGCCAGGAACCCCGCGGACTCCGGGACCTCCAGCGCGTCGAAGGCCCGGCCGGCCGGCAGCAGCACCGAGGCACGGGGCTGCCTGCTCCACATGCGCCGGGCCGCGGCCCCGCTGCCGGTCGCCCGGCCCGCCCAGTCGGGCCGGTCC
>NZ_NTGZ01000315.1 GCF_002551245.1 Streptomyces sp. rh34
CGCGCCATCAGAGATGTGTATAAGAGACAGGCCACTGCCGGGCCGGGGCGGGCGCGTCGCCGGACGCCGCCCTGCCGCCGCCCTCGGGCCGGGCGGTGTCCCGGGTGAACCGCGGGAACCGCCGCGACCGACGGGGCCGCCCGCCGGCCTCGTCCGTGTCCGTGGACGTGGACACGGACGTGGACGTGGCGGTTCCCGTGTCCGAGGCCGGGTCCGGTCCGGCGGCCCCGGTGGATTCGGTGGATTCGGCGGCCCCGTCCTGCTCGTCCGGTTCGCGCGGCTCGTCCGCCGCCCGGCCTGCGGGGGCGGGGTCGGCCGGACTCGTACCAGCACCCATGAGGTTCCCTCCGGATCCGGCCGTCAGCTCGTCGCGGCGGCGTCGGCGGCCTCGGCAGCGGCCAGCTCGGCGGCCTCGACCACGTTGACCAGCAGCTGCGCACGGGTCATCGGGCCGACGCCCCCGGGGTTCGGGGCGACCCAGGCGGCCACCTCGCGGACCCCCGGGTGCACGTCGCCGACGATCTTGCCGTCCGCGTCCCGGCTGACGCCGACGTCGAGCACCGCCGCGCCCGGCTTCACGTCCTCCGGCTTGATCAGGTGCTGCACACCGGCGGCGGCGACGATGATGTCGGCCTGCCGCAGGTGGGAGGAGAGGTCCCGGGTGCCGGTGTGGCACTGGGTCACCGTGGCGTTCTCCGACTTGCGGGTCAGCAGGAGCGGGATCGACCGGCCGATGGTGACACCGCGTCCGACGACCACGACATGCGCCCCGTTGATCTCCACGCCGTGCGCGCGCAGCAGCTGGACGACGCCCTGCGGGGTGCAGGGCAACGGGCCGGCCTCGTTGAGGACGAGGCGGCCGAGGCTCATCGGGTGCAGCCCGTCGGCGTCCTTCGCCGGGTCCATCAGCTCCAGGACCCGGTTGGTGTCGATGCCCTTGGGCAGCGGCAGCTGGACGATGTAACCGGTGCACTCGGGGTTGGCGTTGAGCTCCCGGACGACGTCCTCGATCTCCTCCTGCGTGGCGGTGTCGGGAAGTTCGCGCTGGATGGAGCCGATGCCGACCTGGGCGCAGTCACGGTGCTTGCCGTTGACGTACCACCGGCTGCCCGGGTCGTCCCCGACGAGCAGGGTTCCGAGGCCGGGAGTGATCCCCTGGGCCTTGAGGGCCGCCACACGGACGGTCAGATCGGTTTTGATCGCGGCAGCGGTGGCCTTGCCATCGAGAATCTGGGCAGTCATGGCCCCATCCTCGCGGATGACCCCGCCCGCATACCAATTGCCGGTACCGCCCCCGTACCGGACATTGCACTTGCACAACGTCGGGAGCCCCGGACTGGACAAACAAGGGTCTCGCTCATAACGATGAGGGCCGCGGTTGTACGGGGGGGCGGGCCGCTGATCGATGTCCTTCCTCCGTGTGGCCATCTCGTCCCCACACGTCTGTTGAAGGAACACCCCTTATGAGCTTCGGCGACCCGAACAACCCGTACGGGCAGCAGCCCGGCCAGCCGCCCCAGGGCCCGCCGCAGGGACAGCCGGGTTACGGCTACCCGCAGCAGGCTCCGCAGGGTGTCCCGCCGCAGGGCTACGGCTACCCGCAGCAGCAGCCGGGGTACCCCCAGCAGCCCGGCTACCCGCAGCAGCCCGGCCAGCCCTACGGCGGCGGCTACCCGCAGCAGCCCGGCCAGGGCGGCATGCCGGAGCTGGCCCACTGGGGTCTGCGCTTCGGCGGGCTGATCGTCGACGGGCTCGTCATGATGGTCCCGTACATCCTGGTCATCATCGGCGGTGGGGTCGGCGACTCGTTCGGCGCGATCCTCGGTGTCATCGGCTTCATCGGTCTCCTCGCCGTGGCCATCTGGCAGCTGTACCAGGAGGGCACCACCGGCCAGACGATCGGCAAGAAGGCCGTGGGCATCCGCCTGCTGCGCGAGGCCGACGGCCGTCCGCTGGGCTTCGGCATGGCCTTCGTGCGCCGCCTGGCCCACTTCCTGGACAGCATCGCCTGCTACATCGGCTGGCTGTGGCCGCTGTGGGACGCGAAGAAGCAGACGTTCGCGGACAAGGTCTGCTCGTCGGTGGTCGTCAAGTCCCACTGACCCGCCGCAGCACCTCGCGCGTACGAAGGCCGCACCCGTCCACCGGGTGCGGCCTTCGCGCGTACGGGCCCGGGGCCGCGGTCAGTCGCCCCGGACGCCCGGGATCTCCGCCGGCTCCGGTGTCGTGCGCTCCATCACCACGAAGCTGCCGCCCCGGTGCTTGAGCCGGTAGCGCGCCTCGGGGTGCAGCTGCTCGGCGTACGCCACCGGGTCCTGGATCGGGCGGGACCAGCCGAAGTCCAGGTTGATGGCGACGATGTCGGGTGCGGTGCCCGGGGCTCCTCCGACCCAGTAGACGGTGCGGTCGGAGGTGAGGTGCGCCATCAGCGTGATGTCCGTCTCGACCCGCGCCCCGGCCGGGATGGCGTCGAGCGCCGCCCGGGCCTGCTGGCTGCGGGCGTCGTCGGTGCGGTAGGTCTCCGGGCGCAGCAGGTCGCGCAGGGGCAGGTGCTGGGTCATCGCGACGGCGATCGCGGCGGCGACGGGCACGGCGACCTTCGCGTACGAGGCGAGCCAGGGCCGGTCCGAGCCGCGGCTGCGGCGGACACCGTCGGCCAGCGCGAGGAAGAGGACCGGCATGAGGATCGCGCTGTAGTGCCAGACCATGCCCCAGTGGTTGCTGTCCTGCGAGAGCAGCCGCCAGCCGAGCGTGGGGACGATCAGCAGCGTCAGCGGTGAACGCAGCGCCATGAACGCGGTGATGCCGAGCAGGAAGACCAGCATCTCGATCTTGACGGAGGAGTTGAGGACGCCGAGGACGGAGTCCAGCATCGAGACGTCCTGCTCGCCGTTCTTGTCGATCTTCTGCCAGTAGTCGTAGGTGCCCGCGCTGCTGGCCGCCGGGATGAGGACCAGGAGCGTGACGACGAAGGCGGCGACCCCGAAGGCGGCGAGCAGCGCGCCCTGGAGACGGCGGCCGTACACGAAGAGCAGGAAGCCGACGACGGCCACGGTGGCGCCCAGGTCCTCCTTGACCAGGACCAGGGGGAGCGACCACAGCAGGGCGGCCGTCCAGCGCCGCAGGAGCAGGGCCCGGCAGACGAGGGCCAGCAGCGGTACGGCGAACGCGATCTCGTGGAAGTCGGCCTTGACCGCTTCCTGGATCCCCCAGGAGAGTCCGTACGCGACGGTGACGCAGAGCCCGGAGCGACCGCCGAGAAGCTGCTGGGTGGTGCGGCCGACGACGACCGCTCCCAGCGCGAACAGCGCGGCCTGGGCGAACAGCAGGGACGCGGCCGACGGCCACAGCCAGTACAGCGGGGCCAGCAGCGCCACGATCGGCGAGAAGTGGTCGCCGAGAATCAGATATCCGGGGCCCTTGATGTCGACGACCGGGGCGTCGAACGCGGCGTACGCCCGGACCTCCTGCTCGAAGATGCCCAGGTCCCAGGAGGGCGATCCGAAGCGGCTGTACTGGAAGTACGAGTAGAGGAAGTAGAGCGCGCACAGGATCGCGCCGGCGATGAGGTACGGGCGCAGGGGCACGCGTTCGGAGGAGGTCTCGCCCGTACGTGGGAAGCCGTCCGCCGGGCGGGCGTCCGGGGCGGCGTCGGGCCCCGGGTCCTGGGCGGGCAGGCGTCCCGGTCCCGACCGGTCCGTTCCACTCTTGTTCAGCTCAAGCACGGTGACTGCCCCCGCTAGGGATTTCACGGCCGCTCATCGGATCCGTCACGTTCATCGGTTACGTCATGGGATGCGGCCGTTCATTAGAACAGAGCCGCGAGCCGATCCCGTACGACGGACACGGCCGAGGCCGCACCCCGTGTCGGAGTGCGGCCTCGGGTCGGGCGGGGTCGGGTCGGTGGGAGCCGGTGGAAGAGGCACCGGTCGGCGATCCCGGCCACCCGGTCACTGGTCCCGGTCAGTGGCCCCGGGTCAGTGGCCCCGGCCAGTGGTCCCGGCCAGTAGCCCCGGGTCAGCGGTCCCGGTCAGTGGAAGAAGTGGCGCGTGCCCGTGAAGTACATGGTCACGCCGGCCTTCTTCGCGGCCTCGACCACCTGCTCGTCGCGGACGGACCCGCCGGGCTGAACGACGGCCTTGACGCCGGCGGCCGTGAGGATCTCCAGGCCGTCGGGGAACGGGAAGAAGGCGTCGGAGGCGGCGTACGAACCGGCCGCCCGCTCCTCGCCGGCCCGCGCCACGGCGAGCTTCGCGGAGTCGACGCGGTTGACCTGGCCCATGCCCACGCCGACCGAGGCGCCGTCCTTGGCGAGGAGAATCGCGTTGGACTTGACGGCCCGGGACGCCTTCCAGGCGAAGGCCAGCTCCTTCAGCTCGGCCTCGGAGAGCGCCTCGCCGGCGGCCAGGGTCCAGTGGGCCGGGTCGTCACCGTCGGCCTGGAGGCGGTCGGCGACCTGGAGCAGCGCGCCGCCGTCGATGGCCTTGACCTCGAACGCGGCGGCGGGTGCCTCGGGGGCGAGCAGCACGCGGATGTTCTTCTTGCGGGACAGCACCTCGACGGCGCCGTCCTCGTAGGCCGGGGCGACGATGACCTCGGTGAAGATCTCCGCGACCTGCTCGGCCAGCTCGACGGTGACCGGCCGGTTGACGGCGATGACGCCGCCGAACGCGGAGAGCGGGTCGCAGGCGTGCGCGTTGCGGTGCGCGGTCGCGACGTCGTCGGCGATGGCGATGCCGCACGGGTTGGCGTGCTTGATGATCGCGACGCAGGGCTCGGCGTGGTCGTAGGCGGCGCGGCGGGCGGCGTCGGTGTCCGTGTAGTTGTTGTAGGACATCTCCTTGCCGTGCAGCTGCTCGGCCTCGGCGAGACCGCCGTCGCCGGAGGTGTAGAGCGCGGCCGGCTGGTGCGGGTTCTCGCCGTAGCGCAGGACGTTCTTGCGCGTGAAGGTGTCGCCGAGGAACTCGGGGAGGCCCGAGTCGCCGGCCGCCGCGTAGTCGTCGGCGAACCAGGAAGCGACGGCCACGTCGTAGGCGGCGGTGTGCTGGAAGGCCTCCGCGGCGAGCCGCTTGCGGGCGGTGAGGTCGAAGCCGCCGGCCTTGACGGCGGCGAGGACGTCGGCGTACCGCTCGGGGCTGGTGACGACGGCGACGGACGGGTGGTTCTTGGCGGCGGCGCGGACCATCGAGGGGCCGCCGATGTCGATCTGCTCGACGCACGCGTCGTCGGAGGCGCCCGAGGCGACCGTCTCCTTGAACGGGTAGAGGTTCACCACGACCAGGTCGAAGGGCTCGACGCCGAGCTCGGCGAGCTGCTCACGGTGGGCGTCGAGACGGAGGTCGGCGAGGATGCCGGCGTGGACGCGGGGGTGCAGCGTCTTGACCCGGCCGTCCAGGCACTCGGGGAAGCCGGTGAGCTCCTCGACCTTGGTGACCGGCACTCCGGCGGCGGCGATCCTCCCGGCGGTGGAGCCGGTGGAGACGAGTTCGACGCCCGCCTCGTGCAGACCGCGGGCGAGGTCTTCGAGCCCCGTCTTGTCGTAGACACTGACCAGAGCGCGGCGGATGGGCTTATTCACCGACATGACCGAGATGAACCTTTCGTCCCTCAATGCGATGGCCGTCACGGGCGATCCGCCCCACGGCCTCGACGAGCAGCGAGCGCTCGACTTCCTTGATCCGTTCATGGAGGGCGGCTTCGCCCTCCGGGGTGTCCTCCTCGGTCACCTCGACCACGCCCTGCGCGATGATCGGACCGGTGTCGACGCCGTCGTCGACGAAGTGGACGGTGCAGCCGGTGACCTTCACGCCGTACGCGAGCGCGTCACGCACTCCGTGGGCACCGGGAAAGCTGGGCAGCAGGGCGGGGTGGGTGTTGACGGTCCGGCCGCCGAACGCGGCGAGGAACGCCGGGCCGACGATCTTCATGAAACCGGCGGAGACGACGAGGTCCGGGCGGTGCGCGGCGACCTGCGCGGTGAGCGCCTCGTCCCACTCGGCGCGGGTCGCGTGGTCCTTGAGCCTGCACACGAACGTGGGGATTCCGGCCCGCTCCGCGCGCTCCACGCCGCCTGTGCCGTCGCGGTCCGCTCCGACGGCGACGATCCGCGCCCCGTACGCCGCCGGGTCGTCGCCGATGGCGTCGAGCAGCGCCTGGAGATTCGTACCGGATCCGGAGACCAGGACGACCAGCCGGGCAGGAGAGGCGGAGGGGGGCGGGGAGGCCACGTCGGGGCCCTTTCTCACGTGATGACCGCATGATGGCGCAGGTACGGCATGCTCTTTGTAGGGTCGTACGAAAGTATCGCTTCGCCCGATACGGGGAACCCTACGAACGGGCCGACCGTCAGCAACGATACCGGCACACCCGACGGCCCCCACGGGACGGGGGCGTGACCGGGAGGTAGCGTCAGGGGACAGCGAGCCGTCCACCGGGCGGACGAACCGTCCTACGGGCGGACATGACGAGATGGGGAAGACGTTCACCACATGCCGGACCGACGCCGTCGCACCGCCTTCCGCCTCCCCCTGCCCGAGCCGTCCGCTCCGCTGATGCGGGAACGCCGGCCCTCTTCGCCGGACTCCTCCCCTCCGGGGTCCTCCTCACCGGATTCCTCCTCGGGATCCGCACCGGCCTCCGGCTCCGCCGGGAAGCCTCAGGAGGACAACCCGTTCGCGGCACCGCCCGCGGACCGTCCTGACCAGCCGTGGCAGCCGCGCCGCCCCGCCGGGACCGACGGGGCGGAGGGGTCGGACGGGAACGGCGGGTCCGATGGGAACGGCGGGTCCGACGGGAACGGCTCCACCGGGGACCGCCCGGCGTGGGGCAGCCAGTGGAGCAGCAAGCAGCCCGGCCGGGGCAGCGGCGGCTTCGGCGGCGGCCCCGGCGGGAACGGCTCCGGCGGCCCGGGAGGCAAGGGCGGATCCGAGCGCGGTGGACCGGGCGGACTCCGCTGGGACCCCACCGACCCCGCACAGCGCCGCGCCCGCTACGCCGTGCTCGGCGGTATGTGGGCCTTCTTCTTCGCCCTCTTCGAATTCTCGGAGCTCGCCCTGCTGCTGGGCGCGCTCTCGACGTACTGGGCGATCAGCGCGCTCCGCACCCCGCCGAGGAGCGCCTCCGCGACGGACCGTACGGCGGCGGGCGGCACCGGGACCGCCACGGGGACCGGGACGGGCACGGGAGCCACGGCGGGCGATGTCTCCGGAGCCTCGCCCACCGCGCCCACGCCGGCCGCGTCACAGAACGTCAGCAGCAGGCAGCAGACCACGGCGGCCGTGAGCGGCCTGGTGACCGGCCTGCTGGCGCTGCTCATCGTGGCGACCACGTTCACCGTGCAACTCGTCTACCGCGACTACTACACCTGCGTGGACGACGCCCTGACCAGGACCGGCGCGCTGGCCTGCAACGACCAGCTGCCGAAGCCGCTGGAGCCGTTCTTCGGCGTCAAGGAGTAGGCCACCGGCGATCCGGCTCCGGCTCAGGCTTCGGCGCGGGGCGGCCCGCGGCGACATCGGTGGGACCAGCGGGACCCTCGGGATCAGTTGGGTCAGCTGGGTCAGTTGGATCAGCGGGATCAGCGGGATCAGCGGGATCAGCGGGATCAGCGGGGAAGTCGGCCATCAGTCCGCCGGAATCCCGCTTCAGGGAGGCCCAACGGGCCTCCCTGAAGTCTTTCCCGTGCCACGGGTCGGTCGGCAGGAAGTCGTACGGCTCGAACCCCGCGTCGCCCCGCCCCGCCCCCGGGCCGGCCGCGCCGACCGGAGCACCGGGGGCCGGAACGAGGGCCGCCCCGGGGGCCGGAACGGAGGAAGCGGCGGGTGCCGCGGAAC
>NZ_NTGZ01000316.1 GCF_002551245.1 Streptomyces sp. rh34
TCAGAGATGTGTATAAGAGACAGCCGCCGCACTGGGCCGAGGCGTGCACCGCCTCGCCCGCAGGCTGGCCCCGTACCATCCCGCGGTCACCGCCCTGAAACAGCTCCACCCGCGCCCCCTGCGGCCGGTCGCCCTCGGGGCGCTCGGGGCCGTCCTGGGGGCGGGGGAGGAGGCGCTGGCCCACGGCGTCGTCTACGACGAGCTGCAGACCATCGCCTCCGCCGCACTCAAGCTGCTGCCCGGCGACCCCCTCGACTCGGTCGCGTGGATCATCGCCGCCGAGGCGGACGCCGCGACCACCGTCACCGCAGCACTGGCCGTGCGCACCCCCGCGGAACTCCCCGCCCGTACACCACCGCTCACCGAGCAGTGGGCACTCGAACACGACCGACGCGAACGGAGACTCTTCCTTGCCTGACAACGCATCCGCCCAGCAGCCCGGACAACCGGCCCAGGGCCCCAACGAGCACGACCACCAGCCGCTCAACCAGCCGCGCGCCCTGCGCCTCGGCGTCGCCGGCCCCGTCGGCACCGGCAAGAGCTCCATCCTCGCCACCCTCTGCCGCGAACTGGCCGGCGAGCTCTCCATGGCCGTCGTCACCAACGACATCTACACCGACGAGGACGCCCGCTTCCTCCGCTCGGCCGGCGTCCTGCCCACCGAACGCATCCGCGCCGTCGAGACCGGAGCCTGCCCCCACACCGCGATCCGCGACGACGTGAGCGCCAACCTCGACGCGGTCGAAGACCTGGAGGAGGCCTACGGACCGCTGGACCTGGTGCTCATCGAAAGCGGGGGCGACAACCTCACCGCCACGTTCAGCCCCGCCCTCGCCGACGCCCAGCTCTTCAGCATCGACGTCGCGGGCGGCGGGGACGTCGCCCGCAAGGGCGGCCCGGGCATCACCGGCGCGGACCTCCTGGTCATCAACAAGACCGACCTGGCCCCCCACGTGGAGGTCGACGTGACCGCGATGTTCGCCGACGCCGAACGGGCCCGCGACGGTCTGCCCGTCCTCGCGCTGTCCAAACACGACCCGGAGTCGATCGCCCAACTGGCCGACTGGGTGCGGGCCGTGCTGGTACGCCACCGCTCCGGCACCCATGTCCCGACCGACCCCGGCCCGATGGCGCCCCACAGCCACAGCCACAGCCACGACGGCTCGTGACCGGCCCGCCCTCGCCCGCCGCCCGCCCGGCCGAGCCCGACACCCCCACGGTCGTCGCCGTCGAGCGTGACGCCTCCGGCCGGCACCTCGCCCGCGAGCTGACTCCCGGGGCGTTCCTCGCCCCCCGCCCCCTGCTGCCGTGCGCGGACCGCCTGCGGATCGCCCTCGTCGGCACCCGGGCGGGTCTGCTGGCCGGCGACGATCTCCGGCTGCACGTCTCGGTCGGCCCGGGGGCCCGCCTGGAACTGGTCGAACCCTCCGGTCTGGTGGCGTACGACCACCGGGGAGGCAGATCGGCGTGGCGGGCCAGGATCGACATCGCGGCAGGAGGCCGACTGGACTGGGACGGGAAGCCGTTCGTCGTCGCGCACGGGGCATGGGTCGACCGCA
Source organism: Streptomyces sp. rh34 (assembly GCF_002551245.1). Classification (GTDB taxonomy): domain Bacteria; phylum Actinomycetota; class Actinomycetes; order Streptomycetales; family Streptomycetaceae; genus Streptomyces. The sequence continues at coordinate 1,560 of NZ_NTGZ01000316.1, forward strand.
CGATGGAGGTGACGCTCGCGCCGGGAGCCCGGATGCTGTGGCGCGACACTCTCGTCCTGGGCCGCTCCGGTGAGCGCGGTGGCCGCGTCCGGGCCAGGACCCGGGCCGTGCACGACGGCCGGGAACTGCTGGTCGAGGACCTCGACCTGACCGACCCGGAGATGCGTGAACTGCCCGGCGTCCTCGGCCCGAACCGGATCATCGGCTCCGTCACCGCCCTCGGCACCCGCCCGCCCGGACCGCCCCACCCCTACCGGACGGACCTTGCGGGCCCGGGTGCCCAGGTGCGGCTGCTGGACACCGAGGCACCGGCGCAGGAAGCGGAGTCGGCGCAACTGTGGGACCACTGGCGGACCGAGAACATCGTCGAGCGACGCTGATCAGGGGCGTTCCAGCACGGTGAACGGGTTGGGCACCGCCCCCGTCCAGTGGTGCAGCACCGCCCGGCCGGTCTGCAGGGTGTTTCCTCCGGAATCGACCGTACCCGCCTCGGCCACGTAGAAGCGGCCGTCGTCGAGCGAGACCAGACCGTACTGGCCGCCCGACTCGTACCCGTACACACCGGACGGCTCGTGGTGCAGCCCGTGCGGGAGGAGGGAGACGATGCGGCCGGTCTCGGGGCGCGGCTGCCCCTTCACCTCGCCCCGACGGGCGCGCTCCGAACCGTCCACCACGTAGAGCGAGTAGGGGGGAAAGCCCGTCTTCCTGCCCTTGTACACGGCCATCAGCCAGTTGCCGCTGTGCCGGTCGTACTCCAGGTTCTGGACGCCGTACGTGGTGTTGCCCGTGTAGGCGAAGAACTTGCCGTCGGGCGACGCGGGGCCGCTGGTGTGATGAGCGCCTTCGACGAGCGGCCTCTCGTACCTGCTCCAGCCGCGCACGTCGTACTGGAGCAGCACCTGGTGGTCGTTGTCGGTGCGGGCGGTGTTGGAGTAGATCCCGTACGCGACGGTGAGCCGCCCGCCGCCCCGGCGGTTCAGGTCGGGTCCGAAGGAGACGCCGTCGATTCCGCTGCAGCCGTAGCGGTGGTCGGGGGTATCCCCGGTGTTGCCGTCGAAGACCCCGTCGCCGTTCATATCGGCGGTGTAGTCCCGCACGACCTCCCGGAGATGGACGGTGGAGAGCACATCGGTGGTCCGGGGGTCCATGTTCATCCGGGTGATGCGGGCCCCGTCGAAGATCGCTACGTAGAACGCTTCGGCGGCCTTGTACTCGAGGGAGCCGTAGACCCGGCCGTCATCGGTGTTGAAGTCCAGATCGCCCAGGTGCCCGGTGAAGCCGGTGACCGAGCCGATCGGCCGGCCCGACAGGTCGGTCTTCACCAGCAGATCGGTGAAGGAGAAGTACATGTGGCCCTTGCGGCGGTCGATGGCCGTGCCCTGGAGATGCCCGGACGACCAGGCCCCGCCGTCGACGGAAGCGGGCAGCGACGGAGATGGTGACGGGGACGGAGTACGGGCATGGGCCGCGCCCCCGCCCACCGCGAGCAGGGCCGACGCCACGGCGGTGGACAGGAACAGGGCGGCGATGTGCGCGAGTGCTCGGCTTCGCATGGTTCCTCCGAGATCGTGATCCTGGGATGCGCGGTGCCCACCGGATACGGGCGGTGCCTCAGGCCCTGCCGTGGGAGACCCGTGAACGCCGGGCCACGGCATCCAACGACACCGCCAGCAGCAGTACGCCGCCGGTCACCATGAAGCGGTACGCGGAGTCGAGATTCAGCAGCGTGAGCCCACTGGAGATGGACTGGATCACGAGAACGCCGAGCAGGGCGGCGAACGCGGTGCCCCGGCCGCCGAACAGACTGGTGCCGCCGATGACGGCCGCCGCGATGGCGTTGAGGTTGACATCACCGCCGCCGCTGCTCTGGTTGGCCGCCGCGAGCCGCGAGGCGGAGAGCACGCCGCCGACGCACGCGAGCGTCGAGCACAGCACGAACGCGGTGGTGAGGACGGCCTTCACGTTCACGCCCGCACGCCGGGCGGCCTCCATGTTGCCGCCGATCGCGTACATCGACTTGCCGAACGAGGTGCGGGACAGGACGTAGTGCAGCGCCAGCACCAGGGCGAGGAAGAACACGAACATCCAGCCCACCCCTCGGTCCCGGTGGAGATACCAGACCGCCGCGCCGAGGCCGGCCAGCAGCGCCAGGCTCCGCCCGGCGAGCAGACGCCGGGAGGCGGCGGTGAGCCCCGCCCGACGGCGCTCCGCCGCACGGGCGGCGCCGGTCGCGTACAGCACCGCCGCGCCCGCGACAACCAGCGTGTACGCCAACCAGGGCGGCAGGAACTGGAGTTGCGCGAAGGTCACCAGGCCGGAGTCGAAGGGCAGGTTGATCGATCCCTTGGGCCCGAGTATCCACAACTGCACACCGAGGAAGCCGAGGAGCCCGCCGAGGGTGATGACGAAGCTGGGTACCCCGATCCGGTTGTGGACCTGGGCGTAGAACCAGCCGATCAGCGCCGCGAGGGCCAGCGAGACGGTGACGGCGAGCCAGGCCGGCAGCCCCCGGTCCACGAAGAGGACCGCCAGCACGGCAGCACCGAGGCCGCTGATGGAGCCGACCGACAGATCGATCTGGCCGACGAGGAGGACACAGACGACCCCCAGGGCGATGATGCCGACCGGCACGCTCTCGAGGGCGAGGTTCGTGAGGTTCGCGCTCGACAGGAAGATGGGGTTGAGGATCTGCATCACGACCCAGATCACGACCAGCCCGGCGAGGACGGGCAGGAGGCCGAGGTCGCCGCCGCGCAGCCGGACGGACAGCGCCCGCAGGCGGTCGCGCGCACCGGTGGACCGGGGCGTCGGCGCGACGGGCCCGCCCCGGGAGAGCTCCGGGCTCGTGACAGCGGCCGGGTCCGTCATGATGCTTCCCCCTTGTGCGCCGCACCGGTCCTGTACGCCGGCTCCGTTCCGTCGCCCGTGGCCCGGTCGCGGCCGGCGCGGCGGCTGACCACGTTGTCGGTGGCTCCGGTGATGGCCGCCACCAGCTCCGACGCCGTCGTCCCGGCCGCGTCGAAGACACCGTTGTTGCGGCCGAGCCGCAGGACGGCCACGGTGTCGGCGACGGCCCGCACGTCGGCCATGTTGTGGCTGACCATGATGACGCCCAGGCCACGCTCCCTCAGACGCTCGATCAGATTGAGGACTTCCGCCGTCTGCGCCACGCCCAGGGCGGCCGTCGGCTCGTCCAGGATGATCACCTTGGGGTCGCCCAGGAGGGTCCGCGCGATGGCCACCGTCTGTCGCTGCCCGCCGGACAGGGCCGCGACCGGGACGCGTACCGAGGGGATCTTGGCCGACAGCTCCCCGAGCAGAGCGCGGGAGCGGACCTCCATGCCCACCTCGTCCAGGCGCAGCCCACGTAACTCGCGTCCCAGGAAGAGGTTTTCCACCACGTTCAGGTTCTCGCACAGGGCGAGGTCCTGGAACACGGTCGCGATGCCGAGCCGCTGTGCGGTGGCCGGGGAGGGGATCGTCACCGTCCCGGCGCCGAAGCCGACGGTTCCGGCGTCCGGCTGGTGCACCCCGGAGAGCACCTTGACCAGGGTCGACTTACCCGCGCCGTTGTCGCCGACCAGGGCGACGACCTGCCCGGCGGCGACGTCGAGGTGTACATCGGTGAGTGCGGCGACGGCGCCGAAGGACTTGCTGATTCCGCGCAGGGAGAGCAGCGAGCCACCCGGCGCCTCATGAGGGGAGGGCGAGGAGTCAGCGGACATGGACCGACCTTCCGAGGCGGGCGGGGGAGTGGTGGCCCTGGCGGGGCGGGAAGGCGTCCCGCCCATCGTGGACGCCGTGGTCGCCGCGGTCGGGCAGGGGGCGGGACTAGGTGAGGCCCACCTCGGCACAGGCGGCGGCGTACGTCGCCGTGCAGACCTGGGCGGTCTTCAGCGGCTTCCCGTCGCCCACCAGAACCTTCGCGATGTTCTCCCGGGTGACCACGGTGGGGGTGAAGAGTTCCGAGGGGGTGCCGAAGAGCGTGGTGTCACCGCGGGGCTTCTTTCCCTGGGAGAAGGCGTACGCAGCGGTGGCGGCGGCTTCCGCGACGGTCTTGATGGGCTTGGAGATGGTGTTGTACTGGTCGCCCTTGATGATCCGCTGGGCGGCGGCGAGTTCGGCGTCGTTTCCCGTCACCGGTGGCACGGTCGCTCCGGCCGCCTTGAACGCGGCGATGGAACCGCCGCCCGTGCCGTCGTTGGCGGCCACCACTCCGGCGATCCTTCCCGGGAACTTGCTGATCTGACCGCTGACCCAGCTCTGGGCCTTGCCCGGTTCCCAGGCAGGGGTGTCGTACTCGGCGAGGAGATCGAATCCGCTGGAGTCGACCGCGCTGTGTATGCCCTTCTTGATCAGGCCCGCCGCCGCATCGGTCGGCGACCCGTTGACCTGGAGGAGACCGCCCTCGGCCGAGGTGGCCCTGAGGTGCTCCACCAGGGACGTGCCGATCATGGAGCCGATCTTCTCGTTGTCGAAGGAGACGTAGTAGTCGGCCTTGACCGCCGGGATCGGCCGGTCGTACGCGATGACGGGGACCCCTCGACCCTGTGCCGTACGGACGGTGCTGGCCGCCGCGGCGGAGTCCACCGGATCGATCACGATGACGTCGGCGCCCTGCGCGAGAGCGGAGTCGGCCTGCTGCTGTTGCTTCGCCGCATCGCCGCCCGCGTTCTGGTAAAGGACCGCGCACCCACCGCAGAGCTCCTTCACCTTGGCCTTGAAGAGGGGGGCGTCGTACAGCTCGTACCGGGTGGAGGCGATATCGGGCATCAGGAACGCGATCTTCGCGTCCTCCGGTGACCGGCCGTCCGTGCCGTTCGGCGCTTTCGTCGTACAAGCGGCGGCGGAGACGAACACCGTCATCACGGACAAGGCAGCGGCGAACGATCTGACAGAGCGTTGCTTCACTGGAATCTCCCGGTCTTGAGGCGGAGAGCCCTCCTTCGCGTCAAATTAACAGCGCGCGTGTTAGTAGTGTCAATGGGCATGTCATAAATAACAGGACGGCGGGCCGATCCAGAGGCGTCCGGTCAACCGCCTGACCGCGCGCGGGCCCTCCATTCGTTTCGCGCCGTCGCCAGCTCCGCCCGGTACCGCTCGTATCCGTCCTCGTACAGCGCCCGTACGTCCGCACGCGGTTCGACGACCTGGTGGCGTCCCGGCGGCGCCTCGTACCCCGGGGACAAGGAGGCCCGGGCGACGGACACCACGCCGAGCGCCCCGACCTGCTCCTCCAGCGGAACGCGGACGGGCCGGCCGAGCACGTCGGCGATCAGGCGGGCCCACATCACCGACCGGGTGCCGCCGCCGCACAGGGCGAGGGTGCCGCTCAGCCCCGCCGTGTCCAGGCAGTGCCGGGCCGCGTAGCCGATGGCCTCGCAGACGGCCCTCACGGCGTCCTCCCGGCCCGTCGCCAGGCTGAGCCCGTCGAGTCTGCCCTGGGCCGACGGCTCGACGAACGGGGCCCGTTCGCCCGCTTCGGAGAGGAAGGGGAAGGCATGGACGCCCCGGGCCCCGGGCGGGCTGTCGGTGAGCAGGGCGTCCACGTCGGCCGTGGTCGCGCCGACGAGGGCGAGCACCCATTCCAGCGCCGCTGTTCCCACCATGGCGGGCATGGCGCGCAGCCACCGGCCGGGGGTGGGCGTGCACAGCCACATACCGGCGGGCTCGGCGAGCGGGTCGAGGTCGACGCGGTCGGTCAGCACCTGGCTCGCGAGGGTGGTGCCGAGGATGAGAACGCCGTCCCCCACCTCGCGCACCCCGCTGCCGATCGCGCAGGCCGGCAGGTCGTACGGCCCCGCCACGACCGGCAGCCCCTCGGGCAGCCCCAGGAGTCGGGCGCCGCGACCGTCCAGCCCGAGCACCGTTCCCGGAGCGGCGGGAGGAGGCAGCAGACCCGCCCGTTCCCCGACACCGCAGGCCGCCAGGGCCTGGGGCGCGTAGCGGCGGGTACGGGGGTCGAGGAACGGCAGCGTCGCGTCGGAGGCGTCGAGGCACACCCGGTCGGTGAGGCGCTGGGCGACCGCGTCGACGCAGTACCCCGCGACGGCGGCCCGGTCCAGTGAGTCCGGCTCGTGTTCCTGGAGCCAGCTCAGCAGCGGCCCGTGGCACCCGGGGAACATGCCGGAGCCGGTGTGCGCGTAAGCGGTGCTGATCGTGCCGTCCACCAGCCAGCGGGTCACCAGCTCCGAGGCGCGGGCGTCCATCCAGGAGATGGCGGGCCGCACCGGGCGGCCCGCGGAGTCCCGCAGCCACAGCCCGTCCCCC
>NZ_NTGZ01000317.1 GCF_002551245.1 Streptomyces sp. rh34
GCCGACCTGGTCGCCGCCGCCGCGGGCGTGCTGCTGGTCACGGCGGCGGTGGCCGTCGGCCATGTCATCCAGAACCGGGACGGGAGTCTGCGCGCCCAGTGGCCGCCGCTGCTCGCCTCCTGGGACCCCCACCTGGGTCCCGGCACTCCGGCCGCTCTGATCACGGCAATCCTGGTGGTCGCTCACGGCCCGGCGCTCGCGGCCCGGCTGCCCTGGCGCGGGCTGCTGGCGGCGGCCTGGGCCGGGTCGATGGCCTGGGTCCTCTCGATGGCGCTGATCGACGGCTGGCACCGGGGCGTCGCGAAGCGGCTCACCACGAAGCACGAGTACCTGCGGGTCATCGACCGCTTCGAGGACATCCCCGCCACCCTCCGCGACTTCACGAACCACATCGTGATCGGCGAGCCCGGCAACTGGCCCGCGCATGTCGCCGGGCATCCGCCGGGCGCGACGCTGACCTTCGTGTGGCTGGACCGCGTCGGTCTCGGCGGCGGCGCCTGGGCGGCCGTCTTCTGCGTCGTCGTGGGCAGTTCGGCGGTGCTGGCCGCCCTGATCACCGTGCGGGTGCTGGCTGACGAGCGTCTGGCCCGGCGCGCCGCGCCCTTCCTCGTCCTCGCCCCGGCGGCCGTCTGGGCGGGCGTCTCCGCCGACGGCTACTTCGCGGCCGTCGCCGCCTGGTCGGTGGCGCTGCTCACGCTGGCCGCCACGCGCCGGGTCCGTTTCCCGGGCATGGCGGCGGTCGGCGGGGGTCTGCTGTTCGGGTGGACCTGCTACCTGAGTTACGGGCTGGGGCTGATGGCGGCCGTCCTGCTGGCCGTGCTGGTGCTCGCCCGGACCGTCCGCCCGGTGCCGTTGTTCCTGTGCGGCGCCCTCGTGGTCCCGGTGGCGTTCACCCTCGCCGGGTTCAACTGGTGGACCGCCTACCACCTGTTGGTCGAGCGCTACTACCAGGGCGCGGGCGGTGTCCGCCCGTACGGCTACTGGGTCTGGGCCAATCTGGCCTGCGCGACCCTCGCGGCCGGGCTCGCCGCCGTCGCCGGGCTGCGCCGGAGCGCGGTGGCCGCGCCCGGCGCCGTACGGGCACTGCGGGGCGGCTCCGCGGCGGCCTCACCGGAAGGGAGGCTGGCGCTGCTCGTCCTGGCGGCGCTGGCGGCGCTGCTCGCCGCGGACCTCTCCGGCATGAGCAAGGCGGAGACCGAACGCATCTGGCAGCCGTTCCTGCTGTGGCTGCTGCCGGCGACGGCGCTGCTCCCCCGCCGGGGTGTGCGCTGGTGGCTGGCCGCGTCGGCGTTTCCGGCGCTGCTGATCAACCACTTTCTGTGGACCGGATGGTGAGAGGCCGCCAGCACCGCTCCCCTTACGTCACTTGGTATCCAGATCCCGGCGGCGGAAGCCCGTCAGCCCCAGCAGGATGAGGCCGGCGGCGACGGCGGTCAGGACGAGCAGCGGGACCCAGTTCATCCCGGCGGCCGGGAGCTGGGGCACGTGGCCGAAGGGCGACAGGTTCTCCGTCCAGCCCGGGAGCTGGAGGATCGGCCCCAGGTACCCGACGAGGAACGCGTACACGGGCACGATCCAGGCCACCGCTCCCGCACGCGGGAACCAGCCGAAGAGCAGGACGGCCACTCCGACGGTCACCCACAGGGCGGGGGCGTACGCGGCGGCCGCTCCGACCAGTTCGAGGACCAGGCCCCCGTCCCCTGCCGACGCCGCGCCCGAGAGGCCGAAGCCCAGCCCGGCGAGGACCAGCAGCGCCGTTCCGCCGGCCAGGGCGACGGCGACATGGCTCCCGAGCCAGCGGTTCCGGGAGAGGCCGGTCGCCAGTAGCGGTTCGGCGCGACCGGCGCTCTCCTCGGCACGCGGTCGCAGCGCTGCCATCACCACGTACACGGCGGCGACGACCGCGACGACCACCATCACCATGGACGCGAAGGACTCGGCCACCGTGCTGCCGCCGATTTTCGCCAGCGCCTCCTGGATCTGTTCGATGTCCTTCACCATGTCGGCGGCCTCGCCGAGGATCGAGCCGTACATGACGCCCATCAGGCACAGCCCGGCGCCGAAGCCCAGCAGGGTCGCCCGGTGCAGCCGCAGGGCGAAGCCGAAGGGCCGGGTGAGCGCGTCGGAGGCCGTACGCCGGCCGAGCCGCGCGGCGCGCAGGCCCGCGCCGACATCGCGTCGGGTGCTCAGCACGAAGCCGTACGCCGCGGTCAGCGCGGCGAGGGCCAGGCAGAGCGCGAGCGGCCACCACCGGTCGTCGACGAAGACGTAGGTGCGCTGGATCCAGCCGATCGGGCTCAGCCAGGACAGGGCGTCGTTGCCCACGTCGCCGGAGGCCCGCAGTACGTAGGCGACGCCGATCGCCGCGAGCGCCATGCCCGAGGCGCCCCGGGTGTGCGCCGTGATCTGTGCGGTGACGGCGGCGATCCCGGCGAAGACGAGCCCGATCGCGGCGTGCGTGAGGCCGTACAGCAGCGCCCCGCCGGGGCCGATTCCGTCGATGCCCATCGCGGTGAGGCCCAGGGCCAGCAGCAGGGCGAGCGCGAGGTTGGCCACGGCGGCGAGCGCCAGTGCGGAGGCGAGGTGCGCGTGATGTCCGACGACGGTGGATCGGACCAGTTCGGCGCGGCCGGTCTCCTCCTCGTCGCGGGTGTGCCGGGTGACGATCAGGATGCTCATCAGACCGACGAGGACGGCCATGAAGCCGAGCAGTTGGTGACCGAGCATCGCTCCGGCGGTGTAGTCGGAGAGATAGTGACGAGGGCCGGTCATGGCGAGCGCGGCCGGGCTGTCCATGGAGCTGACGGCCGCGGCGCGCTCTTCGGGAGTGGAATACAGCGCCTTGTACTGGGCCGCCGTGGCCAGCGTGCCCAGGGTGAGGGCGAGCAGCCACACGGACATGCGGACGCGGTCCCGGCGCAGGCCGAACCGGACCAGGGTCCCGGTGCCGGTGAAGGCGACGGAAGCGGTCCTGGCGGGCGCGGGCCTTCCGGAGGCGTCGAGCGGCGCGACGGTGCTGGTCATCGGGGAACGCCGCCCTTTCCGCCGGTGGAGGTGGAGGGCGCCGTACCGGAGGGCGCCGACGCGTCGGAGGGCGTGGGGTCGCCGTTGCCCGTCCGGCCGTTGGACGCGAGCTCGTCACCGTAATGACGCAGCATCAGCTCTTCGAGCGTCGGCGGGTGGCTGGTCAGGCTCCGGATGCCGAACTCGCCGAGCCTGCGGATCGCGGCGTCGAGGTGTGCGCCGTCCACGGCGAAGTTCACCCTCCGGTCCGTCACCTTCAGTCCGTGCACACCGGGCATCGCGTCGAGCCCGGTGGCCGGGCGCTCGGTCTCGGCCTCGACGGTCGTGCGCGTGAGGTGGCGCATCTCGCCGAGCGTGCCCGACTGCACGATGCGGCCCTGGCGGACGATGCTGACGCGGTCGCAGAGCTTCTCGACCTGGGCCAGGATGTGGCTGGAGAGCAACACGGTCTTCCCCGCCGCCTTCGCCTGGAGGATGACGTCCTGGAAGACGACCTCCATCAGGGGGTCGAGGCCGGCGGTGGGCTCGTCGAGGAGGAGCAGTTCGGCGTCGGAGGCGAGCGCGGCGACGATGGCGACCTTCTGCCGGTTGCCCTTGGAGTAGGCGCGGCCCTTCTTGACCGGATCGAGGTCGAACCGTTCGATGAGTTCGTCGCGCCGCCGCCGGTCGAGGCCGCCGCGCAGCTTCGCCAGCAGGTCGATGGCCTCTCCTCCGGTGAGGCCCGGCCACAGCTCCACGTCCCCGGGGACGTAGGCGAGCCGCCGGTGCAGCTCGACCGCGTCCTTCCACGGGTCCTTGCCGAGGAGCTGGGCGCCGCCGGAGTCGGCGCGCAGCAGCCCCAGCAGGATGCGGATCGTCGTGGACTTACCGGCTCCGTTGGGTCCGAGGAAGCCGTGGACCTCCCCTGCTTCGACGGAGAGGTCAAGGCCGGTGAGGGCATGCGTCCGACCGAACGACTTGTGCAGTCCGGCGACAGTGATTGCCTTCTTCATATTCCGAAAGTACGCTTCTTTCAGAAGTGTGTGAAGTTAAGAAAGTGTATGAATCGCTCGATAGACTGACCGAAGGCGCGGGCGCGCACGAGCGTCAGGAACCACAGGGACCGGGGTCGGAGCATGGATGAGCGGCGGAAAGAGAGCCGCGTGGACGGCGACGACGGGGCGGCCGTCTCCCGTTTCGTGGAGCGCTTCGCCGCCCAGCTGGTCCAGGCGGGCATGGCGCGCATGCCGGCCAGGGTCTTCGCCGCCCTGCTCTCGTCGGAGCGGGGAGCACTCACCTCAGCCGAGCTGAGCGAGCAGCTGAAGATCAGCCCGGCGGCCGTGTCGGGGGCCGTCCGCTATCTCGCCCAGGTCAACATGGTCAGCCGCGAGCGGGAGCCGGGGTCCCGGCGCGAGCGCTATCGCGTGCAGGGCGACCAGTGGTACGACGCACTGCTGGAGCGGGACACCCTCCTGAAGAACTGGCAGGCCACGATGCGGGAGGGCGTGGACCGGTTCGGCCTCGACACCCCGCAGGGACGCCGGATCAACGACACCCTGGAGTTCTTCCGGTTCCTGGAGAAGGAACTCGGGTCGATGATGGAGCGTTGGGCCGCACATCGGGCCGAACACCTCGGCGGCTGAGGAAGCGCCGCCCGGCCGGGCGCTTCCTCAGCACCTGTCAGCTCAGGCGCTGTTCGGCGAGGTCGAGCCAGTGCTCCACGTCGGACGGGGCGAAGTGCCCGATGGCCCGTCCGACGCCGCCCGTGATCGAGCCGTCGGCCGCCCGGAGGTTCCCGGGCGCGGGACGAGGATCAGCCGGGGAGCCGGTCCATGATCCAGGTGCACAGCTCCTCGGTGATGCCCGTGTGCTCGGTGGTCGTGGACGAGCAGAGGAACGCGTCGAGCTCGCTCTCCTGCGGGTCCAGGTCGTCGACGTTCGCGTACAGGTCGTCCTGCTTCTCGATGTCGCGGATCGCGACCGCGCTGACCGTGGGGACGAAGCAGACGTCCTCGTGCCGCAGGTCGACCTTGCCGCCGAGCTTCTCCATCGCCCCGGAGAGGATCGTGTACGTGTGCAGGGTTCCGCCCGGCGCGCCGTCCAGTTCCGGGAAGCCGTTGGTCACGATGGTCTTCTCGGCCTTGGGGAACCTGCGGTTCAGGTACGCGGCCGTCACGTCGTCGCCCTGGGCCTGGGTGTAGAAGCTGGTGCCGGGGTAGATCCGGTCGATCCGCAGCGCGACCTCGCCGGGCTTCACGTCCGGCAGACCGACGCCGTCGGCGCGGCCGTTGGCCACGGCGATCTTCACCGGGATCCGCGGCCAGGAACCGACCCGGTCCAGGGCGGCCAGGAACTCCTCGCGCTCCGGGGCGACCGTGATCTTCTCGGTGTCCTTGTCGTAGTGCTGCCACAGCATCTGACGCGCGGCCTGGCTGTCCATCTGCCTCGCGAAGTCGTTCGGGAACGGGATGAAGTGGGAGAACGCCTGCACGCCCACCGGGATGGAAGCGCCACGGTGCGGGCTGTCGTAGGAGAAGTACAGCGCGGTCCTGTGGTCCATCCGCTGCGTCTCCAGCTTGGCGAGTGCGTAGCGGGTGACGATGCCTCCCATGCTGAAGCCGCCGACGACCAGGCGGGTGTCGCCCACCTGCTCGGCGGTCGCCCGCAGGATGGCGGCCACCGCCGCCTCCGCGTTGTCCAGGATCGAGGCGCTGCGCTCCTCGAAGCCGAGGAGGATCACGTCCCTGCCACGCCGGCGCAGCTCGCTGATGAACGGGAAGCTGCCGTTCTCCAGCCCGTGGTAGAGCACGTCGAGCTTGCTCCGGCCGAGGTTGAAGCCGTCGGCCATGATCACGGGCCGGGCGAGGCTGCCCCGGTTGCCCTCGCCGGGGAAGACCCACGCGAAGCCGTTCGGCAGGGGCCACTCCTCGTGCTCCGGTACCTCGATGGGCCCGGCCGGTTCAGCGGTGAGCGGGCCGCCGAGGGTGAAGGCACCGACATTGGGCTCGGACGTCTCTGACATCGTCGTACTCCTGCGGGGAGGTGGGTGGGACGACCTCATCATGGTGGGCGATATGGGCGTATCCCCCCTGGAACCGGGAGGGTTCACCACATCTGATGATCATGAGCGGAAGTCGTGTGCGGTGTGTCCGGCAGATGCTCCAGGTCCTGCCGTCACACTCCCGTCGTCGCCCGAAGGGCGGGCGGGAGTGTGACGACAGGACCTAGCTGTATTGATCACGAGCGTTGTTAACGCCGACCGGGCTTGATCATGGCGAAGACCTCCGGTGTGGTGGAGGTGTCTAGGCTCCACACCACACACGGAGGTCTTCGTGTCCCACCGTAATGCCCGGCTGACCGTTCACGGCAGGCGAATCCTGGTCGATCGCGTCCTCGGTGGGCGGCCAGTTGCCCATGTGGCGGCCGAAATGGGCATATCCAGGCCTACCGCCCACAAGTGGATCCGCCGTTGGCGCGCGGAGGGTGACTCGGGCCTGGCCGACCGCTCCAGCAGGCCCCATCGCACACCGCACCGCACCCCACGGGCCGTCGAGGCTCGCGTCTGCGACCTCCGCAGGACCCGCAAGCTCGGCCCCGCCCGCATCGGCCCGGTCCTGGGCCTGCCCGCCTCGACCGTGCACCGGATCCTGACCCGCCACGGTCTGAACCGGCTGTCCTGGATCGACCGTCCGACCGGCACCCTGATCCGCCGCTACGAACGCGACCGGCCCGGCGAGCTGATCCACATCGACGTGAAGAAGCTCGGCCGGATCCCCGACGGCGGCGGTCACAGGACCCTGGGCCGCCAGGCCGGCCGCGCCACCCGCAGCAACATGGGCTTCGACTACATCCACTCTGCCGTCGACGACCATTCCCGCCTGGCCTACAGCGAGATCCACCCCGACGAGAAGGTCGCGACCTGCGCGGGCTTCCTCACCCGCGCAGCCGCCTTCTTCCACCGCCAGGGCATCCCCCGCATCGAGCGGGTCCTGACGGACAACGCCTGGGCCTACCGCAAGGGCCTGGCCTGGAGGAACGCCCTCGCGGACCTCGGCGCCACAGGCAAGCTGACCCGGGCCTACCGGCCCCAGACCAACGGCAAGGTCGAACGCTTCAACCGCACCCTGCTCGACGAATGGGCCTACATCCGGCCCTACACCGCCAACACCGAGCGGGCCGAAGCCCTGGCAGACTTCCTCCACACCTACAACCACCACCGCAGCCACACCGCACTCGGCGGCCACCCACCCATCACCCGTGTCAACAACCCTGCGGGTCAATACACCTAGCGCCGCCCGACGTGGCGCCGGGGAACGGGCCCGGCCACGGTGAGCGCCTCCACTCGGCCGACGGCCACGTTGACCGTGCCGTCGGAGCGCTCGACCCGGCCGGTGATGATGACGGCGGGGGCGTCGAGGAGGGTGCGGTGGCAGCGGTCCCAGACGTGCGGGGCGAAGACGAGGTTGACCATGCCGGTCTCGTCCTCGATCGCCCCGAAGGCCACGCCGTGCGCGGTCGGCGGGCGTTGGAGGTACTTCGGCAGCCCGCCGATCCGGACCGGGGCCCCGTCGGCGAGCGTGCGGGCGGTGGCCGCGGCGAGCGCGCCGAGGCGGTCCAGGTGCGGGCGGATGTGCTGGACGGGGTGGGCGGTGGCGCTGGCGCCGGTGGCGGTGATGTCGGCGGTGGTCTCCTCGGCGGTGGTCATGGAGGTGAGTTCGGGCGCGGTCGCGGGGGTGGCGAGCCCGGGGAGCGGGGCCTGGTGGGCCCGGCCGGGCGCGGTGCCGGCGCTCCACAGGGCGGTGCGACGGTGCCCGCCCAGGC
>NZ_NTGZ01000318.1 GCF_002551245.1 Streptomyces sp. rh34
GCGCCGGACCGGGCGTCGCCACCGGGGACCTCGCCTACGAGGCGGCCTCCCGGCTGCTGGCCCGCGCCCCGGCGGCGGGCGAGGTGGACGCGGTGGTCCTCGCCACCGCGACCCCCGACCACCTCTGTCCGGGCACCGCCCCCGCACTGGCGGCGCGGCTCGGGCTCGGCACCGTGCCGGCCCTGGACATCGCCGCCGTGTGCAGCGGCTTCGTCTACGGACTCGCCGTCTGCCACGGGCTGGTCGCCTCGGGTCTCTACGGGCGAATCCTGCTGGTCGGCGCCGACGTCTACTCGACCTGGCTCGACCCGGCCGACCGCTCGGCGGGCGTCGTCTTCGGCGACGGGGCGGGCGCCGCCCTGGTGGCGGCCGGGCGCTCGGGCGATCCCGGGGAGCTGCTCGCGTTCGACCTGGGCAGCGACGGCAGGGGCTACGACCTGATCACCGTCCCCGGCGGCGGGGCCCGCGCGCGGGCGAGCGGAGAGCCGCCGGCCCTGGACGACGGGTTCTTCCGTATGCAGGGCGGCACCGTCTACCAGCACGCCGTCGAGCGGATGACCGGCTCCTGCCGGACGCTCCTGGACCGGGTCGGCTGGGACCCGGCCGAGGTCGACCGCTTCGTGCCGCACCAGGCCAACGCCCGGATCCTGCACGCCGTCGCGGAGCGGGTCGGCATCGCGCCGCAGCGCTGCGTGACCCATGTGGAGCGGGTCGGCAACACCGGCGCCGCCTCCATCCCGCTGGCCCTGGCCGACGCGGCGGGCCGAGGCCGTCTCCGCTCCGGCGACCGGGTGCTGCTCACCGCCTTCGGGGGCGGACTGACCTGGGGGTCGGCGGCACTCCGCTGGCCGGGGGCCCCGGGGACCATTTCCACGGATTCTACGGAAGGAACACAGCATGTCGCTCCCCGCTGACCAGGGCACCGAGGCCGGAACCGGCACCGCCATCGCGGTGACGGGGGTCGGCCTGGTGACACCCGCAGGGGCGGACGAGCACAGCTTCTGGGAGAGGCTGTGCTCCGGGCACTCCACCGCCCGGCGGTGCGAGGAACTGGCCGGTCTGCCGGTCGACTTCGCCTGTCCGGTCGACGGCATCGACCTGGACGACGCGGTGGGCGGCCGGTCGGTGTGGCGGATGGCCCGGTTCGTGAAGCTGGCGCTGGTGGCCGCCCGGCAGGCCGTCGCCGACGCCGGCCTCGACCCGGCACGGTGGGACGGCAGCCGGGTCGGGGTGGTCCTCGGCGTGGGCGTCGGCGGCGTCTCCGTCCTGGTGGACAACGCGGCCAAGCTGGCCGCCTCGGGCCCCGAGGCGGTGTCCCCCCTGCTCGTCCCGATGATGATTCCCAACGCGGCGGCGGGCGAGGTCGCCATCGCGCTGAAGGCGGGCGGACCGAGCCTCGCCCCCGCCACCGCCTGTGCCTCCGGCGCCACCGCCGTAGCCGTCGCCCGTGACCTCCTGCTCGGCGGCAGCTGCGACGTGGTGGTGGCGGGCGGCGCGGAGTCGGTGCTGACCCCGCTGGTCGTCACCGCCTTCGCCCGGATGGGCGCGCTCTCCACCCGCACCGGCGACCCGGCGGGCGCGTCCCGCCCGTTCGCCGCCGACCGGGACGGTTTCGTCATCGGCGAGGGCGCCGCCATGCTCGTCCTGGAACGCGAGGCGGCCGCCCGCGCCCGGGGCGGCCGCCCGCGCGCCCTGCTCACCGGGGCCGGGTCCAGCACGGACGCCCATCACCCCACCGCCCCGGCCCCCGACGGGTACGGTGCCCAGCGGGCGGTCCGGGCGGCGCTGGACCAGGCGGGCTGGACGCCGTCCGACGTCGACCACATCAACGCCCACGGCACTTCCACACCCCTCAACGACGCCATGGAGACCACCCTCATCTCCCGGCTCTTCCCGCACCGGCCGCCGGTGACCGCGCCCAAGGGCGTCGTCGGGCACACCCTGGCGGCGGCGGGCGCGATCGAGGCGGTGGCCACCGTCCTGACGCTGGAACGTTCCGCCATTCCGCCGATCGCCAACCTGGACGCGCTCCCCGACGCCTTCCCGCTCGACTGCGTGACCAAGGAGCCCCGTCGGCAGCGGATCGAGACGGCCGTGAGCCACTCCTTCGGCTTCGGCGGCCACAACGTCGCTCTGGCTTTCCAACGCGCCTGATTCCCAGGGGCATTTCGGGACGGCGGGGGTGTCCTCGCCGTTCCTTGATCGTTACTTTGTTGTGACCGTAATCATGAACGACGCGGCCCCGCCGTCCACGAACGACCTGCTCACCGCGGTGCTCTTCGGACCGAACTTCCGTCAGGAGCACGGGTTCTGGCGCCGACTGCTCACAACGGAACCATTTCGCCGACCCGGTGGCGGCACCCCCGACGAGCGACTCGCCCTCTCCTACCACCGCCTCCGCATCCTCAACAGCGCGCTCGACAGCGGCGCGAGACTGGCCGCCGACCCCCGGGCGCTGGCCGCCCTGCACGAGTGGCTCGGCCCCGCCGACCCGGCGCTGACCACCGTGGCGGGCATCCACTACAACCTCTTCCTCGGCAGCCTCCTCGACCACGACGCGGGCACACGCCGCGACTTGTCGGACTTCCTCGCGCTGCGGCGCGTGGGCACCTTCCTCTGTACGGAGGTGGCGCACGGCAACGACGCGGCGGCCATCGAGACGACCGCGACGTACGACCGTGAACGCGACGGCTTCGTGCTGCACACCCCGCACGCCGGGGCGCAGAAGTTCATGCCCAACACCAGCCCCGCCGGAGGCCCCAAGTCCGGTGTGGTCGCGGCCCGGCTGCTCGTCGACGGCGCCGACCACGGGGTCTTCCTCTTCCTCGTCCCGCTCACCGACGCCCACCGCGCCCTGCCCGGCGTCCGGGTGCGGCGGCTGCCCGCCCGGATGGGCTCCCCGGTCGACCACTGCCTGACCTCGTTCGACCGCCGCTTCGTCCCGCGCGACGCGCTGCTCGCCGGACAGCAGGGGTGGATCGGCGACGACGGGCACGTGCACAGCGAAGTACCCAACCGCAGAAGGCGGTTCCTCGCCTCCATCGGCCGGGTCATCCCCGGCAAGCTCTCCATGAGCGCCTGCGCGGTCGGCTCCGCCCGGGTCACTCTGGCCATCGCCGTCCGATACGCCGGCCACCGGATGATCTCCGGATCGCGCGCCGCGCGGCGGATCCCGGTGTACGCGCACCGCACCCACCACGGGCCGCTGGCCGGAGCGATGGCCACCGTCTACGCGATGAGCCTGCTGCACCGCAGGGCGCTGGACCGCTGGGAGTCGGCCCCGGAGGCCGACCGGGGCGAGGCGGAGCGCCTGGTGGCCGTCGCCAAGGGGTGGATCACCTGGCAGGCGCGCGCCGTCATCGTCGAATGCCGCGAACGGTGCGGCGCGCAGGGGCTCCTGGAGAACAACGGCATGACCGAGCTGTTCACCGGCATCGAGGGCGCGATCACCGCCGAGGGCGACAACCTCGCCGTGCACGCCAAGGCCGCCGCCGAGATGCTGTTCAGCGCCACCGGCCGGGAACCGGCCCCGGACGTCCCCGGCGATACGGACGTCCCCGGCGATACGGGCGACCCCGCCTTCCTCGGACGGCTGTTCGCGGCCGTGGAGGACCTCTGGTTCGCCCGCGCCCGCGAGCGGATGGGCGCCGCCCCGCCCGGCGACCCGCTCGGCCGGTGGAACGCGGCCTCCTCGGCCGCGCTGCGCGGCGTCGAGGCGCACGCCTACCGGCAGGCGGACGAGGCGTACGCCGAGGCCGTCGCCTCCCTGCCCGAGGGGGCGGCGCGCGAACGGCTGGCCGAGCTGCGCAGGCTCTTCGCGCTCCGGTGGATCGCCGGCAACAGCGGCGACCTGCTCGCGTCCGGACGGCTGACCGCCGATCAGGTCACCCTGCTGCCCGACGCGGTGGAGGACGCGGTCGCCGTGGTGGCCGAACACACCCCCGCCCTGGTGGAGTCCTTCGCGCTCCCCGAGCGCCTGATGTCGGACTGGCCGATCGCCGGACCCGGTTACGTGGACGTCTACGACGACCCGGAGGGGCCCTGGCACCGGGGGCGCAGGGCGGGGATCCGGGGCCGAGCGGCGGAGTTCCGGCGGCCCGTCTGTGGCAGCAGGAGGCGCCCGCTGCGCGAGAAGGTGGCGGCGCTCGGTACCCGCGGGGTCCTGCTGGCGTACTGGGGAACCACATCCATGCTCTCCCGGTGGTTCGAGAAGCCGCAGGTGAGCGTAGACGAATCGGTTCGCCCGAAGGCGTAACCGGAAGATTGCCATCCAGTTAATTCCGGCGGTGGGTCGCCGCGTTCAGGTGCCCGCCGCGCAGGACGCGACCACGTCGATGAGACACCGATGAGAGGAACCACCATGAAGACCATCCACCCCAAGATCACCGAGGTGCTGACCGGGACGTTCAAGGTGCCCGCCGCCGAGATCCTGCCTGAGTCCACGATGGACAGCCTGGAGATGGACTCCCTCGCGGTCGCCGAGTTCGCCGTCGTCATCAAGGAGACCCTGGGCGTCGACGCGGACTCGGAGAAGCTGTACAAGGACGCCACGCTGGCCGACATCTCCGCGTACATCGACGCCGCCGTCGGCAGCGCGGCGGCCGAGGCCACGGTGCCGGTGAGCAACACCCGATGAAGCGACCCGCCATCGCCGTCACCGGGCTGGGGATGATCACTCCGGTCGGCAACACCACCGACACCACCTGGGACGGGGTCTGCGCGGGCGTGTCGACCGCTCGCACCGTCCCCGAACTGCTGGGCTGCGAAGTCGACTTCGCCTGTACGGTCTCCGGCATCGACCTCGAAGAAGCGGTCGGCGGCCGGACCGCGTTCCGGATGGGCCGGTACGTCAAGTTCGCCCTCCTGGCCGCCCGGGAAGCGGTCGCCGACGCCGGGCTCGACCCGGCGCACTGGGACAGCGCCCGGGTCGCCGTCGTCGTCGGCACCAGCAGCGGAGGATCCGCCGGACTCACCGAACAGGCCGTCGTCCTGGAGCGGCGGGGCCCCGCGGCCACCTCGCCCTCGGGCATCCTGCTGACCATCCCGAACATGCCCGCCGCCGAGATCGCCATCCGGATGAGGGCCACCGGCCCCAGCCTGGCCCCGTGCACGGCCTGTTCGTCCGGGGTGACCGCGCTGTCGGTGGCCCGGGACATGCTGACGCTGGGCCAGTGCGACATCGCCATCGCCGGGGCCACCGAGTCGATCGTGTTCCCGGTCGCCATGACCGGCTTCGCCCGCTCCGGCGCGGCAGCACTGCGGGACGGCGACCCCGCCCGCCTCTGCCGCCCCTTCGCCGCGGACCGGGCCGGCATCGTCATGGGCGAGGGTGCGGCCATCATGGTCCTGGAGCGGGCGGAGGACGCCCGGGCGAGAGGAGCCGTCCCCCGGGCGCTGATCGCGGGCGCGGGCGCCACCACCGACGCCCATCACCCCACCAGCCCCCACCCGTCCGGGGAGGTCGCACGGGCGGCGGTCGACGCCGCGCTGCGCGACGCGGGCTGGCGTGCCGAGGACGTCGACCACGTCAACGCGCACGGCACGTCGACCCCCCTCAACGACGCCACCGAAGCCGCCCTCATCGGCCGTTCCTATCCGCACCGGCCGCCCGTGACCGCCCCCAAGGGCGTGCTGGGCCACTGCATGGGGGCGGCCGGCGCCATCGAGGCGGGCCTGACGATCCTCACGCTCCAGCACGGCGTGGTCCCCCCGATCGCGAACCTGGACACCCCCGAGCCCGGGTTCGACATCGACTGCGTCACCAAGGTCCCGCGCGAGGCGCCCGTACGGCGGGCCGTCAGCCACTCCTTCGGCTTCGGCGGCCAGAACGCGGTGATCGCCCTCCAGGCTCCGTAACCCCGGGCTGTTCAACCCCGGGCTGCTCCCCCGGGGGCGCCGAAGCCCGGGCGGAATCCGCCCGGGCCGGTGCGACAGGCCGATCGCGCCCCGCGTCGGCCCCGCGCACAACCGTCCGCCGCGGCACCGGCCGAGGTCATCACCGAGGATGTCTCCGCGGCCCGTGCGGTCGCCCCGCCGGACAGCCCGCCGGGCGGACCCGTTGAACGAGCCCGCCCGGCGGCCGAGGACTGGGAGCGGCCGTGTGGCCACCTGAGGATGAGCGCGTCAGCGGCGACGCCCCTGGCCGAACTCACCACCGGCGTCCTTGCCCGTGCCCATGTCCTTGCCGTCCGCGTAGTCGATCTTCTCCTTGCGGATCTCGGCGGAGACTTCCTTCTGCTCGGTGACCCGGTTGGTCTCCAGCCGGACCCGCTCCACCGGCACGGCCTCCTTGCGTACGGTGGCGCGCTCCGCGTGCAGCGTGACCTCGACGTCCTGCTCGCCGAAGTCCGTCGTCCCGGTGGTCTTCTCACCGGGCTGGAGCGGTTCGCGGACCACGCGGACCTCTTCGTGGGACACGGGCACGGTCCGGGTGACCTCCTCGGTCACCACGTACTTGTGCAGCCGTGCCCTGCCGCTCTCGTACTCCTCCTTGCCGACGTGCAGCTGCTCCTCGGAGCGGATCATCTCCTCCCGGCCGCCCATGTCGGCCGACCGGGACGTGCCCGCGCCCGCCAGCGGGCGTGCCGTGGTGGAGGCGTCCGTGTCACGGTGCCTGCCCGTACCGCTGCCTGCTCCTGCCATGCCCGCTCCCGTCGTTCCCGCGCCGGTGGTCCCGGCGCCCGTGCCCGCCTTCCCGGTCGCCTTCGCGCCGGGGGCCGTTCCGGTGCCACGGGCCGCGCCCGCCGTGCCGGCGGCGCCCGCCGCACCCATCGCACCGGTCCCGGCGACGGTCGGCGCGTCCATGCCCGCCGACCGGTTCTCACCGAGATTCCCGGATTTCCTGGTCAGGCCGTAGTGCCGGTACAGCTCCTCCTCCTCGGCCACGGAGAGGTGCGCGTCCGCGTCCACGCGCGGTGCGTCCTTGACGCTGTCCTTCGGATGCGCCACGTGCAGGTCGGAGCCCACGCGACGGGCTCCGGCGAGCGGGACGAAGCTCTCCTTCATGCCGAACAGGCCGGTTTTGACCGTGACCCAGTCGGGCTTGCCTGTGTCGTCGTCGACGTACACCCGACCCACACTGCCGACCTTCTCGCCGTCGTTGTCGTACACGGTCAGACCGTCGAGTTCTCCGGAATCCGTGAAACCGTCAGCGGCTCCCATAACCGATTCCTCCTCTCGGGCACGCCCTGTGGGTGGCTCCACCAGAGGTGGCGCGTCCGGATTCCATCGCGCCTCACCCGCATGGACGCTGCAACCGGCCGCCCGCCCGGATCAGGGCTCCCGGCAGCCCGGTGCGGGGCCCCGGGCCCGTGCTGCGGCACCGTGCCGCCCTGGCGCCCGTTAGGCCAATCGGGTGAGATCCCGGGTCCCGATATGATCGGCGGACCGTGGCGGCCGAAGGCCCGACCACCGCCGACCCGCCGAGCCACCAGGGGTGCGCCATCTCTTCCGTACGCCTCCGGCCGCCCGCGCAACGCGGCGAACTGCGCGACCGGCACGAGGACGGGCGCCGGCTCCACCACCTGCTCTGGCGGCTGGGGCCCGGCGTCCGGGTCTGCAGCAGCGCGGTTCTCGGCGGTGGCATCGGCCCCCGGGCCTGGATCCTCAACGCCCAGGTTCCCGGTGGCTACCCGCGCTTCGACCCGGACCGACACCTCGCCGAGATCGCCGCCGCGGAGGGGCTCACCGGGCCGGGCGCCGGGCTGATGACCGCGGCCGACGTCGCCGCGTACACGACCGGCCACGACGGTGGCGTCGCCGCGACCGTCACCGCCGGCCTCGGCGTACGGGGCTGGGCGGCGGCCCCCGAC
>NZ_NTGZ01000319.1 GCF_002551245.1 Streptomyces sp. rh34
GTCCACGATCCAGTCGCCGGAGGGGTGTTGGTGGTCCAGATGCTCCAGGACCAGCACCCGGTCGCCGGGGACGGTGCCCAGCAGTGCGGGCACCACGGCCGGGTCGGCTCCTGCGGCGAGCCGCAACGCGGCCAGTTCACGGGCGTACCGCTCATCGGCGTCGGGGCCGCCGACGATCTGCTTCACCACCACGGGCGCCCCGGCCGTCTCCACCCGCCACACGCGTGAGCGCGGGCTGCTGCTCAGCCGTCGGGAGCGCCTCGGAGCGCCCAGTCCTGCCCGTAACTCGTCCCCCCAGGGCAGTCGCGATCTCATGCGCCCATCCTCGCACGCGGGCACGTCCTGATCCGTGGGATGCCCGGCCTCCGGGGCGTGGAGTGACGCATGGCGTGGCGCGCGCCGGAAACCGATGCTGGAGTGAGCGGCCGGGGGCCCGGCCGAGCGAGACATTCCCGAGGTTCCAGGAACGGAGCGGAGAAAACATGACGCCGATCAACGCCCTCATCATCGATGCCTCGGACCCGGAACGGCTTGCCGCGTTCTGGTCCGAGCTGCTCGGCAGGCCGGTCGTGGGCCGTACGGGTCCCTACGTATGGCTGCGGCGCGAGCACGGCCTGGGACTGGGATTCCAGCGGACCGACGAGCCGAAGCGGTCCAAGAACCGGATGCACTTCGATATCTCGGCACCCGACCCGGCCGCGGAGCAGCAGCGGGTCGAGGCGCTCGGCGGGCGCCGGCTGGAGGGATACGCCGATGGTGGGTTCCTGGTGATGGGCGACCCCGAGGGCAATGAGTTCTGCATCATCCCCGAGGGCCCTTTCGACCTCGACGAGGAGGGCCGCACGAACTATTTGGGCTGACCGGCGCGCGGAACCGCCGCGGGCTCAGGCGCTCGTCCGGGCCGCCTCGCGGTGCCGCGGTTCGCCCTGATGCCCTGCCGCAGTCACCCTCGCCGCCCCCTCGTTGCCGCATCGCGCCGTACGGTACGGCGTCGGCCCGCGCCCGATCCCGTCGTCGGCCCCGCGTCGTGGCGGGGACACGGCCGGCACGTACGGTACGGCAGGTGAACGAACCGCTCGAAGCCGTGACCGGCCCCCCTGCGGACGAACGCGTCCGGGCCGCGACGACCCGCGTGTTCCTGGCGCTCGCCCCGCCCGACGACGCGAAGGAAGAGCTGGCGCAGGCGCTGCGCCCGGCCTACGACGCCTACCCCCGCATGCGGTGGAACCGTATCGAGGACTGGCACATCACCCTCGCGTTCCTCGGTGAGCTACCGGTCGCCGCCGTCCCGCCCCTGATGCCTCCGCTCGCCGGGCTCGCGGCGCGGCGACGGCCTCTGCGGCTGGCGCTGCACGGCGGCGGGCACTTCGACGAGCGGGTGCTGTGGGCCGGGGTCACGGGGGACCTCGAAGGGCTGCATCACCTCGCCGCCGACGTACGCGCCCTCGTCAGGGAGTGCGGTGTCTCCTTCCCGGAGCGGCCGCTCCGGCCCCATCTGACCCTCGCCCGGTCCCGCCGGGGCGACCACGCGGCCACGGCAGAGGCCGCGGAAGGGCTCGCCGCATTCGCCGGCCGGAGCTGGGAGGCCGGGCGACTCCACCTGGTCGGCAGCAACATCGGCCGAGGCCCGGGGCCGATCCACTACCGCGACATCGAGGCCTGGGACTTCCGCCGCGGAGCGAGCGGGACCTGAACGGACCGGTGCCGCCTCACGGCCGTCGCGGGGAGCCCACGTCGTCGAGACTCCTCGGCGGGAAGTCCGGCGACCGGCGTGCGCAGCGCTGTCCACGAGCGCGAGATCCACATCGGTAGCGGTCGTGCGATGCGGGATCAAGCGAGTCGGGCGATGCCCGGCGTCACGCGGTTTCGCGCCGCGCGGGCCGGTCGTGCGTCAGCAGGAACTCGGTCGCCCGTGCGATGGCCTCGGCGGACGTGCCGTGGACGGCTTCCGACTCCTCCTCCCGCAGGTCCGCGCCCGTCGCGGTGTACCACCAGGCGTCGGCGCCCGGGTCGTGGTGAATGACGGCGTCGCCGCCCGCGTAGTGGAGCGGAATCGATTCGCTGGCGGACTTCTTGGGCACCGCATGGGGCCACTTGAGGCGGGCCGACTGGCGTTTGATGCCGCCCCAGGCCGCGCCGAGCTGTGCGTAGCTGGACCCACCGCGTCCGGCGACGGTGGCCGCGCTCTCGGCCAGCCGGTCGACGGACCGCTTGGTTTCGTAGAGGGACCGCAGCATGGCCAGCTGAACATCGGGCGCGGCCATGAGGGCCGCGTCGAAGGGCTTGCCGGCCGCGCGGTAGGCCAGCGCGCGCGTGGAGATCCGTTCTGCCAGTGACCGGGCCGCGTCGAGCACCTGCTCGTCCATGGCGAACGTGTCCTCGTCGCCGGGCTCGTTCCACGCGGGGTCCACGGGAGTCAGGACCGTGGCCCAGAAGTTCTCATCGTTCTGGTCAGGGGTCGGAATCACCTTCGTGTCGTCCATGCGACAACTTTAACTGTCAGCAGGCAGCACAGCAAGTATATTTGTCGCCACGCGGTAGTGACAGGTCTTTCTGTCATCCATGCCTGACCGGGTTCATAACTGTACCTTTCGTCAGGTACAGTTATGAAGTTCGGACGGTTCTCACAGCGAGGCTCACAGAGGATGACCCTCAGCACGCACGAAGCGGCGCTGGTCGCTTCTGGCAGTGGTGAGCACAGGACTCCTGTTGATCACGCTGGACAACTCCATCCTGTACGCGGCTCTGCCGACGCTGATGGAGGATCTCGGCGCGAGCAGCTCCGAGGGACTCTGGATCATCAACGCCTACCCGGTCGTGATGGCCGGCCTGCTGCTGGGCAGCGGCACGCTCGGCGACCGGGTGGAGCACCGGCGGATGTTCCTGATCGGCCTCGCGGTCTTCGGCACGGCCTCGCTCGCCGCGGCGTTCTCCACCGGCCCGGAGGCCCTGATCGCCGCACGGGCCTTCCTCGCCGTCGGAGCGGCCGCGATGATGCCCGCCACGCTCGCCCTGATCCGCGTCACCTTCGACGACGAGCGCGAGCGCAACATGGCCATCGCCGTATGGGGCACCACGGCGGTCGTGGGCAGCGCGCTGGGTCCGATCATCAGCGGGATCCTGCTGCAGCACTTCTGGTGGGGATCGGTCTTCATCATCAATGTCCCGGTCGTCCTCGCGGCGGTCGTGGCCACCCTGTTCGTCGCTCCGCGAGACGACCCGGACCCCTCCAAGCGCTGGGACCCGGTCTCCTCGCTCCTGGCGCTCGTCGCCCTGGTCGGCCTCGTCATCGCGATCAAGGAGACGGCGAAGACCGGCCCCGCTCCGGCCGTCATCACCGCCGCCGTCCTCGCGGCCGCGATCGGTGGGTCCTCCACCGGGTCGGCCTGCTGCCGCTCATCACCGGGGGTCTCGCCCTGGGCGCCGTCGGCACCGTGCTGGTGCTCATGAACTTCGCCACCAGCATGGGCCTCCTCGTCACCGGGCTGATCACCACCGGCAGCGGCCTCGGCGCGGCCATGTCCGTCGCGTCCAGCGCGATCATGGGCAACGTCCCGGCCCGCAGGGCGGGCATGGCCTCGTCCGTCGAGGAGGTCTCCTACGAGTTCGGGAGCCTGGTCGCGGTGGCCCTCCTCGGCAGCCTGCTGACCGCTGTGTACTCCGCGACCATCGACCTCCCCGCCGGGGTGTCCGAACGGGCGCGCGACAGCCTCGACAGCGCGCTCGCCCTGGCCGGGGAAGAGGGAAGAGGCGGGGACCAACAGCGCGCTGGTCACCGCCGCATCCGAAGCGTTCGACGGCGCGTACCTGGCCGTGATGATCGTGGTCGCCGCCGTTCTCGCCGTAGGCGCCCTCGCGACCGGCGTCCTGCTGCGCCGCCACGGCCCCGGATCCGCGATGTCCGGCCCCGCACACCACTGAGCCCCGTGCACCACTGGCCTCCGCACACCACTGAGCCCCGTGCACCACTGGCCTCCGCACACCACCCGGTTCCGCACACCACCGACCCGACGACACGGAAGCAACGCATGCGAACCAGCAAACGGACCCAGATCCTCGAAGCCGCCGCCCGTGTCGTGCAACGTGAGGGCGTCAAGAGCGTCACCTTCGACTCCGTCGCGGCGGAGGCAGGGCTGACCAAGGGCGGTCTCCTCTACCACTTCGCCTCGCGCGACGACCTCGTCCGGGCGATCCACCAGCATCTGGCCGACCGGTGGGAAGCCGACCTGGTCGCGGCGGCCGGGAAACCCGCGGCCGAGGCCACCCGGGAGGAACGGCTCGCCGCCTACACCCGGGTCGCCATCCAGAGCGCCACGCGGGCCGAGCTCCTGCTCATGCTCGAAGGCTCGACGAACACGGCGCACGCGGCCGTGTGGGAAGCCGTGACGGAACGATGGGCACCGCCCCCGGCGTCGGCGGCCGAGGACCCTGCCGCACTCGACCGGTTCATCGTCCGCCTCGCGGCCGACGGCCTGTGGCTGCACGAATCCCTGACCTCGGAGCGGCTGGACCCCGGAACGCGGCGGGCGGTCGCCGACCGCATCGCCGACGCCCTGACTCACCGCGACAGCTGATCACCGGTCACGGGTTCGCCGGCTCGCCGGCTTCGGCGGCTCCGTCACAGCGCGGAGCCGCTTCCGGCCGGGCGCCGTTCCCGGCGGCTCAGTAGGCGTCGGCGGCCTCGCCCAGGGCCGCGGTGAGACGGCCCAGGACTTCCTGCAGCCCGAGGACCTCGTCCAGGGACAGGCCGGTGGCGTCCAGCACGCCACGGGGGACGGACAGTGCTCGGTCGCGCAGTCGCGCGCCCTCGTCGGTCAGGTCGATCAGAACGGAGCGTTCGTCCTCGCGGCTGCGCTCGCGCCGGACCAGCCCGGCCGTCTCCAGCCGCTTCAGCAGCGGCGAGAGGGTCCCGGACTCCAGATGGAGGCGCTCCCCGATGTCCTTGACCGGCTGGGCGCCGTGCTCCCAGAGGACCAGCATGACCAGGTACTGCGAGTAGGTGAGGCCCAGGCCCTTGAGAGCCTGCCGGTAGAAGCCGCCGAACGCGCGCGACGCGGCGTGCAGCGAGAAGCAGACCTGGTGGTCCAGTCGCAGCAGCTCCGCGTCGGGGACGCCGGAGAGATCGGGCGAGCCGCCCGGAGCAGTGGTCATGGGTTCCAGCGTACCGCCGACCACATCATTAGATTGTGCACAATTTAGTTGTGTGCAATCGTTATCTCTGTCGCCGCGACCATCCCGGTCGGGGCTCCAGTGGAGGGTCATCCCATGGACGCGTTGTACACCGCCGCCGCCACCGCCAACGGCCGCGAGGGCCGTGCCGTGAGCTCGGACGGTCAGATCGACCTCCCCCTCGCCATGCCGCCGGCCCTCGGCGGCAACGGCCGGGGCACCAACCCCGAGCAGCTCTTCGCCGCCGGCTACGCCGCCTGTTTCGCCAGCGCGATGGCCGCCGTCGGTCGCGAGTCGAAGATCGACACCAAGGACGCCTCCGTGACCGCCGAGGTCTCCATCGGCAAGGACGGCGACGGCTTCGGGCTCTCGGTGGTCATGCGCGTGGAGCTCCCGGACTCCCTCGCGGGCGAGGCCGGGCGGAAGCTGGTCGAGGCCACCCACGCCTACTGCCCGTACTCCAGGGCCACCCGGGGGAACATCGACGTCGAGCTGGTCATCGAGTAGTCGCCCCCTCATCCGGTCGACTCCCGGGCGCGTCGCGCCCGGCCGGCCACCCCTCACACATCCGGGGGCGTCACCCCTTCAAGCGGCCGAGCACCGCGCCCACCGCGCGGTGCACGGCCTCGCGCGCCCCGTCGGTCGGGTCGAGCGTCTCGAAGCCGTGACGCCCCTCCGGTACGTCGATGACCTCGACGTTCGCTCCGCAGCGGGCGGCCTCGGCCAGGAACTCCTCGACGGTCGCGGCGATTTCGGCGCTCTCGCGTTCCGCCCGGACCAGCACGACGGGAAGGCGACCGGCGTGGGAGACCGCCCGGGCCGGGTGGAAGCGGGTGCCGTCCAGTCCCCAGCTCGGCAGCGGCGAGAGGATCGGGTAGTTCGCGGCCACGCAGCGCAGCCATGCCGGCGGGTTCGTCAGCCAGTCCGCCGCCATCGGGCCCCCGCCCGAGAAGAACCACAGGGCGACCCGGTCCGCGTCCACCCGCGGATCGGCGCGCACCCGCTCCACCACGTCGGCCACGTCCGCGGCGGCCACCTCGTAGTCGGTGACGGCGTGCAGGCGGTGGTCGAGCGTCACGCCCACGACGCCCTGCCCCGCGACGTGACGTGCGTATCCCGTCAGGGTCGGCCAGTCCCGGGGCGTGGGCCTCGCCTCGGCGGGCACCGGTCCGCCGTGCACGAACACCACGGCCGGGTGCGGGCCCGGACCGTCCGGCAGGTAGAGGTCGGTGTTCCCGGCCCGCTCGCGGGGTCGTTCGGGCACGTCGAGGAGGAACGGCCGCAGATGGGCGGGCGTACGGGCGGGGTCGGCGGCGGTCAGCCGGTGCCCCGCGCCGGACGCGGCCTCGATCAGGGTCGCGGCCAGCTCGGCGGGGCAGGACAGCATCGGCCAGTGCCCCGTGGGCAGTTCGAAGAAGGGCACCCGGGCCTCGGCCAGGGCCCGGACGGCGGGGTCGCCGACGTCCACCAGGATCTGGAGCATCTCGACGCCCGGCCCGTTGCCGGTGCAGAGCACCCCGGTCACGGGCACCTCGGCCACGGCTCCGGTGAGCCGCAGCGGCTGGAGCAGCGTGCCGAGCGGCTGCGGCGCCGCGAGAGCGGTGAGCCCGTCGAGCGCCGCCTCCGAGAGACCCGCGGTGCTCCCCCAGCGGGACCACGCGTCCCGGGCCGGGGGCGGCAGCTCACCGCCGGACCACCCTTCCCCGCTTCCCGCGGCGCGCTCCACCACCTCCTCGCGCAGGCGCTGGTCGGGCACGGCGGCCAGGGCCGGGACTCCGTCCCTCGGCATCCCGGCGTCCAGATGGACGATCCTGGCGATCGCCCCCGCCCTCCGGTCGGCGGCGCCGAGCACCGGGTGGATGCCGTAGTCGTGGCCGACGAGCACGATCTCCCGGCCGCCCGCCGCCGCCACCGCGTTGATCACCGCGAGCACGTCCGCGACATGCGTCTCCAGGTCGACGGCCCCGCCGGGATCTCCGGGGCGTCCGCCGAGTCCGGTGAGCGCCACCGTTCGTACCTCGGCGCCGTCCGCGGTCAGCCGGGCGGCGGTGTCCCGCCACACGTGCGGTCCGGTGAACGCCCCGGCCACCAGGATGAATACGGTCATGGTCCCTCCTCGTCACGGTGTCTCCCGCGCACCGGCCCGATCCCCCGGCAGCGCTCGCCGGTACCGTAGGAACTCCCCCTGGTGGAGGTTCAAGTGTTCTCGTCGCACGACGGTCTGTGCACCATCGGTGAACTGGCCGAGCACGCGGGTGTGAGCGTCAAGACCGTCCGCTTCTATTCGGACCGAGGGCTGCTTCCGGAAACGTCGCGCAGCGCCGGCGGGCACCGCAGGTACGCCCCGGAGGCCGTGGAGCGGCTCGGCATGATCCGCTCCCTGCGCGGCCTCGACCTGTCGGTTCCCGAAGTGCGTCGCATCCTCGACGAGCAGGACGGGCGGGACGACGGGGCCGCGGCGGGTGGCGCGTTGGAGGATGCCGTGGCCGGGCGGCTGCGCTCCCTGGGGTCCGAGCTCGCCGCGCTGCGCTGGCGGGAGGCCGCGCTCAGGCTGGTGCAGGAGAGCCC
>NZ_NTGZ01000032.1 GCF_002551245.1 Streptomyces sp. rh34
AGATGTGTATAAGAGACAGTCGCTGGGCACGGCCCTGGTCGACGCGGGGCGCGGGGCCGGTGAGGCGGTCCGGCTGCTGCTGCCGGTCGGCGGGGAGCCGCTGAACGACGATCCTGCGGGGGGTTCACCGCCCCGGCCCACCCGGCTCACCCCGAGGCCCGGCTGGACGCTCGGCGCGTCCGCACCCACCCCCGTCACCGCTCTCGACGCCGCCGATGGCCGGGCGGCCCGCGCCCTGGCCCACGCGTGGGCGACCCGCGCCCCGTTGACGGTGGACGCCCCCACGAGCGGCCTCGCCGCGCTGGTCCCGCCCGAACAGGCGGCCGCCCACGCCCGCGCCCTCCTCGCCCCGCTCACCGCGCCGCTGGCCGACACCCTGCGCTGCTGGCTCTCCCTCCACGGCGGCTGGGACCGTACGGCGGTGGCCCTCGGCGTCCACCGCAACACCGTCCGCCAACGCATCGGGCGGTGCGGGGAGTTGCTGGGCGCCGACCTGGACGACATGGACGTACGGGCGGAGTTGTGGTTCGCGCTGCGGCAGACATGACCACCGTCCCGGGCACAAAAGCCTTCGCGCCTCCGTGGCGCGCTGACTAGTCTCCGCACATGCCCTCACTCGCGCGGCACCGTTTGTCCCCTGCCGACACCGGCCCGGCGCTGCGGGCACTGCGCGCGTGGACACCGCCCGACGCCCCGTCCGGGAGCCTGCACCCCGGGGACGTGGGCTGGCTACTGCGACGGGACGACGCGACCGTCTACCTGTGGACCGACGCACGGGCCTCCTCGCAGGCCGAGGCCGGGTCCGGCGATGCGGCGAAGTCGGCCCCCGTGGCGGTCGGCTTCCTCGACGGCCCCGTGCTGCGGGTGACCGTCGCACCCGGCGCCGACCTCGGGGCGCTCGCGGCGGATGCCGAGGAGCTGCTCGTACCCGGCAACGACGCGACCGACGGCCTGCCCGTGCCCGGCTGGGAACCGGACACGGAGGAGCCCTGGCTCGTCTTCTCCTGGACCCCGGAGCCGGTGTCGAGCCGCGCCGTGCGGGTCGGCGAGTCCGACCTCGCCGACCGGGCGCTGGTGCACCGAGCCGCCTTCGCGGGATCCACGCTCTCCGTCGACCACTGGCGCAGGATGACGGAGTCCCCCGCGGGCCACCTGGCCGTGGAGACGCTCGTCCGCACGCCCGCCGGCGAGCCCGCCGCCGCCGCGACCGGCTGGTTCGGGGGCGCGGGCAGGTGCGGCCTGCTCGAACCGGTCGGCACGCATCAGGACCACCGCGGACACGGTTACGGGCGCGACGCCGTACGGGGCGCGTGCGCGGCACTCGCCGACCTGGGCGCGAGCGCGGTGGCCGTTCTGACGCCGGCCAAGAACGAGGCGGCGGCAGCGCTTTACCGATCGGCCGGATTCACCCTCGTACGCGAGAACCACGACTGGACGCGCCCCGGCCGGGGCTGAACACCGCTTCCCTCACGTCCCGTCCCCTGGTGTGTACTCCACGACCGTCCCTCGGTATGTTGCAGTGGCAAAGGGGGATCGTGTGGCACGGGATTACGACAGTCAACTGCTGGAATCGGTAGGGGTACGCCGCCGCAGGATGCGAGACGCCCTGCTCTTCGGCGTGGGGCGCGCACGGCGCACCGCCGACGAGCGGCTCGGGAAGGTATTCGCGGGCATCGCCATCACCGCCGTGCTCTGCGCCGGGTGCGTCGGCTGGTCCTTCCTCCAGCACACACTGGACAAACAGAAGGCCGAGCAGGAGAAACAGCAGCGGCAGGCGCAGCGGTACGAACTGTCGGCGCGCTCTTCCAGCCCGGAGAAGGGCCGCTGATCAACTCCGGCCGAGAAACGATGAAGTGGCCGGAAATTCACCAGGCGCGCACGTATCGCAGTCGATATTTCGCCGAACTCGGAAATGCGCCGACCACGCCATGCACTATGCCTCATTGGACCGAAATCTCGGAACATCACGATGATAGGTTTCCGTAAGTGGTGAGCACAGCAATGACGTCCCGATCGGAACTGAGCCGGGTGACCCTGGTCGGTGAGCGGCGCCGGGCCGACATCGTGCTGCCCTCGGACACGCCCATCGGTCAACTGCTGCCGGACATGCTTCAGTTGCTGGACGACCGGGCGGCATCGCGGCCCTTGACCCGGCAGTTGATCACCTCCGACGGTTCGGCTCTGCCGCACGACAGCACGCTCGCCTCGGCCGGTGTCAGCGACGGCGCCGTGCTGCGCCTGGTCAGGACCCACGCGGCTCCGCCCGCCCCGGTGGTCCACGACGTCACGGACCAGGTGGCCGACAGTCTCGACCTGCAGGCCTGGCGCTGGCGTCCGGCCGCTCGCAGGGTCACCGCCGGGACGTCGACCGTGGCCTTCGCGGTGATCGCCGCCCTGTTGGCCCGGCGCGAATTCCCGCTCGGCACCCTGGCCGTCGCGCTGGCGGTCGCCACCGTCGTCCTTCTGGTGGGCGGCGCGCTGTGCGCCCGGATCGGAACGGGCAACCGCGGCCTGGCGACCGCGCTGCTGTTCGTCTCGGGCGGCCTCGGCGTTCTCACGGCCTGGACCGCCGCCGACACATACGGCTGGTCGGGGCCGGCCCGGCTCGCCGCGGTGGCGACGGCGGTGGCCCTGGCCCTGCTGCTGCTCGGCTTCTTCTCGCCGCTCGGCCGCGGCGGCCTGATCGGTGCGGCCGCCACTGCCGCCGTCACGGCGGTGTGGGAGGCCGTCGCCGCCGTGGAACCGGATCCGGCCCGACTGGGCGCCGTGATGGCGGTGTTCTCCGTCGTGCTGCTCGGCATGCTGCCGCGGCTCGCACTGATGGTCTCCGGCCTCACCGCGCTCGACGACCGACGGTCGGGCGGGGCGTCGGTCAGCCGCCACAACGTGGCCGACGCGCTGGCCGCCACGCACCGCGGGCTCGCCCTCGCCACCGTGGTCACCGCGGCGTCGGCGACGGCGGCGGGCTGGCTCCTCACCCTGACCGCGCGGCCGACCGTGTGGACGGTGCTCCTGCCCTCGCTGGTGGCGGTGGTGCTGCTGTCGAGGGCTCGCGCGTTCCCCCTGGTGGCCGAGGTGGTGGCCCTGTTCGCCGCCGCGGCGGTGCTTCTCGTACGCCTCGTGATGCTGTGGATGGAGCAGGCGTCCGGGGACGCGGGGCCCGTTGTCGTCCTCGGCGTGGCGGCGCTGCTGCCCCTGCTCGCCCTGGCGGTGGAGCCTCCCGAGCATGTACGGGTGAGGCTGCGGCGCACCGCCGATCTGGTCGAGTCCATCGGCATGGTGGGGCTGTTCCCGCTCGCCATCGGCGTGTTCGGCATGTACGGCCAGTTGCTCGACAAGTTCTGACATGCATGCACGGGCGGCTCCGGGCGGGGCACCGGAGCGGAGGAGAAGGGGGGCAGACATGCCGAACGCGGAGAACTGGCAGGGTGATGTGCTGCGCGACCTGAGGGGAACGCCTCCTCCGCAGGGCGCGCCCAGCCACGGTGCGGGGCAGAGCAACCCTCCGGCACAGGAACGGCGGCAGCCTCCGCAGGAGCAACCGCAGCCGCGTACGGGTGGGCGGGCACCGAGCCCGGACACCTCCGCGTCGCCTGCTGTGTCGCCCGCTCCTTCGCCTGCCGCTCCCTCGTCCGCCGCTCCCCCTGCCGCCGCTCCTCCTCCCGCCGCTCCTCCGGCACGTGCGCGACGGCCCGCCCGCTCCCCCGACTCACGGCCCGTGGTCGACAGCGCGCTGTCCGGTACGGTCCGCCGCCCCCGGCAGGGTGAGCCGCCGGCCACGCGGGTCTCGCGTGCGGTACGCCGGCTCGTCTCCTCGTCGGCGGCCCGCGAGGTCGCCGAGATCACCCGCACCGCCGAGCGCATCCAGCAGCCGGTGACGACCGGCCGGCAGATCGCCGTCACCTCCATCCGGGGCGGCGCCGGCAAGACGACGGTGGCCGCCCTGCTCGGCACGGCGTACGCGCACTACCGCCAGGACCCGGTCCTCCTCGTCGAGGCCGATCCGGCGCTCGGCTCGCTTCCCCTGCGTCTCGGCGCGGAGACGCTGCGCTGGACGACCGCCGACCTGGCGGACATCGTGGAGCCGCAGATGTCGCTGCTCGACGTCACCGGCTATCTCGTCCAGCTCCCCGACAACGCCTGGCTGCTGCCCGGCAGTCAGGGCCGGATCGGGGCGATGCTGGACACGGCGGCGTACGAGCGGGTGATGGTCGCGCTCCGCAGGTACTTCGGGGTGACCGTGGTCGACTGCGAGACGCTGCCCGCCGAGGTCGCCCGGGTCGCGCTCTCCGCCGCCCAGGCCCGGGTACTGGCCGCCCCCGCCACGCTGGACGGCATCACCAGCACGTACGCGGTCCTCCAGTGGATGCAGGGGCTGCCCCGCCACCTGATCGCCGGGACCGTGGTGGCGCTCACCAGCACGACGCCGCGCCCCGGGATCGATGTGGAGGCCGCCGCCGAGAAGCTCCGGTCCACCGGCGCGACCGTCCACGTACTGCCCCACGACCGGCATCTGGCGGCAGGCGGAGCCCTCCGCACCGAACTGCTCGCCCGGCCGACGCGACTGGCCGCCACCCGGCTGGCGGCCGAGGTCTTCCAGTTCTCCCAGAAGCGCCGGTGACCTCGGTGCGACGCATCGCCACAACAAGAACCACGGCCACGACCACGGCCACGGCTTCCGCCACAACCAAGGCCACCGCTGCCGGCACTTCCGCCACTTCCGCCACTTCCGCCACTTCCGCCACTTCCGCCACCGCGAACGCCGGACCACGCCGATGAGCACCCGCCTGATCCACCGCCCCGCCCGGACCACCCGCCCGCCGGCCGCGCCCGCGCCCCGCACCATCGAGGCCCCGCCCAACCTCCCCGAGGGGAAGGCGGGCAACATCGCGATGTCGCTGCTGCCGGTCGCCGGGGTCATGTCGTCCGTCGTGATGATGACGGTCGTCCGCAACAGCCAGTTCGCCGCCCTGGGCGCGATCATTCTCGTGGTCACCGTCATCGGCTCCGTGGCGCTGCTCTTCTCGCAGCGGGGCAAGGCCCAGCGCACTCGACGCACCCAGCGCGAGGCGTATCTCGCCTATGTGGAGGACCTGCGGGAGGAGTTGTCGGGCGAGGAGCGCGAGCGACGCGAGCGCGCCGATGTCCTGAACCCCCCGCCGTACGCCCTGTACGACATCGTGCGGGACCCGGCGCGCCTCTGGGAGCGGCGCAGGGTCGACGACGACTTCCTGCGGGTGCGGGTCGGCACCGGCGAGATGCCCGTACGGGATCTGGGGATCGCCGAGCCGGGTTCGACGGTGCTCACTCCGCCCGACCTGTTCATGCTCAACGAGGCGTCGGCGCTGGTGAACCGGTTCCGCAACGGCACCGAACTGCCGCTCACCGTCCCGCTGGACCGGATCGGCAACGTCAGTGTGATCGGCCCCCGCGAGGACTGTCTGCGGGTGGCCCGCGCGCTGCTGGTCCAGACGGCCGCCCTGCACGCACCCGACGACGTGGCCATCGCGGTCGCGGCGCCGGGGGACCGCGTGGCCGACTGGGAATGGGCCAAGTGGCTGCCGCACCTGCTCGACACCGAGCAGTTCGACGGGCCCGTGGCCGCCCGCCGTATCGCCCCCTCCGCCCCGCAGCTCGCGCGGCAGATCGGGGCGGAGCTGCGCCGTCGGGCCTCATACGCGGCCGAGGTCCGGCGGGGCCTGGCCGGACGGGACGCGCTGTCCATGAACTCCCGGCTGCTCGTCGTCACCGACGGGCACGGCGAGGACGCCGTGGAGCTGCCGCGCCCGGACGACGCCGTCGGCCTGCGCGAGATGGGCGTCACCGTGCTGCATCTGCTGGAGCGACGGGTGCAGGAGCCGGGCCACGTCAGCGTACGGATCACGGTCGACGGCACGGACGTGACCATCGAGGACCTGCGGACGCCGGAGCCCGTGAAGGCGCACGGCACGGTGGACGAGACGGGCGTCCCGTTCGCCGAGGGGCTGGCCCGCATGCTCGCGCCGCTGCGGCTGTCCGCCGAATCCCTGGTCGATGCCCCACTCTCCGGGCCGGTGGAGTTCGCGGCGATGCTCGGCATCGACGACGTGGCCCGGCTCGATCTGGACCGACTGTGGGCGCCGCGCGGCGAGCGCGCGTTCCTGCGCGTCCCGATCGGCATCACCGACTCCCACGAGCCGGTGCTGCTGGACCTCAAGGAGTCCTCGGAGCTAGGGATGGGCCCGCACGGTCTGTGCGTGGGCGCGACCGGCTCGGGCAAGTCGGAGCTGCTGCGCACCCTGGTCCTCGCCCTGGTGGCCACCCATCCGCCGGAGGACCTGGCGCTCGTGCTGGTCGACTACAAGGGCGGGGCGACGTTCGCGCCGTTCGCCGGTCTGCCGCACGTGGCCGGGGTCATCACCAACCTGGAGAACCAGGCGGGGCTCGTCGAACGGGTCCACGCCTCCCTCGCCGGTGAGGTCAAGCGCCGCCAGCAGGCGCTCAAGGACGCGGGGAACGTCGCGGACATCGGGGACTACGCGGCTCTGCGTGCCGAGAAGCGGCCGGATCTGGATCCCCTGCCGCACCTGTTCGTGGTGATCGACGAGTTCGGTGAACTGCTCACCGCGAAGCCGGACTTCATCGACCTGTTCCTCTCCGTCGGACGGATCGGCCGCTCCATCGGCGTGCATCTGCTGCTTTCCAGCCAGCGCATCGAGGGCGGCAAGCTGAAGGGCCTGGACACCTACCTCTCCTACCGTCTCGGCCTGCGGACCTTCTCCGCCGACGAGTCCCGCACCGTCCTGGACACGACGGACGCCTTCCACCTGCCTCCGCTGCCCGGCTTCGGCTATCTGAAGGTCGACACGAGCCACTACGCCCGGTTCAAGGCGGGCTATGTCTCGGGCGGCTATCGCGGTCCGGTCCGCGTCGCCGACGAGGAGGAGACCGGCCCGCTGGCACTGCCGTACGAGGCGTTCAACACCCTGGCAGGACCGGACGAGGCGCGACAGTCCGCAGCACCGGCATCCCGTCGCCGCGAGACGGGCCCGACCGAACTGGGCGTCATGGTTGCCCAGTTGACCGGATCGGCACCGCCCGTACGGAGCATCTGGCTGCCGCCCCTGCCGACGGTCACCGCGCTGGACACCATCGCCGGTCCGCTGGACATCGGACCGCGCGGGATGCGGCTGACCGGAGCGGTCGCGGACGGACACCGGAGGCCTCTCCGCGTTCCCGTCGGCCTGATCGACGACCCGGCCAAGCAGTGGCAGGGGCAGTGGTTCCTGGACCTCACGACGGCGGGCGGCCACGCGGCGGTGATCGGCGGGCCTCAGTCGGGCAAGACGACGCTGCTGCGCACGCTCGTGCTCTCCGTCGCGCTCACCCACACCCCGCGCGAGATCGGCGTATACGGACTGGATCTGGTCGGCGGCGGTCTCCAGGCGCTTTCGGGTCTGCCGCACGTGGGCGGTATCGCGGGCCGCGCCGACCGGGAACGGGCAGCCCGCACCGTCGAGGAGGTCCGGACGATGCTCGCGCTGCGCGAGGACCTCTTCCGCGAGCACGGCATCGACTCGGTCGAGCAACTGCGCACCCTGCACGCGGCCGGCCGGCTGCCCGAACTCGCGTCGGCCGAAATTCTCCTCGTCATCGACGGATTCGGCGCGCTCCGCGACGACTTCGACGAGCTGGACGACGCGATCGCCGACATCCTCAAGCGCGGCGGCGGCTAAGGCATCCACGTCGTCGCGGGCATGCTGCGCTGGAACGACGTACGCATCGCCATCCAGTCCAACTTCGGCACCCGCGTCGAACTGCGCCTCAACGACCCCGGCGAGTCCAGCATCGACCGCAAGCTCGCCGAGACCCTGTCGCCCGACGAGCCCGGGCGCGTCCTCACCGACGGAAAGCTCTTCGCCCAGGTGGCGCTCCCCCGTACGGACGGGATCGCCGACACGGCGGACCTCGGCGCGGTCCTGGAGCGCACGGCCCGTACGGTCCGGGCCACCTGGAGCGGCGAAGTGGCGCAGCCGGTACGGGTATTGCCACACCTTCTGGAGCCGCTCGCGCTGCCGGGCCCGGCAGCCGAGCCCACGCGCGTACCGATCGGGCTCGACCAGACGGCGCTCGCGCCCGTACTGCTCGACCTGTTCCAGCACGATCAGCACCTGCTGGTGCTGGGGGACAGTGAATGCGGCAAGACGAACCTGCTGCGGACCGTCGCCCACGGCCTCATCGACCGGTACGGCGACGACGAGTTGGTGTTCGCCGTGATGGACCCGCGGCGCTCCTTGCGCGGTGCGGTCCCGGAGGAGTTCAACGGGGGATACGCGTACAACTCCAAGCTGTGCGCCGGGCTTTCGGCGGGCATCGCCACCGAGTTGGAGAAGCGCCTGCCCGACGAGAACGCCCGCCTGGAGGACCTGGAGCCCGGCAACTGGGGCACGGGCCCGCGCATTGTCGTCCTCGTCGACGACTACGACGTCCTCACGACGGCCGGGCAGTCCCCGCTGTCGGCGTTCCTCCCGTACATCCCCTCGGCGGTCGACATCGGCCTTCACTTCGTCCTGACGCGCCGGGTCGCCGGTGCCTCACGGGGCATGTACGAGCCGCTGGTGCAGGGCCTGCGGGAGTCGGGGGCCTCTGCGCTCCTGATGGCGGGCGACCGCAGCGAGGGCCAGCTGTTCCCCGGCGTGTACGCCTCCCAACAGGCGCCCGGGCGAGGTGTTTTCGTCCGCCGGGGCCAGCCGAACCGCCTGATCCAGACGGTGTACGCGCCGACGTGAGACCCCTCGGCGCAGAACAGCGCCCGCCCGTGCACGCCCACCGCCGAACAGCGAAGGACCGGAAGGACCGGACGACCACTCCATGACCAAGGACGTCATCGCTCTCACACCCCGTATGCCCGACCCGTGGGCCGTACTGGCGGGGCTGCTCTCCGGCGGCCCGGACAAGCTGGTGGGCACCCGGGGCGAGGGCGCGGTGATCCAGCTCTGCGACGCACAGGGCCGCCCGCTCGTCTCCGTGGAGGCGCCGCTGCTGGTCTCCGTGGAGGGCGAGGCCGAACGGCTGCTCGGGACCACGGCGCCACCGGTCCCGTACTGGTGGACGGAGGCCCGCGCCACCACGGGCGTCGCGGAGGCGGAGCAGCTCGCGGGCGCCTTCGCGACCCGGATCGCCGCGTTGGTGGGCGGCTCGGCCTGGCCGCCGGACGCGGCCGGGTCACTCGCCGTGGTGAAGACCGACGGCGTGAGCGTCGCGCCGGAAGCCGCCGCCGCGCAGCCCGCCATCGACGTGCTCACCGAAAAGGTCGCGGTCGTCATCCAGGACCGCCCGGTGGTGGCGATGACGGCCTGGCTGTCCGACGCCTTACGCGCGGCGGCGGAGGCGGGCCTCGGCCTCCAGATCGTCAGCCCGGCGGGCGCCACCCTCTCCCCCGCCGTACGGGACGCGCTGGGCGGCTGGCCGTCCCGCTGGATCGTCCAGGACGACCGGGACGGCTACTACGACGGTCTGACGGGAGCCGTACTGCGCTGGCAGGACGGCGCGTTCGACCCGGTCCGCTCCCCCGACGCCACGGAGGACGACCCGCGCACCCCGGTGGCGGCCGTCTACCAGGTGGTCCACGACGCCGGTGACCGCCAACTGGGCCTGACCTTCCGCATGGTGCACCCGGCGGACGAGCGGCTGATGCTGGGCGGCGGCCTGGAGACGGTGTGGCGGGAGCTGACGGGCGAACCGCCGGCCGGCTGGGGCACTTCCGAACCGGCGAACCTCCCCTGGTCCCCCGCCCGCCTGACCGATGTCGCGTACGAGCGGGCGCCGGAGCCCACGTGGTTCGTCGTGGTCGGGAACCGCTCGCGACCGGGCATCGCGACCGTCCGCGTCACCCGGACGAAGGCGGGCGTGGAGGAGGAGGTCACGCTCGCGTTCGGCTACGGCGCCGACGAGGAACCTCCGCTGGACGCCCTGCCCGCGGCCGCCGAGGCGCTCGCCACGCGCCACCGCCTCCAGTCGATGGTCGTACAACTGCGCAGAGCGCGCCGCGATGTGGCCGTACCGCCCCGCTTCGAGGGCCCGGGGGTCCCGCTGGCCTTCGTGCTGGGCGCGGAGGAGGTCCGCGCGATGCCGGGAGACCGGGCGCGACGCACGCCGCTGGCCGAGCAGCCGGTGCGGCTCGGCCCGAGAACGAGGCCGGCGCTGTACTACCCGCTGCCGGGGGACCCTTCGGATCTGGCGGGGTGGCGGGAGTTCGAGAGGCTGATGCGGCACCTCAAAGGGGCGTAGGGACTTCCCGGGCCCTCACTGCAGCATTCTGGCTGATTGCAGATAGCAGGAATGACGCCAGGGTTGGTAAACAGGATGTGCGCACACTTACGCGCACGTACGCGTGCGCCCGTTCGATGTATGCGAAGTATGCGATGCGTTCGATGCGTTCGATGTAACGGGGGATGTCATGAAGTTCGACATGGGGGCGACGGTCCTGTCGAGGCTGTTGTCGGATTCGCAGGGTGCGAGTACGGATCTGGGGACGCTGATCCAGCAGCTGATCGCGGCGGCGGAGCCGTTGGAGGGGAAGTTCAACGGGGCGGGGAAGGTCGCGTTCGACGATTTCAAGACACGTTCGGACGAGATCACGAAGGCGTTGAACGCGTCGTTGTCGGGGATCCTGGGCGGTCAGTCGGGGATGGACGCGGCGTTCGGTTCGGGTGATCAGGAGCAGGACGAGAACGCGAAGTCGCAGATGGCGTCGGCGAATTTCGACGCGGCGCGTTTCGGCGGCCGTTGAAACCGGTCAGGTTGACGGCTCGGCCACACTTTTTTGTCTTACGGGGAGTTGAAGGACTGATGGCGGGCAGCGCGGATCGGCGTTCGTACGACACGGGGGCTTCGACGGAGGTGCAGGCGGCGCTCCAGGTGGTGATCGGCCGCTTGGAGCAGGTGATCACGGCGCGGGACACGCAGGTGAAGGCGGCGATGAACGACTTCGCGGCCGATGGCGTGGCCGATGAGTACCACGGCAAGGAACTGCGGTGGAACGCGACGTCGCAGGAGGTGCGGAACATCATCCGGCTGCTGCGGACGACGTTGGAGAAGAACGACGGCACGGCCGCGCAGACCCTAGCGCGGGCGAAGGCCGCGGTCGACGGCATCGGCTGACCGCCGGGGTGATTCATGAATGCGCCCACCCCGTACGGGGTGGGCCGGTTGTGTTGTGCGTGCGTACGGGGGCGTGAATGGTTGCGTGGGATATCAAACCGCAGGGTGTACAGGGCCAGCTGAAGGTGGTGGGCGGACACGCCGGTGAGCTGGAGGAGGCGCTCAACGCGCTGATGACGCACCTGTCCGAGGCGGCGGAAGCGGCGGGGACCGCCGTGCCGGGGGGCACGGAGGTGGGACAGCCGGCGGGCCCGGTGATTCCGCGCCGGCAGGCCGGCCCGGTCGAGGCGCTCGTGGACACCCCGGCGATGACGGGTCCGGTGGCGGCGGCGCTGGGTGCGTACGTGACGGCGCGGCAGGCGCAGCTGAAGTCGATGTCCGAGCGGATCCAGGCGGCGGTGCTGGGTGCGGCGACGGCGACGAACGAGTACGTGGAGGGTGACCTCGACACCGCGAAGCAGGCGCAGGACGCGGCGAAGGCGGTCCGTCTGGACGTGCTGAAGGAACTGCGGGGTGGGAAGTGAGCGACAAGGAGCCGGTCGACCCGTCCGGCATTCCGGTGTTCACCGGGGATCTGGCGGTGCTGGGCCAGAAGGTGACCGCCCTGGCCGGGGACGGGGAGAACATCGCGTCGGCCGCGGGTGCCATCCACGGCAGTTTCGGCGGTCTGCAGGCCTTCTACAAGGCCCCGGAGGCCGATCAGCTGTTCGCGACGACACGACCGGTCGCGTACCGCGGGGACGCGCTGAAGTGGGACCTGGCGCGGATCACCGGCGCGCTCGGCGCGTATGCGGATGACGCGCAGCCGCTGGTGGCGAAGCTGAAGCGGCTCAAGCGGGAGGCTTCGGCCTTCGTGGACGAGGCGGACGCGGACGACAAGTGGCGCGAGGACGGCGGTCTGGTCGAGGAGAACAACCGTCGCCGCGGGGAGATCGCCGAGACGTGGGCGGCGTTCCAGGCGGCGGAGCGCGCCTGCTACAACAAGATCATC
This sequence comes from Streptomyces sp. rh34, assembly GCF_002551245.1. Taxonomy (GTDB): domain Bacteria; phylum Actinomycetota; class Actinomycetes; order Streptomycetales; family Streptomycetaceae; genus Streptomyces. Next base: position 12,134 of record NZ_NTGZ01000032.1, read on the forward strand.
GCGCTGGTGCCCGACGGCAAGCCGCTCAAGACCGACGACGGCTCCGGAGGCAAGGGCACGTACGGGTACGACGCCGAGGTCCTGAAGCAGGCCAAGGGCCTGCCGTGGGGCGACCCGGTCAAGGAGTCCACACCCTGGTGGCAGGTCCACGAACACCTCTACGATTTCGGGAAGGGCTTCGTCGTCGACGGCGTCTGGGCCACGGTCAAGGGTCTGGGCACCCTTGCCGGGTTCGACGGCTGGGACGCCGCGAAACAGGCCTGGACCGGCCTGGGCAACCTCAGCACCGGCGTCATCCTCACCGTCGCCGCACCCCACGTCCTGTGGCTCACCCCGGAGGACAAGCTGCCGGGCTTCGCCCGCGACGCACGCAAGGCGATGACGGAGACCGGCAAGGCCCTCATCGCCTACGACCAGTGGGGCGAGAACCCGGCCCGCGCCGGCGGTGCGGTCACCTTCAACGTCCTGACGACGGTCTTCACCGGCGGCACCGGAGGCGCGGCCTCCGGCGCGGGCAAGGCGGCGATGGCGGCCAAGGCCCTGTCGATCGCGAACAAGGCTGGCCGCTACGCCGACCCGACGACGTACCTCTTCAAGGGCGCGAGCACCGGCCTCACCAAGATCAGCGACGTCATGGCCGGCCTCAAGGGCATGGGCAACGTCGAGATCCCGCCACTGCCGCCGGGCGCGATCACTCTGCCGGACGGCGGGTTCAAACTCGCCGACGGCACCCTGCACCTGCCCGAGGGCGCGACGCTCCCGGACGGCGCGTTCGAGATCCCGAGGAACTCGGTCAAGCTCCCGGACGGCGCGGAGATCCCCGCCGGAGCGATCGACCTGGGCGACGGCGTGGTCCACCTCCCCGAAGGCATGGCCCCGCCCGCAGGCTCCCTGCCGATCCAGGAAGGCGCGCTCAAACTCCCCGAAGGCACCACCGCCCTGCCCGAGGGCACCCTCCGAGGCACCGACAAGGACGGCAACATCGTCCACGTGGACCGCGAGGGCAACATCCTCGGGGAAGACGGCACCCTCAAGCAGCACCACACCGCCGCCCACCGCGAGAACCCGACGGACGGCGCTTCCGTCAGGACGGACGCGGACACCCCCCTCCCCCGCACACCAGCAGAACAGTCGGCCCTGGTCGGCACGGGCACACGCGGCGGCAGCGACACGGTACGGCTGGGCTCGGACCTGGGCGACGCGGGGCGGATCGGCGACGACCTCGGCCGGACGGGCGACAACGCAGCGAGTCCGAACAGGGCACCGGGCGGCACCGCGAACAACCTGCCGACCAACAGCGTGGACAGCTCTCGTCCTACTGGCAGCAATTCAGGCGACGCCGTCAGCCATTCCGCAGGGGCCCGCGACGAGCGTCCCGACGGCCTTGCCGCGCATACGGGGCCGCCTCACCCCGACACACACAGCCCCTCCGGAGGAGCTCACGAGGGCGGCCCCGGAGGAGGTGATCGCCACTCGGGCAACAACCCTGGCTGGCCCAGCGGTGAAACACCCGAGCTGCCGGGGCCTCGGCACGGTGACGGTCCCGTGCCCTCTGGTGAGCCGCAGCCCTTTGAACGCGGAGGTAAGACCGAGAGGAGAATTCGGGAGAACCTGCGAGGCTCAAAGGTGAAGCCAGGCGACCTGGACAAGGCCCTGGCCAACCTGGCAAGCCACCCGGCGGGCGGAGAAATAGCAAATTTGCTCGCCTCGGGTCGGTTCCAAGGCCTTCCGAACTACGACCAGGTTGTATCCAGTTTCACCCAGAAGAACGCCATGTCCGGCGGCATCGAGCAGCTCCGCCTTGGGCGAATGCTGCAGGAGAATGGCGTTGCAGACATCAGCTTCGAGATCAAAAGTGACATAGAAATCAGCCCGGGGGTGATGACCGGCCCGAGAACAGACATGGACGTCATGGCTCGTGCCCACGACGGCAGGATCTACGGATATCAATTCAAAGAAGTTCTGAATCCGAAGAAAGCCGCCAGTAAAATGTGGCAAAACATCGGTCAACTCGCCGACTCCAATGCGGATGTGAAAGTGTACGTAGTTGACACGAAGGGTACTCTCGCGGACATGATGGAATCCGGCATCGAGAAGGACCTGAGCCGGATCCACTCCGAACGCGGCGTGATCGTCGTGCTACGCGTGGAGGATGGAACGCTAATGTATCCGCCGGGCGCGAACTTCATGCCAGGAGGACGACCTTGATCGCCAGCACACCGATCGCTCAATGGAATTGGGGCGACCGCGGTCACGACACCGACTTGATCCACGAGGCGGTCCGCAGGTTTTCGGCCACCCTTGAGGTTCTCGACCGTCACCGTCTCGGAACACCGCACAGGGGTCAGGTTTCCGTCAAGATTCCGGAGCCAGGACACAGGAGCTTCCTAACCCAGCAGGAATACCCAGTCACCAGTGCACTTTTGGACAGCATAAAAGAAAGCGCAAGGACGGGAGACGTCGGCACGGTGGAGATGTTCACATCGTGCGACGGCGTCCTGGAAACAGAAGATGGACCCGTAACGACAGAAGGGCTCTTCACTGTCTCTGTGGACGTATCCGAAAGTTACTTCACTGTAACGCTGGCGACATTTTCAGACGCTTGGATGCAATACGACCTCAAAGGCAAAGAGAACGATTCTCTATTCCGATTGAATCGACCACGCCTCGAGGAGCTCCTGAAAGATATTTCAGTAGCACTAAAAACAGAAGTGGATCCAGACGATCCATCCCGGCTGGGTATCGCTACCGATGAAGGGGTGGAAAACCACTTCGAGGACGATGGATCCGCGTCCAATGTGTGGATTCGCTTCGAGATCCCTCAGCGAAACAGCACTTTCAGCCACACTCCGCCTTTCCAGTCAACGTACAAGCGCGAGGCCACCGGCCGGGTTTCCTACCTTCCCGTGCACGGCGAGAATAAGCTTCTAGGCTACTTGTGGGCATCGGATGCTGAAGGAGCCGCTAGCTTTGAGCCATGCGATGATGCCGATCTAGCCGGATATCATGCAGGTCTGGCATGGCTGGAGAAGCTACATGAAGCTTTCGAGCGTGGCCTGACGCCCTCGGCAGCCCTGGAGAGCTTCAGGGATTCTCCGACTGACAGAACGGCAGGACATATTGCAGGTGAACCACCGACTGCGACGGACGAGTTCTGGGTTCTCCGGAGAATGGCCGGCGAATAAAGCACCTATTGCGGCCCCCATAAGAATCAGGTGGGTCATAGAACTGCGACACAGTCGCGCCCGCGACTCCCATATTCCAAGGGGGATCGGCTCATTCAGGGCGGTCAGACAAGGAGCCGCGGGGCGCTCCTACGTTCGGGAGTGAACGACGCCTGGCGCGAGCGGATGGTCGCAGAGACGCGTCAGAGACTTGCCGGGCACCAGCAGGTGCGCGCTCCAGGCCCCGCAGCGCCCCTCACCCCAGCAAGCCCCCGAAACGGACCGCCGACGGCTTCACGCCCAGGCTCGACTCGCCGAAGGAGACGCTGCCCTTCGTGACCGGGCCCGTGCGGCTGCCCTTGAGGAGCCAGACGCCGCCCTGGCCGGTGTTCTCGCCGGGGGCGGCCAATGCCAGTGTGGCCGGTATGCCCTTGGCGGGGGCCACGACGTGGACCTCGCCGCCGAAGGCGTCGCCGTTCTCGTCGACGCCGGGGACGTTCGCCGTGGACTGGCCGATCACCTTCGTGCCGGCGCCCGTGATGCCCGAGGCGCGGCCCTTGAAGACCAGGACCCCGCCGGCATCCTTGGCCGGGCCCACGTCCTCGCCCGGCAGGCCCACGACGACCTCGCCGTAGCCGTCACCGTCCAGGTCCCCCACCGCGGCGCTCGCGCCCATGGCGTCACCCTTCTCGTCGGCGCCCGGCACTCCGGTGGTGGCCTGGGTGATCCACTTCGGCTTCACGGAGGTGTTCTGGCCCTTGGGGCCTCCGAGGACGACCGCCACCGCGCCGCCCTTGCTCGGGAAGTCCAGGTCGCTGTCCAGGCCGGTGGGCTGCCGGGTGAAGACCAGGTCCGGGTACGCGTCGCCGTTGACCGAGCCGACCGTCACCGAGGAGTGGTCGAGGTACGTCCCCGGCGCGGTGGCGATGGGGGTGCGGGTGAAGCCCGTACCCGTCGACAGGTGGAGCGACCGCCCGCCGCAGTCCGGCTCGTCGTTGCAGCCGGTGCTCACCAGCAGGTCGTCCTTGCCGTCGTTGTTCATGTCCACGGTCTGCACGTCCTCGAAGACGGTGGCGCCGTTGTTCACGGTGAGTGCCGTGCGGGTGCCGCCGACCGAGCCGTCCGCGCCGATGTTCTCGTCCAGGACGACCTTCCCGTCCCATTCGGTGTGGTCGATCCAGGCCGCGTCCGTCCGGCCGTCGCCGTCGAAGTCGCCCACCGCGTACCCCTGGCCCCGGAACTCGACCGCCCGGGTGCCGAGGCCGCTCTTGCCGCCGAACAGGATGACCCGCGGGCCCTTGCCGGCCGAGACCAGCAGGTCGGTGTACCCGTCCCGGTCGATGTCGGCAGGCGTGCCCGTGCCGAAGCGGGCGTTCGCGGCAGCCGTACCGGGGACGCCGGACGTGTTCTGGTTGATCACCCGGTTCCGGGCCGGGCTGATGCCCTTCGCGCCGCCCGGGTAGACCACCAGGTACCCGGCCTTCTTGAGACCGGCCACGGTCCCGTCGGGCACCGAGGCGAACATGTCCGCGTATCCGTCCCCGTTGAAGTCGACCAGCTGGCGCGCGGCGGAGACCTGCGTGGCCGCCACCGCCGTACCGGACACGGCCGGTACGGCGGCTGCCGTGGCCGCGAGCGTCACGAAGATCGCGGAAGCGGTACGGAGTCGAGAAGTCTTCATCGTTGTTCATCCCCCTGATGTGCGCACGTGCTCACTGCTGAGGAAGACCATCCGTACCGTGAATGGTTGTGCACATCGGGAGCCGATCCGATTGCGTACGAGGGTGGCTCCGGCACCATCTTCTTGCGTTATCAGCAAGAAGGCATGCATCTGACGCAAGAGTCCGTACGCTCGATCTCATGGCTCACAAACACCAGCACCAGCACCAGCACCAGCACGGACATGCGGCCCACTCCCACGGCTCCGCCGCGACGCCGAACGGTCTCCCCGAGATCCTCGACCTCGACGCCGCCCTCTTCGCGCCCCACCTGACCGCTCTCACCGGGCGTATCGCCTGCCTGGCCGGTGACGACGTACGGAATATCGTCGACCTCGGCTCGGGCACCGGGACCGGCACGTTCGCCCTGCTGGAGCGGTTCCCGACCGCCCGGGTGACCGCCGTCGACAGCTCCCCCGACATGCTGGAACGGCTCGCCTCAGCGGCGCGGGACCGGGGAGTCGGCGACCGCGTGCACACGCTGGAGGCCGACGCCGGTGCGGGGCTGCCCGGGGTCGTCGACGCCGACCTCGTCTGGGCGTCGGCGTCCCTGCATCACCTGGACGACCCCGCCACCGCCCTGGCCGGTATCCGCGCCGCGCTGCGCCCCGGCGGGCTGCTGGCCGTCGCGGAGGTGGACGGGATGCCGACCTTCCTTCCCGAGGACGGGGAGCCGGGTGCGCTGGAGAACCGCTGCCGGGAGGCCCTCGACGGCCTGCATGCCGAGCAGTTGCCGCACCGGGGAGCCGACTGGGGCTCGCTGCTGGCGGCCGCCGGCTTCTCCGTCGAGCAGGAACGCGCCGAGCCGTGGGAGCTGCGCGCGCCGCTTCCCGAAGGGGCGGGCCGGTACGCCTATCTCGTCTTCGAGCGCATCCGCGGCAACCTGGTCGGGCGCGTCTCACCGGAGGACCTGGCCGCGCTCGACCGGCTCATCGGTGGCGGGCCCGAGGACGTACGTCACCGGGACGACCTCGTCGTACGGTCGACCCGTGAGACGTGGATGGCCCGCCGCCCCGCCTGAGCCGAAGGCGAGCCAGAGAAGCCCCTGACTGCTCACCGCGACGACCGTGCCCGCCGAGACCCGTGCCCGCCGAGACCGCCGCCACGGTCCGCGTCACCGCGGCGTTCACCGCTTCCGCGCCGCATCTGCTCTGTTCCGGTTCGCACTCCCGCCCAAGCCTGCCCCGCGACGAGGGGACAGGGCGGCGCCTGCTGTCACCTCTGTTCATGGCAGATGCCATGAACAGAGGTCGTGCAGGGTCCGGCGGTCGTCGTGGCCGCGATGAGTTTCCCGGATCGCCTCGGTCCTACAGGTGGGTGGCAACAGCCCCCTTCTCGTCGAAAGCACCTGGACAGGCGGTATCAACGATGAGCAGCACGATGAACAAGCTGAACAAGCAGTTCACCGCGACCCTGCGGAAGAGTCCGGAGAAGGGCGGCTGGACCTACGTCGTATGGCCGGAGTCGGCCGAGTTCTTCGGTACCCGCGGCCTCGTGAAGGTCCGGGGCACCATCGACGGCCATCCGTTCCGCAGCTCGTTCATGGCCCTGGGCGACGGCACGCACAAACTGCCCGTGAAGGCTGATGTACGCAAGGCGATCGGCAAGGAGGACGGGGACAGCGTGACCATCCTCCTGGAGGAGCGGGTGGAGGCCTGACCTCGGGATCGATCGCGCTGTCGTGACAGCAGCGATCACGGCAGACGGTGACGATCCGAACCCCACGGTCCGCCGCTACATTGACTGCCGGGCAGGCAGGATGAGCCAGGACGACGGATGAGGAGCGACACGTGCGATTCGCGCTGGAAGCACTGCTGGTCGACGTGCCGGCCGAGCAGGTTGCCGAGGCTCGCGCCTTCTACCGGTCGAGAGTGGCAGGCCGTGGGCCCGGATCGTACGAGGAGCTGAAGGAGGCCCGCGCGAAGAAGCCCGGCCCTCGTGCCGCCGTTCCGCCTGCCGTCGAAGAGACGGTCGAAGCCGCCGGGGTACGGGTCCCGGTCCGGATCTTCCTCCCTGCCGACGGTCCGCCCCGGGCTGTCTACCTGGGCATCCACGGCGGCGGCTTCTACATGGGCTCCGCGGCGCAGGGCGACGAACGCCACCGCGAACTCGCGGACGCCCTGGGCATCGCGGTCGTCAGCGTCGACTACCGGCTCGCGCCCGAGCACCCCTGGCCGGCCGCGCCCGACGACTGCGCGGCGGTCGCGCTCTGGCTCGTCGAAGAGGCCGAGGCCCGTTTCGGGACCTCCCGGCTCGCGATCGGCGGAAGCTCGGCCGGGGCGACCCTCGCCCTGGCGACCTTGTTGCGGCTGCGGGACCGGGGTGTCGTCGACCGGTTCGCCGGGGCCGCGCTCCGCTTCGGCACCTACGACCTGAGCGCGCACACCCCCGGCGGCCGTCGCATCGCCGACGAGTTCTTCATCCAGGCCTACGTCGGCCAGGTCGCCGACCGCACCCTTCCCGACATCTCGCCCCTCTACGCCGACCTGAGCGGGCTGCCTCCGGCCCTGCTGGTCGTGGGAAGCGAGGACGTACTGCTGGAGGACAACCTGACGCTGGCCGGTCGGTTGTCGGCGGCCGGCAACGACGTGGAGCTGCGCGTCTATCCCGAGTCGCCCCACGGCTTCACCGGCCACCCCACCGCCCTGGCCGCGACGGCGCTCGACGGCATCAACTCCTGGCTGCGCGACAGGATCAGTCGCCCTTGACCCGGGCGTGCAGATGCATGTCGTGCCGCCCGTCGTCATGCACGGCCGCGTTGCGTTTGGTGCCTTCCAGGCGGTAGCCGGCCTTCGTCGCGACCCTGCACGAGGCGTGGTTACGCGTCGAGTGGTCCAACTCCAGCCGGTGGAAGCCGATGTCGTCCAGCGCCCACCCGCTGACCGCCGCGAGTGCCCGGGAGGCGACCCCCGCGCCGCGTGCGGCCGGGAGCACCCAGTACGCGACGTTCGCGACGCCGTCGTCGAAGTCCAGGCCGCGCAACGCCATCCGGCCGAGCACCTCGCCGCCGTCGCGGGCGACGGCCCAGTGGCAGCCCTTCTCCCGCTCCCAGTCCTGGCGGTACCCCTCGAACCACTCGCGGACCTGGCCCTCGGTCGAGGGCCGGTGCGTGTGCCAGCGGCGGGTCTCCTCGTCCTCGTATGCGGAGAGGAACGCCCGCGCGTCGGCCGCCCCCCAGGGGCGCAGCAGCAGGCCGTCGCCGCCGGTTGCCGGGAGCACGGGTTGCGGGGCGGCGGCGAGGCAGCCGGAGATCATCGCGGGCGGTGTCGACAGGGCGCGGGTCATGGCCCCATCGTCACCCGTGCCCCCTTTGGCGCCTCCGCCGCCCTACGGCCGCAGCCGGACCAGCCGCGCGCCCGGTCTTCACGCCGGCTGATCCGGGGGTTCACCCCGGCCCCTCAGGAGCGTCCGCCGCGCTGCCAGCGCTGCGCACCGAGGGGCGTGGGCCCACCGGCGAGCTGATCCGCGAACGGCTGGACCACGAGCTGCGCCTCGTCCGGGAGCGCTCGCACCGCCGCGACCACCCCCGTCGTACGGGCTCCCTCGTCGTCGAGCAGAACAGCCACGAAGCTCAGCCGCCTGTCCGGCTCCGCGCCCAACAGCCCCTGCTCGCCCCGGCCCGGGGCGCGGTCCCGCGCAGGCCACCGGGCGGTGACCAGCGTGTACGGGGCATCCGCCGCCGGTTCACGGCGCAGCAATACCACCGTCGCGACCGCCGTGAAGGACCGGTAGAGACCGGCCTTCCAGAAGGGCTCCTCGGTCGCGAACCGCTCGGCGGCGGCACGGTCGGCGACGTCAACGACGTGGACGCTCCCCGTGTGCTCCTCCCCGTCGTCGGACAGGGTGGGGCCGCGGAGTATCAGCCGGCTGTCGAAGCGGTCCATGTAGGACCAGTGCTCCTCGCACAACTCCATCAACTGGTCCGCGACGTCCGGCTGGTCCTGAGCATGTACGTAGAACGGCATACCGCGACCGTACCGGAGCGCCCGGAGCGGGCCCGGTCGCCCGCCCACGCCTCACGGTCGCAGCCGGACCAGCCCCGGGCCCGACGGGTGGCCCGGTTCGAAGGCGTCGGGAATCCCCAGCCTGAGGCCCCGGCTCCGGGCGACCCGGTGGACGTCCCGCAGGGAGTGCGCCAGTGCGGCGGCGACATGGCGGAGCTGGACAGCCGTGGACCCGTCGTCCGCGACCATGTCGTCGGCGTGGTCGAGGAGTTCGTACGCCATGCCCAGCTGCATGGCCTCCACCCGGTCGGCCGTGCGCGAGACCTGTCCGTCGCCGTCGCCCGCGACGTAACAGGGCCTGCCCTCCACTCCGGACCAGGGGAGCAGTCGTGCGGCGTTCTTGGGCTGTTCGTTCATGGGGGCGTCAACTCCGTGAGCAGTGGGGGTGAATTCTTCGCTGCGTAGCGATCCACTCACAGAGTGCGATGGGCGCGGCTAGGCTCGCCAGGGGGGTCGGGGTGACATCGCGCTCGTCGCACGGGAGTTGGCTGTGAGTAATACCTATGGCACATGGTTGAAGGCTCAGCGGGAAGCTGCAGGGCTGACTCAGCAGCAGCTTGCGGACATGGCGATCATGACGCGGTCGCATATCTCGCACATCGAGGCAGGGCGTCGCATGCCGAGCGAGGAAGACGCCCTGCGGCTGGACAGGGCGCTGGGCACAGGGGATGTACTGACCACTTTCCGGCCCCAGGCAGATGACCGTTCCGTCGCGGAACGCTTCAAGGCGGCTCGGAAACTTGAGGAACAGGCAACGTTCATCCGCGAGTTCGCCATCGCCTATTTTCCTGGAATCCTCCAGACGCGCCGGTACGCGGATGCGGTGCTGGGCACCGCATTTCCGCCGTACAGCGATGAAGAACGTGACAAGGCCGTTGTCTCACGACTGGAGCGGGCCAAGGTTCTGGAGCGCCCCACGTCGCCAGTAGTCTGGGCGGTGCTGGACGAGGCTGTCCTCCGGCGCGTGGCGGGCAGTGCGGACATCATGGCGGAACAGATCATGCACGTGGTGCATCTGGCCGAGCGTGGCCGAATCCGCGCCCACGTGCTGCCCCTGGGCGGCCCCATCTGCAATCTGCACCAGAGCATGGTGACGCTGATGCACTTCGAGGATCAGCCACCGGTGGCGTACTCCGAAGGCACGCAGGTGGCCAAGGTGCACGATGCACCGCACTTGGTCGAGCGGATCGAGGCCACCTACTCTCTGGCCATGAGCGACGCGCTGTCCCTCCCCGAGTCGCTGAATGTGCTCAGGGCAGCGGCGAAGGAGTACGGATACCGTGAGTGAAGGCGCCAACCTGCTAGCCGTATGGCGAAAGTCGTCGTACAGCGGCCCTGACAAGGACAGCTGCCTCGAAGTCCAGGACCACCACCCCACCGCCGTCCCCGTCCGCGACTCCAAGGTCCCCGGCGGGCCCGCCCTGCTCATCCCCGCCGCCGGGTGGACCTCCTTCGTGGACGCGGTCAAGAGCGGGGCCCTCTCCGCCTGACCCGAAAGACAGGCGGAAAGGGCCCGGCGTCTCACTCCCCCACGTACTCCGCCAGGTGCTCGCCCGTCAGCGTGGAGCGGGCCGCGACCAGGTCCGCCGGGGTCCCCTCGAAGACGATCTGGCCGCCGTCGTGGCCGGCGCCGGGGCCGAGGTCGATGATCCAGTCGGCGTGAGCCATCACCGCCTGGTGGTGCTCGATGACGATCACCGACTTTCCGGAGTCGACCAGCCGGTCCAGCAGGCCGAGGAGCTGCTCGACGTCCGCGAGGTGCAGGCCCGTCGTCGGCTCGTCGAGGACGTAGACGCCGCCCTTGTCAGCCATGTGCGTGGCCAGCTTCAGGCGTTGGCGTTCGCCGCCGGACAGGGTGGTGAGCGGCTGGCCGAGGCTCAGGTAGCCCAGGCCGACGTCCACGAGACGGTCGAGGATCTTGTGCGCGGCCGGGATGGCCGCGTCGCCGGAGCCGAAGAACTCCTCGGCCTGGGCGACCGACATCGAGAGGACCTCGCTGATGTCGCGGCCGCCCAGGTGGTAGTCGAGCACCGAGGCCTGGAACCGCTTGCCCTCGCAGTCCTCACAGGGGCTGGAGACGCTCGCCATCATGCCGAGGTCGGTGAAGATGACGCCCGCGCCGTTGCAAGTGGGGCAGGCGCCCTCGGAGTTGGCGCTGAACAGGGCGGGCTTCACGCCGTTGGCCTTGGCGAAGGCCTTGCGGATCGGTTCGAGGAGGCCCGTGTACGTCGCCGGGTTGCTCCGGCGCGAACCGCGGATCGGGCTCTGGTCGACCGAGATGACGTTCTCGCCCGCCGGGATCGAACCGTGGACGAGCGAGCTCTTTCCGGAGCCCGCGACGCCGGTGATGACGGTGAGCACGCCGAGCGGGATGTCGACGTCGACGTCGCGGAGGTTGTGCGAGGTCGCGCCCCGGATCTCCAGCGCACCGGTGGACTTGCGCACCTCCTCCTTGAGGACGGCCCGGTCGTCCAGGTGGCGGCCGGTGACGGTGTCGGAGGCGCGGAGTCCGTCCAGGGTGCCTTCGAAGCAGACGGTGCCGCCCGCCGTGCCGGCCCCGGGGCCGAGGTCGACCACATGGTCGGCGATGGCGATGGCCTCGGGCTTGTGCTCCACGACCAGGACCGTGTTGCCCTTGTCGCGCAGGCGCAGCAGCAGGTCGTTCATGCGCTGGATGTCGTGCGGGTGCAGGCCGATGGTGGGCTCGTCGAAGACGTAGGTGACGTCGGTCAGCGAGGAGCCGAGGTGGCGGATCATCTTGACGCGCTGCGCCTCGCCGCCGGACAGGGTGCCCGAGGCCCGGTCCAGGGCGAGGTAGCCGAGGCCGATCTCCACGAAGGAGTCCAGCGTCTGCTGAAGGGCTTCGAGGAGGGGGGCGACCGAGGGTTCGTCCAGGCCGCGGACCCACTCCGCGAGGTCGCGGATCTCCATGGCGCAGGCGTCGGCGATGGAGATCTTCTTGATCTTCGAGGAGCGCGCGCCCTCGGTGAGCCGGGTTCCCTCGCACTCGGGGCAGGTGGTGAAGGTGGCCGCCCGGTCGACGAACTCCCGGATGTGGGGCTGCATGGACTCGCGGTCCTTGGAGAGGAACGACTTCTGGATCTTGGGGATCAGCCCTTCGAAGGTGAGGTTCGCGCCCTCGACCTTCACCTTGGTCGGCTCCCGGTAGAGGAAGTCCTGCATCTCCTTCTCGGTGAACTCGGCGATCGGCTTGTTCGGGTCCAGGAAGCCCGACTCCGCGTACGTCCGCACGGTCCACCAGCTGTCCGACTTCCAGCCGGGGATGGTGAACGCGCCCTCCGCGATCGACTTGGAGTCGTCGTAGAGCTGGGTGAGGTCGATGTCGGAGACCGATCCGCGGCCCTCGCAGCGGTTGCACATGCCGCCGGTGCGGCTGAAGGTCGCCTTGACGGCCTTCTTGTTGCCGCGCTCGACGGTGATCGCGCCGCTCGCCGTCACCGAGGGGACGTTGAAGGCGAACGCGCCGGGCGGGCCGATGTGCGGCTTGCCCAGTCGGCTGAAGAGGATGCGCAGCATGGCGTTGGCGTCGGTGGCGGTGCCGACCGTGGAGCGGGGGTCGCTGCCCATCCGCTGCTGGTCGACGATGATCGCGGTCGTCAGACCGTCGAGGACGTCGACGTCGGGCCGCGCCTGCGTGGGCATGAAGCCCTGGACGAAGGCGGGGTACGTCTCGTTGATCAGCCGCTGGGACTCCGCGGCGATGGTGCTGAAGACCAGCGAGCTCTTGCCCGAGCCGGAGACTCCGGTGAACACCGTCAGCCGGCGCTTCGGGAGCTCGATGCTGACGTCCTTCAGGTTGTTCTCCCGCGCACCGTGCACGCGGATCAGGTCGTGGCTGTCGGCAGCGTGCTGCGCGGGCGGCTGCTGGGTCTTCGTTCGCGGAGCCATGCTCGTCGTCTCTCCATTACTGGTGCGCGGAGCCTGCTGGTACGGCGCCCTGCTGGTGCGGGAGCCCTGCTGGTACGGCTGGTTGGGCTGGTACGGGCGGCTGTCGGTGCGCGGAGCCTACTGGTCGTGCGTGAGGGCCAGGGCCTGTTTCGGCCCCGGCCCTCACGGGCTGGTGCTACTTCTTGGCCTGGGTGATGCGGAGCATGTTGCCGGAGGGGTCGCGGAAGGCGCAGTCGCGGACGCCGTACGGCTGGTCGATCGGCTCCTGGAGCACCTCGCCGCCCGCCGCGCGGACCTTCTCGAAGGCCGCGTCGACGTCCTCGGAAGAGAGGATGACGCCGCGCAGCATGCCCTTGGCGAGCAGCTCGGCCATGGTGCGGCGGTCGGCTTCCGGGGCGTTCGGGTCCGCGAGCGGGGGTTCGAGGACGATCTCCACGTCCGGCTGAGCGGGGGATCCGACGGTCACCCACCGCATGCCTTCGAATCCGACATCGTTGCGCACCTCCATTCCCAGGGCGTCGCGGTAGAAGGCGAGCGCCTTGTCGTGGTCGTCGACGGCGATGAAGCACTGCGAGAGGTTGATGTTCATGCATTTCACGCTACGGGCGGGGCTTGCGATCCGCTTCTCCATTCCTGACCGGTCGGGTGAGCATCTTGGCGACGCACGCCGGGATGGTCTCGCCCGCGTCGTGGGGTCGGGCCCGGTAGGCGCTCGGGCTCTCCCCGACCAGCTCCGTGAAGCGGGAGCTGAACGAGCCGAGCGACGTACAGCCGACGGCGAAGCAGACGTCCGTGACGGACAGGTCGCCCCGGCGCAGCAGTGCCTTGGCCCGTTCGATGCGGCGGGTCATGAGATAGCTGTACGGGGTCTCGCCGAAGGCCGCCCGGAAGCTGCGGGAGAAGTGGCCGGGCGACATCAGGGCGGCACGGGCCAGCGAGGGCACGTCGAGCGGTTCGGCGTACTCGCGGTCCATGCGGTCGCGGGCCCGACGCAACCGGGCCAGGTCCTCCAGCCTCACTCCTTCACCGTCCCACGGCCGCCGGCGCCCGGCCCGTCCCGCGGAGGCGGGACCCGGTCACCACTCACGCTCGGCGATCAGCTTCTCCGGGTCCGCGTCCGTGAAGCCGTACGCCGTCGCGATGATCCAGAAGGCCTCGCCTATCTCCTCGCGGGCGGTCGTCTCGATCTCGCTGCCCGCCGCCTCGAACTCCGCCTCCAGGTCGTTGAAGGCCCGGGTCGGCGCGGCCGTCAGGGCGTACAGGGCGGTGAGGTCCGCGGGCCGCTCGGCCTCGATCCGCTCGCACAGGGCGCGCAGGACCGCCGTGCCCTTGTCCAGGACGTGGTCGGGGAAGTAGTCGTCCTCGTACAGCAGGGCCAGGAACGTGTGCTCCGCCAACTGCTCGTTCGTGATGGTCACGGTGGTCTCCCCCATACGTTCCGTACGTTCCGTCGCCGCCGTTCCGATACTCCCCCACGCCACTGACAATCGGGCCGTGCGCGGGCGCTGAGGCGGTGCCCCTCGGGTCTCCGCGTGCCGAGCATCACCCTGGACAGCGGCCACAACCGGCGGGTAACTTCGAGGGAAGTCTGAGCAAGCGCTTAGCAAGAACGAATCGACTGCCGACCTAGGAGGCATCCCGTGCGCCGTACGGTATTCAACGAGGACCACGAGGCGTTCCGGGAGACCATCCGCGCCTTCATCGCGGCCGAGGTCGTGCCGGTCTACGACGAGTGGTTCGCCGCGGGCGAGGTGCCGCGCGACTTCTACCTCAAACTCGGCGAGCTGGGCATCTTCGGCATCGCGGTCGACGAGGAGTACGGCGGCGCGGGCATCGACTCGCACAAGTACGAGGCCGTCATCTACGAGGAGACCGCTCGCGCGGGCGTCTCCTTCGGCGGCTCCGGCGTGCACACGCTGCTCGGCCTCCCCTACCTGAAGATGCTCGCCACCGGCGAGCAGAAGAAGCGCTGGCTGCCGAAGTTCGCCACCGGCGAGGAGATGTGGGCCCTCGCGATGACCGAGCCGGGCACCGGCTCCGACGTCGCGGGCATGAAGACCACCGCCAAGCTCTCCGAGGACGGCACGCACTACGTCCTCAACGGCGCGAAGACCTTCATCACCGGCGGCGTGCACGCCGACCGCGTCATCGTCTGCGCCCGCACCGCCGCCCCGCGCGAGGACGACCGCCGCTTCGGCATCTCCCTCTTCGCCGTCGACACCAAGTCCGCGGGCTACTCGGTCGGCCGCAAGCTCGACAAGCTCGGCCTGAAGACCTCCGACACCGCCGAGCTGGCGTTCGTCGACGTCAAGGTCCCGGCCGAGGACCTCCTCGGCGAGGAGAACAAGGGCTTCGGCTACCTCGGCACCAACCTGGCCTCCGAGCGCTGGGGCATCGCCTTCGGCGCGTACGCCCAGGCCGCGGCCGCCGTCCGCTTCGCCTCGGACTACGTGCGGGAGCGCACGGTCTTCGGCAAGACGGTCGCCTCGTTCCAGAACACCAAGTTCGAGCTGGCCGCCTGCCAGGCCGAGGTGGACGCGGCCCAGGCCGTCGCCGACCGCGCGCTGGAGGCCCTGGACGCCGGAGAGCTGACAGCGGCGGAGGCCGCCTCCGCGAAGTTGTTCTGCACCGAGGTCGCCCACCGCGTCATCGACCGCTGCCTCCAGCTGCACGGCGGCTACGGCTTCATGAACGAGTACCCGATCGCCCGCCTCTACGCGGACAACCGCGTCAACCGCATCTACGGCGGCACCAGCGAGGTCATGAAGTCGATCATCGCCAAGTCCATGGGTCTGTAAGGGATTACCTTCCCTCCATGAACGAGAGTCCCGATCCCCTGCTCGATCTGCTCCACCTGCTCGACCTGGAGCAGATCGAGCGGGACATCTTCCGGGGCGAGAGCCGCAGCGCGCTCGTGCCCCGGGTGTTCGGCGGCCAGGTCGCGGCCCAGGCGCTCGTCGCCGCGGGCCGCACCGTCCCCGCCGACCGGGCCGCCCACTCCCTGCACGCGTACTTCCTGCGGGCGGGCGACCCCGGCGCGCCCATCGTCTACAGCGTCGACCGGATCCGCGACGGCCGGTCCTTCACCACCCGCCGCGTCGTCGCCGTCCAGCACGGGCAGCCGATCTTCCACCTCTCCGCGTCCTTCCAGAGTCACGAGGAGGGCATGGAGCACCAGGCGCCCATGCCCACCGCCCCGGACCCGGAGACCCTGCCGACGGCCGCCGAGATGCTGCCCCGGTACGCGGACCGCTTCAGCGATCCGGGGGTCGTGGACCGGCTGATCGAGGCGCGGGCGGCGGTGGACCTGCGGTACGTGGACGCGCCGCCGTTCGGCACGGTGGGCGAGGCGCGCGAGCCCCGGTCCCAGGTGTGGTTCCGGACGAACGGCAAGCTCGCGGACGATCCGCTGCTGCACGTCTGCATGGCCACGTACGTCTCCGACATGACCCTGCTCGACTCGGTGCTCCTCGCCCACGGGCGGGGCGGCTGGGCGGTCGGGGACGTGGTCGGCGCGAGCCTGGACCACGCGATGTGGTTCCACCGGCCGTTCCGGGCGGACGAGTGGCTGCTGTACGACCAGGAGTCGCCCTCCGCCTCCGGTGGTCGCGGTCTGGGCCAGGCCCGTATCCACACCGCCGACGGGCGCCTCGCCATCACCGTCATCCAGGAAGGCGTCGTCCGCATCCCCCGGGGATGAGCACCACCCGAAGCATCATTTCGGACATACTCCCCACCATGAGCGACGCGAGAGCGGGCAGTGAAGCTGATGGCGGGGAGTCCACGTTCACGGTGATCGTGGCGGCCGTCGCCAACCTCGGCATCGCCGTGGCGAAGGCCGTCGCCGGGCTGATCAGCGGCTCCAGCGCGATGCTCTCCGAGGCGGCCCACTCCGTCGCCGACACCGTCACGGAGGTCATGCTCCTCGCCGCGCTCAAGCGGAGCGGGAAGCCCGCCGACGAGAGCCACCCCCTCGGCTACGGCCCCGAGCGCTACATCTGGGCGATGCTCGCCTCCATCGCCACCTTCGTCGGCGGGGCCGTCTTCTCCCTCTACGACGGAGTCCACACCCTGGTCGCCGGCGAGGAACTGGGCGACCCGCTCGTCTCCTACATCGTCCTCGGCGTCGCCTTCCTCCTGGAGAGCTACTCGCTGCGCACCGGGGTCAAACAGGTGCGGCGCGAGGCGTCACGGCTGCGGGTGCCGGACGCGTACTACCTGCGCCACACCCCCGACACGGCGGTGAAAGCCGTCGTGATGGAGGACTCGGCGGCCCTGACCGGCCTGCTGCTGGCCGCGGGCGGCCTGCTGGGCGGGCAACTGACGGGGTCGGGGGTCTGGGACGGGATCGCGTCCTGTCTGATCGGCCTGCTGCTCGTGTACGTGGCCTGGGTGCTGGGCCGGTCCAACGCCCAGCTGCTCATCGGCCGGCCGCTGCCCCCGGCGATGCGGTCCGGGGTGCGCGAGGAGCTGCTGTCGGTGCCGCACATCGTGGACGTACTGGAGCTGACCACGCTCATCCAGGGGCCGTACGAGATCCTGATCGCGGCGAAGATCGACTTCCGGGACATGGCCACCGCCACCGAGGTCGAGTGGGCCTGCGAGGAGGCGGAGGCCCAGCTGCGCGAACGGTTCCCGTCGGTGCGGCGGGTCTATCTGGACCCGACGCCGGGCCGGGCGCAGCGGCTGCGCCACAGCGGCTCCTGAGGGTTGCCGCATCGGCTCCGCCACCGGCCCCTGACGCTTATCGGTGTCGGTGTCAGTACCGGTGTCGGTGTCAGTACCGGTGTCGGTGTCAGTACCGGTGTCGATGAGGACGCCCGCCGGGCCTGAAACTCATCGCCGGCCCTCATCGCCTACGCGGCCGGCTCCCCCACGGATGCCACGGACTCCACGGACTCCGCCTGCTCCTCCAGCAGCCCCGCCGCGTGCAGCAGGTACTCCGTCATCGGGTCGTAGAAGCGCGGGTCGGTGACGTGGTCGTCCAGCGGGACCGTGACCTGAAGGGTGCCCTCCGCCTCACCGAGGAACAGGGCCGGGTCGTTGCAGTCCGCGTAACCGATCGCGTCCAGCCCCCGCTGTCCCGCGCAGCCCGCCCAGCCGTGGTCGGCGACGACCAGGTCGGGCAGCGGGCGGCCCAGGTGGGCCATGGCGTCCAGGACGGCGGCCATCGGGGCCGGGGAGTGGGTGTGCCAGAGGGTCGCCCCGCGTTCCAGCATCGCGACGTCGGCGAACTGGAAGACCATGCCCTCGTCCGCCATCAGCCCGGACGGGATGCGGACGATCTCGCAGCCCGCGCGGCGCAGCGCGTCCGCCGTCTGCCGGTGCACGTCCAGCATGCCGCCGGGGTGCCCGGTGGCGAACAGGACCCGCTCGCGGCCGTCCGCGGCCTTGCGCAGCCGGGCCGCCATCCGCTCCAGGGCGTCGACCGTCAGCTCCGGGTCGATGGTGTCCTGGCCCTGCCGGTGCGCCGGGTCGTCGTTGACCCCGCAGCGCTCGGCCATCACGGCGAGCACGTCCTGCTCGTCGGTCCAGCGGTCGCCCAGCTCCAGGCCCAGCCAGTAGTGGCGGTCGCCGTTGGCGAGCTTGCGGTAGTGGGAGAGGTTGTTGTCGCGTGGCGTGGCGACGTCCCCCGCGATACGCGTACGGACGAGATGGTCGACGAGGGCGGCGCGGCTGGGTATCGGCATGGCCCCATTGTGCCGTCCGGTGCGCGGGGTGTCCCCGGTGTCTTGCCCGACGGACCGGTGTGCCGGGTGTTCTGTCCGGCGGAGGGTCCGCTTCCGGCCGGACATCCGGGCGTGTGGCCGGTCAGGCGTCCGGTCCCGAGGTCCGGCCAGGCGTCCGGTCCCGAGGTCCGGCCAGGCGTCCGGTCCCGAGGTCCGGCCAGGCCCTACGACACCACGGAGAGGACCGTCACCACGGTCACCGTGGAGATCGCCGCCTGGAGGTTGCGGATCGCCTCGCGCACGCTCACGCCCGCCCAGTGGCCTTCGGCGATGTGGGCCATGCGCGGGGTGACCTGCTTCTTCGGCAGGCCGGGGAAGGCCTGGGGGTGCATGCCCGTGGCGTGCAGCAGGGCGACGAGGGCGCTGGTGCGGGCGTCCGGCTCGGCCCCGTGCAGCACCGTGGCGGTCAGCCGGGCGCGCAGTTCCCGCTCGACGGTTCCGTCGGCCTCCGGGTAGCGGCGCACCGGGAAGACGCCGAGGGCCCGGTGCTTCTCCTCGGTCACCAGGCCCCGGGCGCAGAGGCTCACCACGACGTCCTGCGAGCCCTTGGCGTGGTCCCGGGTCAGCCAGTCGGTCACCTTGCGGCTGCTGGACGTCCCGTGGACCCAGCGCGCCAGCCGGTCGAGCCGTCCGTCCAGGAGCGGGTCGCCCGTCGGGGACGGGTCGAAGACCTCGACGCGGCCGCCCCTCACCGTGACGCGGCCCGCCATGACCAGCTCCAGGAGCATGCCGGCCGCCACGCCCCAGCGGGCCGCGGTCTCCCCCTTCGCCGCGCCGGTCGTGTCGTCCAGCGACAGCAGCATGATTTCTTCGCCCAGTGAGACGGGCATGGAGCGGCTCCCCGATTCGTTACGTGTCGTCCGGACAGACGTGCGGACCTCGTCCGAGGTTGCCCAGGAACGGAAAGGAGCAGATCAGGGGGCGGCCAGGGGCTGGGGCAGGGGCAGGGGCCCGGTCAGCGGACGGAGGCGGAGACGCTGCTCAGGAGGGTTCCGCCGCGGCGAAGGCGCCCCGGGCCAGCCGGTGCAGCAGGGCAGCGGTCACCGCCCGGCCGGGCAGGGCCTCGGGCCGGGCCAGGTGCGGGGTGGAGTTCAGCAGGCCGAAGACGGCGTGCACGGTGACACGGGCCCGGTTCTCGGCCAGCGACGGATAGAGGGCGCGGACGACGCCGACCCAGACCTCTACGTACTCGCGCTGGAGGCGGCGCACCCGCTTGCGGTCCGTGTCGCGCAGCCGGTCCAGCTCTCGGTCGTGGAGGGTGATCAGGGGACGGTCGTCGAGGGCGAAGTCGATGTGGCCCTCGATGAGCGCGTCCAGGAGGGCCTCCGGAGAACCGTCGCCCCGGGCGGCGTCCTCCGACACCCGCATGCGGCCGCCTTCCAGCAGACGTTCGCTGATGCCCACCAGGAGCTCGGCGAGCATCGCGTCCTTGCCGGGGAAGTGACGGTAGAGGCCCGGGCCGCTGATCCCCACGGCGGCGCCTATCTCGTCGACGCCGACGCCGTGGAAGCCGCGCTCGGCGAAGAGGCGGGCGGCCTCCCGGAGGATCTGCTCGCGGCGGGTGGGGGCCGCGACGCGGGCGGCGGCATGGGTGCTCATGAGGATTCATTCTAGACAGGGTCGTTAGCGCTCGTTAACCTGAGGGAAACGCGTTAACGCTCACTAACAGCACTAACAGCAGTGACAGCAGTGACAGCAGCGGTTGACTATCGCGGTACGGGCAAGGGGGCTCGACACGATGCAGCAGGCACCGGTCCTGGCGAGCGCGGCCGATCCCGCCTCGGAGGCCTGGCAGGCCAACGAGGCGGCTCATCGCGCGCTCTCCGACGAGCTGGCGGGGCGCCTCGCCACGGCACGGCTGGGCGGGGGTGAGAAGGCGCGGGCCCGCCACGAGGCGCGCGGCAAGCTGCTCCCCCGGGACCGGGTGGACACCCTCCTCGACCCGGGCTCGCCGTTCCTGGAGCTGGCCCCGCTGGCTGCCGAGGGGCTGTACGGGGGCGCCGCCCCGGCCGCCGGGGTGATCGCCGGGATCGGGCGGGTCAGCGGCCGGGAGTGCGTGATCGTCGCCAATGACGCGACCGTCAAGGGCGGCACGTACTACCCGATGACCGTGAAGAAGCACCTGCGCGCCCAGGAAGTCGCGCTGGAGAATCGTCTCCCCTGCCTCTATCTGGTCGACTCGGGCGGCGCGTTCCTGCCGATGCAGGACGAGGTCTTCCCCGACCGGGACCACTTCGGGCGGATCTTCTACAACCAGGCCCGGATGTCGGGGGCCGGCATTCCGCAGATCGCGGCGGTACTGGGTTCCTGCACGGCGGGCGGGGCGTACGTCCCGGCGATGAGCGACGAGGCCGTGATCGTCCGCAACCAGGGCACGATCTTCCTCGGCGGCCCCCCGCTGGTGAAGGCCGCCACCGGCGAGGTCGTCACGGCGGAGGAGCTGGGCGGCGGCGAGGTCCACTCCCGTACGTCGGGGGTCACCGACCATCTCGCGGAGGACGACGCGCACGCCCTGCGGATCGTCCGCAACATCGTCGCGACCCTCCCGGACCGTGCCCCGCTCCCCTGGTCGGTCGAGCCGGCCGAGGAGCCGAAGGTGGACCCGGCCGGTCTGTACGGGGCGGTCCCGGTGGACTCCCGCACCCCGTACGACGTGCGCGAGATCATCGCCCGGGTGGTGGACGGCTCGCGCTTCCAGGAGTTCAAGGCGGAGTACGGCACGACGCTGATCACCGGCTTCGCCCGGATCCACGGCCACCCGGTCGGGATCGTCGCGAACAACGGGATCCTGTTCTCCGAGTCGGCCCAGAAGGGCGCGCACTTCATCGAACTGTGCGACCAGCGGGGCATCCCGCTCGTCTTCCTCCAGAACATCTCCGGCTTCATGGTCGGCCGGGACTACGAGGCGGGCGGCATCGCCAAGCACGGCGCGAAGATGGTCACGGCGGTGGCCTGCACCCGCGTGCCGAAGCTGACGGTCGTGGTCGGCGGTTCGTACGGCGCGGGCAACTACTCCATGTGCGGCCGGGCCTACAGCCCCCGCTTCCTGTGGATGTGGCCGAACGCCAAGATCTCGGTGATGGGCGGCGAGCAGGCCGCCTCCGTGCTGGCCACCGTCAAGCGCGACCAGCTCGGCGACGACTGGAGCGCCGAGGACGAGGAGACGTTCAAGGCCCCGATCCGCGCCCAGTACGAGACCCAGGGCAACGCCTACTACGCGACCGCCCGGCTCTGGGACGACGGCGTGATCGACCCCGTGGACACCCGGCAGGTCCTGGGCCTCGCGCTCACGGCCTGCGCCAATGCCCCGCTGCCCCAGAAGGACCCGGCCGGGCCCGGCTTCGGCGTCTTCCGGATGTGAGGAACAGATGACGATGTTCGACACCGTTCTGGTCGCCAACCGCGGCGAGATCGCGGTCCGGGTGATCCGGACCCTGCGGGAGCAGGGGGTGCGCTCGGTCGCGGTCTTCAGCGACGCGGACGCGGACGCCCGCCATGTACGGGAGGCGGACACGGCGGTCCGGATCGGCCCGCCGCCCGCGTCCGAGAGCTATCTGAACGTGGCCGCGCTCCTGGAGGCGGCCCGCCGCACGGGCGCGCAGGCCGTGCACCCCGGGTACGGGTTCCTGGCGGAGAACGCCGGCTTCGCCCAGGCGTGCGCGGACGCGGGGCTGGTCTTCATCGGCCCGCCCGCCTCCGCGATCTCCCTCATGGGCGACAAGATCCGGGCCAAGGAGACGGTCGCGGCGGCCGGGGTCCCGGTCGTGCCCGGCTCCTCCGGGAGCGGCCTGACCGATGCCCAACTGGAGGAAGCGGCACGGGAGATCGGCGTGCCGGTCCTCCTGAAGCCCTCGGCGGGCGGCGGCGGCAAGGGCATGCGCCTGGTCCGCGACGCGGCGGTGCTGGCGGAGGAGATCGCGGCGGCCCGCCGCGAGGCACGCGCCTCCTTCGGCGACGACACCCTCCTCGTGGAGCGGTGGATCGACCGGCCGCGCCACATCGAGATCCAGGTGCTGGCCGACGCCCACGGCAACGTGATCCACCTCGGCGAGCGCGA
Source organism: Streptomyces sp. rh34 (assembly GCF_002551245.1). Classification (GTDB taxonomy): domain Bacteria; phylum Actinomycetota; class Actinomycetes; order Streptomycetales; family Streptomycetaceae; genus Streptomyces. The sequence continues at coordinate 34,715 of NZ_NTGZ01000032.1, forward strand.
GTGCTCGCTCCAGCGCCGCCACCAGAAGATCATCGAGGAGGCCCCGTCGGTCTTCCTCGACGAGGAGACCCGGGCGGCGATGGGCGAGGCGGCCGTGCAGGCGGCGCGCTCCTGCGGGTATGCGGGCGCGGGCACGGTGGAATTCATCGTCCCGGGTGACGACCCGGCCTCGTACTACTTCATGGAGATGAACACCCGCCTCCAGGTCGAGCACCCGGTCACCGAGCTGATCACCGGCCTGGACCTGGTGGAGTGGCAGCTGCGGGTGGCGTCCGGCGAGCGACTGCCGTACGCGCAGGAGGACATCACCCTGACCGGCTGGGCGATCGAGGCCCGCGTCTGCGCCGAGGACCCCTCCCGGGGCTTCCTGCCGTCCGGCGGTACGGTGCTGGCGCTGCGCGAGCCGCAGGGCGGCGGGGTGCGGACGGACTCGGGGCTCAGCGAGGGCGTGCCGGTGGGCAGCCTGTACGACCCGATGCTGTCGAAGGTCATCGCGTACGGCCCCGACCGCGCGAGCGCGCTGCGCAAACTGCGGGCGGCCCTCGCGGACACGGTCATCCTCGGCGTCCCGACCAACGCGGGCTTCCTGCGCCGTCTGCTGGCCCACCCGGACGTGGTCTCCGGCGACCTGGACACCGGGCTGGTGGAGCGCGAGGCGGAGGGCCTGGTGCCGGACGGGGTGCCGGACGAGGTGTACGCGGCGGCTGCGGCGGTCCGCCGGGAGGCGCTGGCCCCCCGGCCGGACGCGGGCGGCTGGACGGACCCGTTCTCGGTGCCGAGCGGGTGGCGCACGGGCGGTGTGCGGGCGCCGTTGCTCTTCCCGCTGCGCGTAGGGGGAGCTGAACCCGTCACTCGGAGCGCGCCGGCCTCCGCGACGGTCACGCACGACCGGGTCACCGTCGAACTCGACGGCACGGTGGGCCACTTCCACCGCTCCGGGGACTGGCTCGGCCGGGACGGCGACACCTGGCACGTCCAGGACCACGATCCGGTGGAGGCGTCCCTGAGCGGGGCGGGCCGGAGCGGGGCGGACACGCTGGCGGCCCCGATGCCGGGCACGGTCACGGTGGTGAAGGTCGCCGTCGGCGACGAGGTCGAGGCCGGGCAGAGCCTGCTCGTGGTGGAGGCGATGAAGATGGAGCACGTGATCTCCGCCCCGCACGCGGGGACCGTCACCGAGCTGGACGTCACGGCGGGTGCGACGGTCGCGATGGACCAGATCCTGGCGGTAGTGGTCCCCGTAGCGGCCGAGGAGGGCTCATGACCCCGCGCACGCTCCCGATGACTCTCCCGGCCCCCGGGCTGCCGGCCCGGGTCCGGATCCACGAGGTGGGGGCACGGGACGGCCTCCAGAACGAGAAGGGGATCGTTCCGACGGAGGTGAAGGCGGAGTTCATCCGCCGGCTGGCGGTGGCCGGCCTGACCACCATCGAGGCGACGAGCTTCGTGCACCCGAAGTGGGTACCCCAACTGGCGGACGCGGAAGCCCTGTTCCCGCTCCTCGGGGAGATCGCGGACGTGGGCGACGTCTCCCTCCCGGTCCTCGTGCCGAACGAACGCGGGCTGGACCGTGCGCTGGCGCTCGGGGCCCGGTCGATCGCGGTGTTCGGCTCGGCGACGGAGACGTTCGCCGCGCGCAACCTGAACCGGACCGTGGACGAGTCGCTGGCCATGTTCGAGCCGGTGGTGGCCCGCGCCAAGGCGGAGAAGGCGCACGTCCGCGGCTATCTGTCGATGTGCTTCGGCGACCCGTGGGAAGGCGCGGTGCCGGTGGCGCGGGTGGTCCGGGTCGCGAAAGCGCTGATGGACCTGGGCTGCGACGAGCTGTCGCTGGGCGACACCATCGGAGTGGCGACGCCGGGCCACGTGTCGGCACTGCTGACAGCGCTGAACGAGGCGGCCGTCCCCACGGACTCCATCGGCGTCCACTTCCACGACACGTACGGCCAGGCGCTGTCCAACACCCTGGCGGCACTCCAGCACGGGGTGAGCACGGTCGACGCCTCGGCGGGCGGCCTGGGCGGCTGCCCGTACGCGAAGAGCGCCACGGGCAATCTCGCCACCGAGGACCTCGTGTGGATGCTCGACGGCCTCGGCATCGAAACGGGCGTCGACCTGGGTGAGTTGACCGCCACCAGCGTCTGGATGGCCGGACACCTGGGCCGGCCGAGCCCATCCCGCACGGTCCGCGCCCTGACCCCTTCCTCTTCTTCCCCCTCCGACAAGGAGTGAGCTACCCATGTCCCTGGACCACCGGCTGACCGCCGAGCACGAGGAACTGCGCCGCACGGTCGAGGCGTTCGCGCACGACGTCGTCGCGCCGAAGATCGGCGACTTCTACGAGCGCCATGAATTCCCGTACGAGATCGTGCGCGAGATGGGCCGCATGGGCCTGTTCGGGCTGCCGTTCCCGGAGGAGTACGGCGGTATGGGCGGCGACTACCTGGCGCTCGGGATCGCCCTGGAGGAGCTGGCCCGGGTCGACTCCTCGGTGGCGATCACCCTGGAGGCGGGGGTCTCGCTGGGTGCGATGCCGCTGCACCTGTTCGGCACGGAGGAGCAGAAGCGGCAGTGGCTGCCGAAGCTCTGCTCGGGCGAGGCGCTCGGCGCGTTCGGCCTGACCGAGCCGGACGGCGGCTCGGACGCGGGCGGCACACGGACGACGGCGGTGCTGGACCAGGCAACGAACGAGTGGGTCATCAACGGCTCGAAGTGCTTCATCACCAACTCCGGTACGGACATCACCGAGTTGGTGACGGTGACGGCTGTGACGGGCCGTAAGGAGGACGGCCGCCCCCGGATCTCCGCGATCATCGTCCCCTCCGGCACCCCGGGCTTCACGGTCGCCGCCCCCTACTCGAAGGTCGGCTGGAACGCCTCGGACACCCGGGAGTTGTCCTTCTCCGACGTCCGTGTCCCGGCGGCGAACCTCCTGGGCGAGGAGGGCCGCGGCTACGCACAGTTCCTGCGCATCCTGGACGAGGGCCGGGTCGCGATCTCGGCACTGGCCACGGGCCTGGCGCAGGGCTGTGTGGACGAGTCGGTGAAGTACGCGGCCGAACGCCACGCGTTCGGCAAGCCGATCGGCGCGAACCAGGCCATCCAGTTCAAGATCGCCGACATGGAGATGCGCGCCCACATGGCGCGGGTGGGCTGGCGCGACGCGGCCTCGCGGCTGGTGGCGGGCGAACCGTTCAAGAAGGAGGCGGCGATCGCGAAGCTGTACTCCTCGACGGTCGCGGTGGACAACGCCCGGGAGGCGACGCAGATCCACGGCGGCTACGGCTTCATGAACGAGTACCCGGTGGCGCGGATGTGGCGCGACTCGAAGATCCTGGAGATCGGCGAGGGGACGAGCGAGGTGCAGCGGATGCTGATCGCACGGGAGTTGGGGCTGCCGGGCTGATCTGCCGCCTCCCGATACCGCGAGACTGCCGACCGGCCGCCGTAGATGTGTTCACCGCGGCCGGGGCGGCTGTGTCAACAGAGGGTCACCTGTCGCCATCCGGCGGCACGAGGTCGGGGCACAGCGAATGCCCGCACTTGCAGGGCGGCCAAGTGGCGAGACCTGGCCGACAAGCTGGCCGAACGCATCAGGAGCGGCGAGTACGCGCCGGGCCGGCAGTTGCCGCACATCAGGGATCTCGTGGCAACTGGCGAGGGCTCCAAATCGACGGTCCATGCGGCATACAGGGCGCTGGAGGCGGAAGGCCTGGTCACCTCGTCGCGCGGCCATGGCACCGTCGTTCGACCGCCGGCCGCGCTCAAGCGGCTGGGCATCGACCGCTACGACAAGGCGAAGTGGCGCGACGGCGACGAAGTCGCCTTCATCGCCGACCGTGTCGCCTCGGGGCGACCCCACAACCGTGGTGACCAGACGCAGACGGTCAACCGCGTCCAGGCGACAACAACGGTTGCCGTCGCCCTTGGCCTGGAGCCGGGATCCGATGTGTACGCGCGTGCTCGCCTGGTCAAGGAGAGCGGCCACCCAACCCACACCATGACCAGCTACTACCGCCCCGAACACGTCGAGGGAACACGCCTCGTCGACCCGACACCCGGCCCTGCGGGCCGTGGTGGAGGGTTCCGCGTCCTGTACGACGCCGGGTACGAGATCGACCACATGCGCGAGGACCTCTTCGCCCGCTCCGCGACGCCGGAAGAGGTGAAACTTCTCCAACTTCCGAGCGGCGAAGCCGTGGTGGAGCTCCATCGAACCACCTCCACCGCAGACGGAACGGTGGTCGAGTTCGCCATCGGGGTACATGCGGCATCCAGGTTCCGGTGGACATACGAGTTCGCGGTACCGGACTCCGCGCGAAAGAAGGGCAATGCGTCATGATCTCCAACCAGTCCTGGTCGGACGCCCGGCAGGTGTGGGATCACCACCTCATGCGCCACACCCCCCACCCCTGCTCGGTCATCATCGGGCTCGGCAGCCATGACCTCGGCGTGGCCGACGCATCGGCGGGGTTCTACCTGCGCGGGCTGGCCCCCGTCATCGTGTTCACCGGATCGACCAGCTCCACCACCCGCGACCGGATGCCGCGCGGCGAGGCCGCGCACTACCGGGAGCGGGCCCTCGAACTCGGCGTACCGGACTCCGCCGTGCTGGTCGAGCCGCGAGCCCGTAACACCGGTGAGAACATCCGCTTCTCGCGGACCGTCTTGGACGCGGCAGGCGTGAACGTGGACTCCGTACTGCTGGTCAGCAAGCCGTACGAGGAGCGACGGGCGTACGCCACGGCCCGCAAGCTATGGCCGAGGGTCGACATCGTGAGCGCGTCGAGTCCGATGACCTTCGAGGAGTACGCGGCCACAATCGGGGACGACCGGATGGTCGTCGACATGCTCGTCGGGACCCTGCAACGGCTGCTCGTGTATCCGGCGCAGGGCTTCATGATCGAGCAGCCCGTCCCGGACGAGGTCGCGGCGGCCTACGAACGGCTGGTCGAGGCCGGGTTCACGAGTCGGCTGATCCCGTAGGGCGACGCCGCACTCGCGGCCCGGAGGCCTCCGCCTCAGCGCCAGGCGTGGCGGATCTTCAGCCGCCCGTATCCCAGCGCCCCCGAGAAGCGGATGCGCGGCGCGCCGGGACGGGTCGGCTGCCGGGGCCTGTAGCGCAGGTCCTTCCAGCCGGTCGCCACTCCCTCGACCTCGACGATCGCGTCGCGCGGGACGGTGATGCCCGCGTTGCCGGTGCCGAGGCTCAGCTCGATGTCGACGACCGGATATTCGATGATCGCCCGGGACAGGTCCAGACGCACCCGCCCGAAGGCGGACTCGACCTTGAGGACGCGGGGCACCCGCCATGCGCCGCGCCGCTTGATCCGTCCGCCGGCGGCGGCGATCGTCGACGTGGTGCCCGGGTCCTCCGCCGGGAGCGGGTCCAGGGCCGCCGCGAGCTCGCCGTGTGTCGTGGCGGTCAGCACCCGGCCGAGGCGCTCGTCCATCTCCTCGTGCGAGATGTGCTCCTCGGCGTACGCCTCCCGCACCCGCCGCACGGCACTCTCGCGGTCGTCCTCGCTCACGCGTGAAACGGCGTTTCCCTGGGGTGAGTTCACCGCCCCACTTTAGTGCGGCCCCGGCGGCGCGGACATGGTGAAGACCCGCGTTCTCAGGAGGCCGACGCCTCTACTTCCTTGCGTGCGTCGTAGTCGGCACGCGCACTCGCGATCTCCTGCTGGTGGCTCTCGGTCCAGTCGACCAGGGCCCTGATCGTCGTGTGCAGCGTCGCGCCCAGCTCCGTCAGCTCGTACTCCACCCGGGGCGGGACGACAGGGTAGACCGTGCGCCGCACCAGCCCGTCCCGTTCGAGCTGGCGCAGGGTCACCGTCAGCATGCGCTGGCTGATGCCCTCGATCAGCCGGCGCAGCTCGGAGAAGCGCAGCGTGCGGCGTTCCAGGTGGGCGATGGCGAGGAGCGACCACTTGTCCGCGACGCGGTCGAGGATCTGCCGCACCTCGCATCCCTCGCGGACGTCCCACTGGCTGATGTCGTAGTCCTGCGCGGCGCCGGTATCCGCGCAGTTACTCGGTGACTTCGAAGTGCCTTCTTCCATACCTCCCCACGGTGCCGCAAGCTTCGAGTGGTTACAAGAGGGAACCGACCGGCACTTCGGTAACTCGGCGCTGCCACACCCTGCTTGAGGTCTCCGCACAGCAAATCCGTTCCACGCGACCGCCGTTGCGGTGACTCGCCATGTCCATTCGTCCGCTTACAAGGAGAAGTCCCGTGTCCTCATCACCGTCCCTTTCGGAACCGTCCCCGCCGAGTTCGAGCAGTGACCGCTTGACCGGACGCGCCTGGGCCGTGCTGCTCGTTCTGTGCGGCGCGATCTTCCTGGAGGGCATCGATGTGGCCATGCTCAACGTGGCCCTGCCCGCGATCCGCGAGGATCTGGATCTGTCCACCGGAACGCTCCAGTGGGTGATGAGCGCGTACGTCCTGGGCTACGGCGGTTTCATGCTGCTGGGCGGACGGGCGGCCGACCTGTTCGGCCGCCGCCGGATGTTCATCCTCTGGCTCGTGGTGTTCCTGCTCTTCTCCGGCCTGGGCGGCTTGGCCACCGAGGGCTGGATGCTGGTCGTCGCCCGCTTCGTGACGGGGATCGCCGCGGCCTTCATGACCCCGGCCGGCCTGTCGATCATCACCACCGGCTTCCCGGAGGGGCCGCAGCGCAACAAGGCCCTGCTGGTCTACTCGGGCACCGCCGCCGGAGGCTTCTCGATCGGCCTGGTCGTCGGCGGGCTGCTCTCCGCCATCGACTGGCGCTGGGTGTTCTTCGCCCCGGTCGTCCTCTCGTTCGGCATCCTTCTCGCCGCGCTCGCGCTCGTCCCCGCCTCGCCCCGCCCGCAGCGAGCCGGGCAGGGTGTCGACCTGGCCGGAGCGGTCGCCGTCACCGCCGGGATCCTGCTGCTCGTCTTCGGCGTCGAGCGGGCCACGCACGTCCCGGCCGCCTGGACCGTCGGCACGATCGGCGCGGCCCTGCTCCTCTTCCTCGCGTTCGTCCTGATCGAGCGCGCCTCGTCCTCACCTCTGGTGCGCCTGGGGATCTTCCGCAGCGGAGCGCTGATCCGTGCCAATGTGTCGGGGCTGCTGTTCGCCGCCGGGTTCTTCGGCTTCCAGTTCATCGCCGTGCTCTACCTCCAGGAACTGCGCGGCTGGTCGTCCCTCCGGACCAGCTTCGCGCTGATCGTGATCGGCGTGGACGCGGTCCTCTCACCGCTGCTCACCCCGAGGCTGGTGGCCCGGTTCGGCAACGCCCGGGTCATCTTCGGCGGACTGCTTCTCGCGTCGCTGTCGTACGCCCTGTTCCTGCCGATCGCCGCGGACTGGACGTACGCGGCGATGTTCCCGGGCCTGCTCCTCCTGGGCGTGGCCTTCTCCCTGGTCTACGGGCCGCTCACCATCGTGGCCACCGACGGCATCGCCGAGGAGGAGCAGGGTGTGGCGGGCGGGCTGCTCTACACGTCCTTCCAGTTCGGGGCCGCGCTGGGGCTGTCGGCGGTGGCCGCCGTCAACGTCGCGGCCACGGACGGCACGTCGTCCGCCGCCCTCCTCGACGGGTACCGGGCGGCCCTGGTCGTCCCGCTGGCCGCGGCCCTGACCGCCGCCGCCGTCAGCGCGTTCGGTCTCCGCGCCGGGCGGGCGGCGAC
>NZ_NTGZ01000320.1 GCF_002551245.1 Streptomyces sp. rh34
GCTCCCTGCTCCAGGGGTCCTCGTAGCTCCCGCAGCACATCTGGCAGGTGCACGCGAGCCCGGCCCAGACCAGGCATCCGGCGATCAGCCCGCGCCGGTCGCGGGGCGGGCTGATCGCCGGATGCCTGGTCTGGGCCGGGCTCGCGTGCACCTGCCAGATGTGCTGCGGGAGCTACGAGGACCCCTGGAGCAGGGAGCGACGGCAGGCGCCGTGCAACAACTGCGGCGACTGCTGCGAGGCGTGCGACTGCTGCAGCAAGTGCGGTGAGGGGTGCTGCTGCTGCGGCGACTCCTGCGGCTGCGACTGCTGAGCAGGCGTCAGATCACTTCTGCTCGGGCGGCGAGATCCCGGCGGCCGTGTTCGCGGACTCGGTGGCGGCCCGCTTCTTCGGGGACCGGTCGGAGGCCCCGTCCTCCGGGAGAGCGGAGCGTTCCGCTCCGCATGCACCGGCTCCACGCCGCGGTCGCACCTCGGCCTCCCGGGGCCGGTGTGGAAAGGTTGACCGCATGAGCACGGACGCACAGCAGCAGGAGCAGGGCGGCGGGCCGGACGCCGCACGGGACTGGCAGCGGTGGCACGAAGGGCGCGTCGCCGCCGTCGCCGCCCCGTACGGCCCTCTCTCCCTGACCGGAACCCACTGGCTCTCCGACTACCCGGAAGGGCGAATTCCGGCCGTCCCGGGACACTGGCGCGAGGACGCCGACGAAGTGGTCCTCACGGCCGCCGCCGAGGACGGCGTCGTCGTCGACGGCAAGCCGCTGACCGGCGAGATCAGGCTCGGCGTGGACCGCGGGCCGATCGACGGCTCCCGGGTGGCGCAGGGGGAGCGGCGGCTGGTGGTGCTCCGCCGTGAAGGGCTGTGGGCGGTACGGGTCTTCGATCCGGGATCGCCGGCCCGGCACGCCTTCTCGACCATCGAGGCCACTCCGTACGACCCCCGCTGGACGCTGCCGGGGACCTTCCGTCCCTACGGCGGGGACCGGACCGTACGGGTGGTCAACGCGGACGGGGTCGAGCGCGGTCTCGGCCTCGATGGCGAGATCGCCTTCACGGTGGACGGCGACGAGCACACGCTCCAGGTCGCGGTCGAACCCGACGGGTCGCTGTGGGCCGTCTTCGCCGACGCGACCAGCGGGAACGGCAGCTACCGCTTCCGTTTCCTGCGGCCCGGCGCGCCCGCCGCCGACGGCAGCGTGAGCGTCGATCTCAACCGCGCTCTGCTGCCGCCGTGCGCCTTCGCCGATCACTTCATCTGCCCCTTCCCGCCCCCGGGCAACACGCTCTCCGTGGCGGTCCCGGCGGGGGAGCGGAACCGGATCGACGCCTGACCGCGAGAGACCACCCCGGCCCCGGGAGCCCCACGGCTCCCGGGGCCGGGGACGTGTGTGACCCGCGTGGCCGAAAGGCATTCTTGCGCCCGCTGTCCGGCCGACCCGATACTCCGGTCAGCGATTGTCAGGGGCACGGCAACTCCGGATCCGGACAGGCCCCCGACTGCGCCTCACGGGCCCACCACCCCACAGGAGGGCCCCCGATTCCCCTCGGAGGAACCCGAAGTGAGGATCAAGCGCACCAACAACGGCTCGAACCCGGCCAGACGCGCCCGTACCACGGCCGTACTCGCGGGGCTCGCCGCCGTCGCGGCGATGGCCGTTCCCACCGCGAACGCCGAAACCCCCCGGACGTTCAGCGCCAACCAGCTGACCGCGGCGAGCGACGCCGTGCTCGGCGCCGACATCGCGGGCACCGCCTGGAACATCGACCCGCAGTCCAAGCGTCTCGTCGTCACCGTCGACAGCACGGTCTCGAAGGCGGAGATCAACCAGATCAAGAAGTCGGCGGGCCCCAACGCCGACGCGCTGCGCATCGAGCGCACCCCGGGCAAGTTCACCAAGCTGATCTCCGGCGGCGACGCGATCTACTCCAGCACCGGACGCTGCTCCCTCGGCTTCAACGTCCGCAGCGGCAGCACCTATTACTTCCTGACGGCCGGCCACTGCACCGACGGCGCGAGCACCTGGTGGGCGAACTCGGCCCGCACCACCGTGCTCGGCACGACCTCCGGGTCGAGCTTCCCGAACAACGACTACGGCATCGTGCGCTACACCAACAGCAGCATCACCAAGAGCGGCACGGTCGGCAACCAGGACATCACCAGCGCCGCCAACGCCACCAACGGCATGTCCGTCACCCGCCGCGGCTCCACCACCGGCACCCACAGCGGTTCGGTCACCGGACTCAACGCCACCGTCAACTACGGGGGCGGCGACGTCGTCTACGGCATGATCCGCACCAACGTGTGCGCCGAGCCCGGCGACTCCGGCGGCCCGCTCTACTCCGGCACCCGGGCGATCGGTCTCACCTCCGGCGGCAGCGGCAACTGCTCCTCGGGCGGAACGACCTTCTTCCAGCCGGTCACCGAGGCGCTGAGCGCGTACGGCGTCAGCGTGTACTGACCGGTCCCGCCCCGGCCAGGTACGGAGCAGTCCGTACATACGTGCCCCCGTCCGGAATTCCGGACGGGGGCTCCCGCTCGCCGGGGAGCTCTTGAGAGGATGTCGCCACGACGGGTCGCCGCCACACGGCGACAGGGGCGGGGCGACGGGGCGGGCGCGCCCCGGGCCGTGCTCCGCTGGCAAGGGGGTAGCAGGTCCGTGAATCGCATCGGAGTGACCGGTCACCGCTCCATCCCCGCCGAGGCCGAGGAACATGTGCTCGCGGGGCTGCGGGCCGCGCTGTGCGGCCTCGACGGCACGACGCAGGTGCTCTCCAGTCTGGCGGTCGGCGCCGACCAGCTCTTCGCCGGCCTCGCCCTCGCCTGCGGCGCCGAACTGACCGCCGTGATCCCCAGCGGCGACTACGAGGCCTGTTTCGAGAACGCCGTCGACCTCTCCCGCTACCGGACGCTCAAGGCGCGCGCGGTGCGGGAGGTCCGGCTCGACTTCCCGCACTCCACCGACGAGGCGTACTACGCGGCGGGCGCCTACATCGCCGACCACTGCGACCGGCTGCTCGCGGTCTGGGACGGCCTCCCGGCCCGGGGCCTCGGCGGCACGGGCGACATCGTGACGTACGCCCGCGCCCTGGGCCGCCCCGTCACCGTGATCTGGCGCGACGGGGTGCTGCGCGGCTGACCGGAGGACGCCCACCGGACCCGCCGTACGGGAACGGGGCTTCCGGTCCCGTACGGCCTCTTCGCCTCACACGCGATGTCTGACGAGCCAGTCGGTGTGCTCGGGCGACACGATCCGCTCGGTCTCGAAGACCGCCGCCGGCCAGTGCCGCTCGGTGAGGGTGGTCTCCATGGCGGCCTGCATCGACTCCAGATCCTTCTCCACCAGCGAGTGCGCCGAGATCAGCGGATGGTGCCGGCGCATCTCGTTCCAGGCGAGACAGGCCGCCGCCGCCGCGGAGAACGCCCCCGTCAGGCCGAACGAGCGTGCCACCCCGAAGACCTGGAACACACTCAGCGCCAGCGCCGGGAGCGTCAGCGCGACGATGGCGCCCGACCACAGGAGCGCCCCGCGCCGGGAGGCCTGCTGACGTCTGCGGTACCAGCGCCGCTGCTCGATGAGCCGGTCCCGTACATACGTTTCCTTGCGCACCGTGTAGGCCTTGTTCCGTAACGCCCGCATGGATTCCGTGATGAGGCCGCCGGAATCCGGCAGTTCCTCGCGGGGATCGGCCCAGCCCACTTTCCGCAGCTCCTGGAGGCCGTCCTCCAGGCGATTGGCGAACAGCGCCTCCGGGTGCTCGGACGCGCTGTCGAAGGGTGCGCCGTGGACCGCGTAGCGCCAGCAGTTGGACTTGATGAACTCGGCGGCCGAGCGGTTCAGTTGCCAGTGCGACTTTGCTTTGCGGTGGGAGGCGAGGAAGGTCGCGAAGAGCACGCCCAGATAGGCCAGCACCGCGGCGCCGTACAGGGCGCGGGCCGCCGGACCGTCCTCGGTGTGCCAGGGCAGCGCCGCGGGCACCGTGCCCGCCACGAGCAGCGCGAGCTGCGCCCGGGTGGTGTTCACGGCCTCACGCTGGCGGGCCACGGCGACCGCGTCCGTGTGGTGGAACAGCGCCGGCAGGTCATCGTTCCTGAAGACCATGGATCTCAGCGGCTCAGGCAACGCCGTCATGGACGCCTCCGTCTGCAGTTGTCGTATGACCCGGCCGGTCGTGGCGCCTGCCCCGCCCGGGCCATGAGAGTAGGGGGGAGGGCTGGACGCGGCAAGAGCGTCCCGGCTCCTCGGACGGTCACCACGAAAGGGTTCGGCCACTTCCGCGCGGGTGTCCTTCCGCACCTCGCGGCACTGTGGCAAGGTTGTCCAACTATGTTCATCGACACGTGAGTTGCTGCCCCCTCCGTGGCGGGCGCGACCACCTCCGGGCGGGAGGGGTCATCGAGAGTGACCGGGGCGTGGGTGTGCTCCCGCAGCGGTGCGCCGAGCGGGTCGAGGCGCCGTGCGCCCGGGTGCGGATCACGGGCGCCGTGGGCCGGCTTCCTGGACCGCGTGCGCGTCGCCCGGGCGCAACACGACCTCCCTGGCGAGAAGCTGGTGAACGGGTGAACCGTCGTCCCGCCGGAGCCTCGCGCCGCCCGCCGTCCGGGACGCGCGCGGTGCGCGCGCCCGGCACCTGTGCGAGCGGTCCCGCCGGTGGCGGGAAGCCTCTCACCTGCGCGTGCCGACGGCAGCGGGGCCGGCCCCCGGGCCCGCCGGTTCCGCCGCTCGCCCCCCGCTCACCCGAGCGGCCGAGCGGAAGGTGTGTTTCGAGTTTCGCATCCAGGTGTGAAGGCCGCTCCGCCGGCATGTGGAAGAGGCTCCGCGGTAGTAAAGTGCGCGTGCCGGGACGTGTGATGACACGGAATCCGGCAGCATTTCAATGTCCGGAAACAGACCCCTTCAGGATCCCCCTAGGACGGCCGTGAAGACCTACGGAACCACCCCCGCCTTCGCCTCTGCGAAGACCCGCGCGACCCTCTCGGCGACCGACGTCCGCAGCGCCGAGGCCGCCAGGAAGATCAACCGCGTATGCGGTGCGACAACGGCCAGGTCCACCCGGATCTCCACGTTCAATTCGGCTCTCTGAGCCGACGTCAGAAGCGGCTAGAATGACGGGATGACAGGACCCCTGGTCCCCTTCCGTGAATTCGTGCTGAAAGTGCACAGCAGGTGCGATCTGGCCTGTGATCATTGTTATGTCTACGAACATGCCGATCAGAGCTGGCTGACACGCCCCAAGACCATCTCTGACGAGGCAATTTCCTGGACTGCCCGGCGCCTGGCCGAGCATGCGACGACTCACGCGCTTCCCTCCGTAACAGTGATCCTGCACGGTGGGGAACCGCTCCTGGCGGGGCCCGCGCGACTGCGACGGGTCTGCGAGGAGCTCGGCTCGGCCCTGAACGGCATCGCTGAGCTGGACCTCAGGATCCACACCAACGGCGTCCAGCTCAGCCCTCGTTACCTCGACCTCTTCGACGAGTTCCACGTCCGGGTCGGGATCTCGCTCGACGGCGACCGCGCGGCCAACGACCGCCACCGCCGATTCGCCAATGGACGCAGCAGCCACCCGATGGTGCTGCGAGCCGTCGAACTGCTCCGCGAGGAGCGCTACCGCCACCTGGACCTCGGCCTGCTGTGCACGGTCGACATCCACAACGACCCGGTGGCCGTGCAGGACGCTCTCGCCGGTCTCCAACCCCCCCTCGTCGACTTCCTGCTGCCGCACGCCACCTGGGACGACCCGCCCCCGCGGCCGGACGGATCGCCCACCGCGTACGCCGACTGGCTCCTGACGGTCTTCGACCGCTGGACGGAGCAGGGCCGCCCCATGCCCGTCCGCCTGTTCGCCTCCGTGCTCTCCAGCCTGAACGGCGGCCCCAGCCTCACCGAGTCCCTCGGCCTGGCCCCCACCGACCTCGTCGTCATCGAGACCGACGGGCAGCTGGAACAGGTCGACTCGCTCAAGAGCGCCTACGAGGGCGCCGCCGCCACCGGGTTCGACGTCTTCCGCAACACCTTCGACGAGGTCGCGGCCCACCCCGGCGTCCGGGCGCGGCAGCTCGGTCTGGCCGGGGTCAGCGAGACCTGTCGCCGCTGCCCCGTCGTGCGGTCGTGCGGCGGCGGGCTCTACACCCACCGGTACCGCTCCGACAGCGGCCCCGGAGGTCTCGACAGCGGCTTCGACAACCCGTCGGTCTACTGCGCCGACCTGGCCGCCCTGATCCGCGGCATCGAGGAGCGCACGGCCGCGGCCACCGAGTCGCCCGCCGTCCGGGCGCCGGACGAACTGCTCGCCGCCCATCAGGACCTGACCCGGACCCTGCTCGCGGCTCTCCACGACACCCTCGACGGCCGGGGCGGGGCCCTCTGGGACGACGCCTGGCGGCTCGCGGCGACGCTGGAGGCCGACCCCCCGGGCGCCGATGCGCTCGACACGGTGCTCGCGCACCCCTACACCCGCACCTGGCTGATCGGCGCCCTGGAGGACGTCGAGGCGGGCCGCGGCATGACGGGGCCCGCCTCCGAACGGCTCGGCGCCACCGTGGCGGCCGCAGCCGTCCGTGCCGGACGCGACCTGTCCGTGCCCGTGGCCTACCGCGACGGAAGCCTGTATCTGCCCACCCTCGGCGCCGTGCTCCTCGGCGGCCCGGGGGAGCGGGGAACGGCCGTGGTGCGCGCCACGGGCGACGGATTCCTCGTCCGACGCCCGGAGGACACGCCCGGCACGGAGCTGCGCATCGCACCCGATGAGCCCGAGGGCCCGCACTGGCTGCCCGTGCACGTCCTGCGCCGGGCGCCCGCCCCCGTACTCCTGCTGGACGACCTAGACCCCCTCCGTGACTGCTTCGACGCCCCCGCGACCGGCCGCCTGGAAACGGAGGAGGCCGACGCCTGGGCGCACCGGGTCGGCGAAGCCTGGTCGCTGCTGGCCGACGCCGTACCCGGCCAGGCGGCCGAGGCGGCCCGGGCGCTCACCACACTGACCCCGCTGTTCTCCGGTGACGCCGAGCCGGGGCGCCACGGGCCCGGCGCGCTCGGCGTCGGGCCATCGGTGGAGGCGAACGAGCTGGCACTCGGTCTGCTGAGCGGATTCCGCCGGGCGAAACTGCGGGCGCTCGGTGAAGTGACGGATCTTTACGCCTTGGACGGTACCTGGGAACATCGGACGCCTTGGGGGAACGAACACGTGACGTTCTCCCGACTGCTGGCCGAGACATTCGAACGGGCGGGGCTCGGGCTTTACGACCCGCGCTTCCTCACGGGTGTTCCGGAAGCTCTCGACAAGATCGAAAACGCGGCGGAGGTGACGGTCGACGGAAAACAGCTGATCTCCGCTGTCCGCAAGGAGATCAGCGGAACACGGAGTGCGACCGAGAAGAATCGCGGCAGGAGCTCCCCGTCGTCCGGTCAGGCGCCGAACATCCTGGCATCTGACCAAAAAGTGACGTGCGAATGACCGAACGGCAGGGGGGTGGAAAGCGGTCCGCTCCGGAATGATGAGTTCGCTTCCACTCCCTTCCTCATTCTGGGATGCGAGTGCTCACACAGGACGGGGGTCGTGTGCACGCATCGACGCAACAGCGAGCGGTGGGCCATCGGCCGTATTTCTTTCTGAGTTACGCCCACACGCCGGGGTACGGCGGCGGCACGGACCCCGATATGTGGGTCGAACGGCTTTTCCAGGACCTCTGCGGCCACGTGATGGCCATGACCGACTTACCCGCGGGCGCGCCCGCGGGC
>NZ_NTGZ01000321.1 GCF_002551245.1 Streptomyces sp. rh34
CTCTGGCACAGCGCGCGGGCCCGGACACCGTGTTCCTGGGTGACTTCAACGCTTCCCTCGACCACGCCCCGATGCGGGACCTGCTGGCGGCCGGCCTCACAGACACGCATGCCGAGCTGGGCCACGGGTGGGCTCCCACGTGGCCCGTCGGCCATGCCCTCGTCCCACCCGTGGTCCAGCTGGATCACATCCTGCACGGTCCCGGTCTGGCAGGGGTCTCCGTCAGCGAGCACACCGTGCCGGGAACCGATCATCGAGCTGTCGTCGCGGTGCTCGCACTGTTGCCGGAGAAGGGCCAGGAGCGGAGTTGATGATGGCCGGCCTCGGCCCTTTCACCGTGTGCGCCGTCGGTGCGCTGATCGCCGCAGTGCCCTCGTCGCGATGGCTCTTCCCCGGGTCGGCCCGAGCTTCTGCCCGGGCACCTGCGGCGCCGTACGGTGGTGTCTGCCGCCTGCGCGGCCGCGTCCGTCCACTCTTCCGCGGTCTTCCGGGCGCGGAGTTCCGTCACGTCCCGTACCTGGCGCGACAGCGAAAGGCGCCCTGCGCAGAGCTCCGCTCCGATTCGACCGGGCAGCCCGGGAAACCGCCGGGCAGAGGGTGAAGGGGCGTCTCCGGACCGACGACGGGAGGTATGAACGGGGTCATGGACACCAAGACGCTTGCCCGCCGGTTTCTGGAAGAGTCGGCAGACGAGGACCGCGAGTCCGTCTACGCACACCACTGCACAGTCGACTACTCCGAGCACGACCCCAACATGGAGCAGGAGTCCGTGGGCCTCGTGGAGGCCATGCGCTCGTACCGAGAGGTCCGCGAGGCCTTCGAAGTCACCCACACCGCACGAAGCCTGGTGGCCGAAGGCGACCTCGTCTGCTCTCGATTCATCATCCACGGCCGCCACACCGGTCCCTACCGGGGGAACCCGCCCAGTGGCAGAGCGTTCGAGACGACCGGCCACGTCACCTTGCGGTTCCAGCACGGCAGGATCTCCGAGAGCTGGTTCAACTACGACCTGGCCGGCGCGCTCGAACAGGTTGGCGCTCCCCCGGCCACCGACCTATGAGGAGTGAGGGTCCGCATGCCGCGCACGACGACGCCCGACGGGGTCGGCATCGCCTATCAGGTCCAAGGTGAAGGGGCGGCGGCGCCCCTGCTCCTCCTGGCGGGTCAGGCGAACAACCACCACTGGTGGGACTCGGTGCGCGACGACTTCCACGGCGATCGCAGCACCATCACGTTCGACTACCGCGGTACAGGGGAGAGCGACAAGCCCGATCTGCCCTACAGCACCGAACTGTTCGCGCTGGACGTGATCGCGGTGCTCGACGCCCTCGGCGTCGAGCGGGCCGATGTCTATGGGACGTCCATGGGCGGGCGGGTGTCCCAGCAGCTCGCGGCGCGCCATCCGGACCGGGTGCGCGCCCTGGTGCTCGGATGCACATCGCCCGGCGGCCCGCACGCCGTTGAACGCACCACCGACGTACGCAGGTCCCTGGTGCAGACACGACCGGGTGCGGCGCGGCAAGCCCTGCTGGAGTTGATGTACACCCCGGCCTGGCTGGCGGCGAACCCCGGACCGTACCGGACGCTCGGCGACCCGGGAATGCCCGCCCACGCCCAACGTCGCCACCTGGCGGCCGGCAACCAGCACGACGCGTGGCAGGTCCTGCCGAGCATCGGCGCACCCACTCTGGTCGTGCACGGCACCGACGACCTGCTCAATCCCACCGCCAACGCTCCGCTGCTCGCTGACCGCATCCCCGGTGCACGTCTGCGCCTGATCCCCGGAGCGCGGCACGCCTATTTCGAGGAGTACCGCGCCGTCGCGAGCCCGCTCGTCCTGGACTTCCTCACCACGGTGCCGCAGCGGTAGGAACAGGGCGGACGCGCGCGGTGGACGTAGAGGTGAAGTTCACGAAGTCGTCCGGCGTGCGGTGGAGACGGCGGCGGTGTTCGCGGCGACCGACGATGCGAGGGTCATCGCCCTGCGCACAGTGCATCCGCGCACGGATCTCTGCGATGGGCGTAGGGGTGAGTCGGAGAGCACGGCGCGCGTGCGCTGGAACTGACGCACCTACGGTGCCTGGTAGCCGTGGCCGCCCTCGCCGCCGGCCCCTACCGTGAGTGCCCCGCTCCTCCCCCGCCCGCGCGGATGAACCTGTGCGAGTGAGTGAGGTCAGGCGCCTTCCGCTCTCCCCCGGGGTCCTTCCAGCAGACCCAGCTCGAACGCCCTGACCACCGCGTGCGTACGGTCGCCGACGTCGAGTTTGGCGAAGACCCTCAGCAGATGCGTCTTCACCGTCGCCTCCGCGATGACCAGCCGGCGGCCGATCTCCACGTTGGACAGCCCGTCCGCCACCGCGCCCAGCACGTCCACCTCCCGTCTCGTCAGCGTCACCGGCGCCGGCCTTCGCATCCGGGCCACCAGCCGCGCCGCGACGCGGGGGGCCAGCACGGTCTCGCCCCGGGACGCGGAGTGGACGGCGTCCACCAGCTGCTCGCGGGTGGCGTCCTTGAGCAGATAGCCGATGGCGCCCGCCTCCACGGCGCGCTCGATCTCCGCGTCGGTCTCGTACGTGGTCAGGATCAGCACGCGGGTCCGGGCGGGCCCGGCGACGATCTCCGCGGTGGCACTCGTCCCGTCGAGGACGGGCATCCGCAGATCCATCAGCACCACGTCGGGCTCCAGCCGTTCGACGAGGCCGACGGCCGCCCGGCCGTCCTCGGCCTCGCCGACGATCTCGATGGTGGGTTCGTCCGCCAGCAGGGCGACGACCCCGGCACGCATCACCGTGTGGTCGTCCGCCACGAGGATCCGGAGCTTCTTCTCGGCTGTCGGTCCGTGCGTCATCTCAGCTCTGCCCGTCGACGGGGACCATGGCCAGGACGCGTGTGCCGTCGCCGACCGAACTGGTGACGGTGAGCGCGCCGCCCAGCTCGGCCAGGCGCTTGCGCATTCCGTGCAGCCCGAAGCCGTGGGAGTCCCCCGTCACGAAGCCCGCGCCGTCGTCGGTGATCTCCAGCTCGATCCCGTACGGCTGCGCGGTGAGGACCACCTCCACGGTGGAGGCCGCCGCGTGCTTGCGGATGTTGGCGAGGGACTCCTGGGTGCAGCGCAGGAGAGCGATCCGGGTCTGCTGGTCGCAGGTGACGTCCGACAGTTCGGCGGTGACGCCGGTCCCGGTGTCCTCGGTGAACCGGTCCAGGGTCCGTCGCAGGGTGTCCGCCACCGAGCCCGCGGCGACACCGCTCTCCGGGGCCGAGCCGACGAGGACGCGCGCCTCGGCGAGGTTCTCGCGCGCGGTGTTCTCGATCGCGAGCAGGTGTTTCCCGCTCCTGCCCGGGTCGGTCTCCAGACCGGATCTGGCCGCCTCCGCGAGCACGATGATGGACGCGAATCCCTGGGCGAGCGTGTCGTGGATCTCCCGCGCGAGACGTTCGCGCTCGTCCGCCACTCCCTGGCGGTGGTGTGCCTCGATCAGCCGGAGCCGCGCTTCCTCCAGTTCGGCGCTCAGCCGACGGGCCCGCTCGTCGGCGTCCTCGGTGACGTGGCGCATCCCCAGCCCGATGAGCACGCCTGCCACGTACCCGATGAGCGTGAAGATCACGTTGCCGGTGAAGAACTCCCCGTCCCAACCCTGCCGTACGACGTTTCCGGCCACGACCCCCGCAGCGGCGATACCGCTCAGGGCGATCGCGGCACGCGCGCTCGTGGTGTAGATCCAGAAGTGCGGCAGTGTCACCACGAAGAGCGCCGCGCTGCCGTCGAGCAGGTACGACATGGCTCCAAGGCCCACGACGAGTACGTACAGGTAGGGGCGGGGGCGCAGGGCGGGGTTGCCGGGGAACAGCCCCACCGCGCCGTACGACAGGGCGAGCACGGCCAGCAGCCCCAGCACCGGGTACCTTGTCGTCCCGGGTGCGTCGGCGACCGCGAGGGCCGGCGGGACCACGCCCAGCAGTACCCAGAAGACGGCGTTCCACCGGTGCAGCGACGGTACGGTCAGCGCGGGTTCGGGCTGCGGCCGTTGATTCACCGCGTCAGCCTACTTCCGCCGACGGCCCGGCGGCGGGTTCCTGCGCCCGCCCGACCCGGCCGGGACGCCGGGCCGGCCACCAGGCACGCTCGCCGAGGAGCAACAGCACCGACGGCAGGACCATGAGCCGGATGACCACGGCGTCCAGGAGGACGGCCACGGCCAGGCAGAATCCCATCTGCTTCATCTCGGTGAGGTGCAGGGCCACGAACGCGCCGAACACCGTCACCATCACGATCGCCGCGCTGGTCACCACCTTGGCCGACCGGTTGATGCCCTCCAGCACCGCCTCGCGGGCGGACATGCCGTTCTGCCTGGCCTCCTGGATCCGGCTGACCACGAACACCTGGTAGTCCATCGACAGCCCGAAGAGGATCACCACGAGGAACAACGGAACCCTGGACGCGATCGCCCCGAGGGAGTCGAAGGCCAGCAGTCCCTCCGCCCACGTCCCCTGGAAGACCAGGACCAGCATGCCGAGCGAGGCGCCGGCGGAGAGCAGGTTCAGGACGACGCCGATCGCGCCGATCACCACCGAGCGGAACGCCCACACGGTCATGAGGAAGGTCATCAGCAGCAGGAAGCCGAGGACCAGCGGCAGCTTGTCGCTCTCGTGAGTCACGTAGTCGCGGCCCCGGGCGACGTCGCCGCTCACCGCCGTCTCCACGCCGGACAGCCGGCCGACGGTCGCGGGGATGTGGTCCTGGCGGAGGCGGGTGAGCGACTCGATGGCTTCGGCGGAGGGCGCGGGGTGGGGGACCGAGAGTTCCAGCACGCTGATCAGGCCGTCGGCCGACGTACGGACCGTCGTGCCGGGGTTCTCCGGGCTCTTCGGGCTCGTGGGGTTCGACAGGCCCTTCGCGTCCGTGGAGTTCGTCAGGCCCTTCGCGTCCTTTGGGCTCTTCGGGTTCTTCGTGGCTTCCGCGAACAGGGGGTCCGCCTGGGCCCGTCGGCCGAGATCCTCCAGGGCCTGCTTCACCTGTGAAGCCTGTTCCGGCGTGGAGCGGGTGACGACCTCGTGGGTGACGAGGAGTTCGGGGAAGCTCTCGGTCAGCCGGTCGTAGACCCGCATGGCCGGGATGTCCCGGGAGAAGGTGTCCCGTCCCGGGTCGATCAGCTTCAGGCCGAGCGCGGGCACGGCCAGACCGAGCATGACGAGGACCGACAGGCACAGGGTGAGGGCGGGGCGGGTCCGGGCCGGGCGCAGCAGAGCGGCGAACACCCGTCCCGTCTCCGGCTTCTCGGTCGGGGCCGGCTTGCCGCGCCCGGCCCGGCGGGCGGCCCTGCGGGGGGCGAGGCGGTCGGCACGGCGGCCGATGACGACCAGCAGCGCGGGGAGCACGGTGAGCGAGCTGGCGACGGCGACGGCCACGACGAGGATGGTCCCGGTCGCCAGTGAGGAGAAGATGACGTCGGTGGCCAGATACAGGGTGGCCGTGGAGACGATCACGGCGAGACCCGAGACCACGATCGCCCGGCCCGCTGTCGCCGCCGCCAGTTCCACGAGGGCCTCCGGGGTGAGCCGCCCGCCGGCGCGCGCCCGTTCCTCCCGTTCGCGCTTCAGGTAGAAGAGCGTGTAGTCGACGCCGACCGCCAGACCGATGAGCAGGATGAGGTTCGTCCCGACCCCCGCGTCGGGCATGACGTGCGAAGCGACCATGGACAGTCCGATCGCCGCGGCGATCGAGGAGAGTGCCAGCAGCAACGGCACACCCGCCATGATCACCGAGCCGAACACGATCAGCAGGGTGAGGACGGTGACGGGCAGGCTGATGCGTTCGGAGAGCGCGAGATCCTCGTCGCGCTGGTCGTTGACTCCCTTGCTGATGGCAGGGGATCCGGTCTCCTCCACCACCAGGTCCGGGTGGTCCGCGCCCACCGCCGCGGTCTGCTGCAGGAGCGGAACGACGTTCTTCTTCCCCTCCAGCTCGGGGCCGGTCAGGACCACCGAGACCAGCAGGACCTCGCCGTCCTTCGAGCGGACGGGAGCGGCCACGCTCTCCACCTCGGGCAGGTCCCGCATCCGCGCGGTCACGTCCTGGGCCGCCGCACCGGCCGCCGCCACGTCCAGCTCACCCGACCTGGCCCGGATCATGATCCGCTCGGTGGGGGAACGCTCCAGGCCGCCCTCGGTCGCCGTCGCCTCGGCGCGTCCCGCCTCACCGACCCAGAAGTCCTTGGTGGTGGCCTCGTTGGTGCCCAGCGCGATGCCGGCCACGAGGCACAGGGCGACGAACGCGAACCAGCCGGCGATCGCCCGACCGGCGTGCCGGGCGCTCCACCGGGCCATGCGTACAGGTAGTTCTCTCATGCAGGGAATCCTGGCCGCAGGGGTGCGGCGCCCGACACGTCCTGCCGACTGAACCTGTTGTCCACCGGCCGGTGGACAAGGGGCGGCTCCTGCCGGAGGGGCGGTGCGCCGGGCGGGAGTTCGGCGGTGTCCCTCGGGAGGGACAGCACGCGCACCCGACGTCGTCAAGTGCCGTGCGGGTAGCAGAAGTTCTTCGGTCGGAAGCGTTGACGAAACATTCCGTGCGGCTCTAACTTCATCGCGTCGTACTTCGTACGTCATATATGAGACGCGATACGCGAGATGTGAGAGCCCGTCACCCATGACCTTCGCCCCTGCCCCGATCCCGTCCCGGACCCAGTACGTGCTGGAGGCCATCAAGCACGCCATCCTCACCGCGCGGTTGAGACCGGGACAGGCGCTGGTGGAGACCGAACTCGCCGCCCAGTTCGGGGTGTCGAAGACTCCCGTCCGCGAGGCGCTCAAGACGCTCGCGGGCACGGGACTCGTGGTGATGAGCCAGTACAAGGGCGTCACCGTACGGCTCGTCGACGCGACCATGGCCAGGGAGGTGTATGACGTACGCCTCCTGCTGGAGCCGGAGGCGCTGCGCCGTTCCATCACCCGGGGCGCCTCGCTGGAAGCGGCCCAGGAGGCCCTGGGGCGGGCCGACTCGGCGGCCGACACAGCGGACAGGTCGCTGGCCAACCGGGACTTCCACCGGGCCCTGTACCTGCCCTGCGGCAACCCGCTGCTCTCCCGGATGCTCGACGAGGTCCGCGACCAGGCGGCGCTCGTGTCGACCGTGGCCTGGTCGGCCGTCCCGTCCTGGGAGCGCGAGGCGGCCGAGCACCGCGAGATCCTGCGGCTCGCCCTCGCCGACGACGCGGAGGCCGCCGCCGGGGCCCTGCACCACCACATCGCGTCGTTCGTGCGCCGCGCCTTCCCCGACGACGGAGACGGGGGTGACGCCGCGTGAACCGCCCGCTGGACACGCTTCACCAGCACCTCGACGAAAGGCCAGTCCGCATGGACCACTCTCCGCTGAAGGCGGCCCTCGCAGACGTTGTGGCGATCCCGGTGACACCGTTCGCCGAGAACGGAAGCATCGACACCGCGACCCACCGCGTCCTGGTGCGCAGGCTGCTCGACGGCGGCGTCCGCGTCGTCACCCCGAACGGCAACACCGGCGAGTTTTACGCCCTCGCCCCCGACGAGCGGCGCCTGGTCACCGAGCTGACCGTCGAGGAGGCGGCGGGGCGCGCCACCGTCCTGGCGGGCGTCGGTCACGACGTGCCGACCGCGGTGGCCGCCGCCGAGCACGCCGCCGAGGCCGGTGCGGCGATGGTGATGGTGCACCAGCCGGTGCACCCCTACATCGCGCAGGAAGGATGGGTC
>NZ_NTGZ01000322.1 GCF_002551245.1 Streptomyces sp. rh34
AGCCGGTGCAGCGCCGTCCGCTGGTCGGTCAGCTCGGCGCCCGCGTGCCCGGCCGCCGCCGCGCAGGCGTCCAGCGCCACATGCGCGGTCAGGTCGCAGGAGCCGTCCGGCACCGGACGCACCTCGCGCCCGCCCCGGAATCCGGTCAGCGTCCCGAAGGGCGGCCGGGCGCCCCGTACATGGGCGTAGTCCACCGCCACCGCGAGACCGGCGGCGAGGGAGCCCACCGCCCGCGCCCAGGCCGCGTCCCGGGGGCGGCCGATCTCCGCCCGCTCGCCCGGCGCGGTCAGCGGCCACCAGCGCTCCAGCCACGCCGCGTCCGCCCCGCTCACCGCGGAGCCGAGGCGCTCCGCACCGTCCGAGGTCCGCACCTGGACGTACCGGGGGACGCCGTCCGCGTCCGCCTCCGCCACCTCGGCCGGAACGTTGTCCAGCCACTCGTTGGCGAACAGCAGCCCGGTGACCCCCGGGGGCGGCTCCGCGCACCACTCGATCCGGGGGTCCAGACCCGGGGGCCGGTCCGCGACCTCGACGGCGTACGCGGTCACGTCCAGCCCTTGCGGCAGTGCGGCCAGCACCCCGGTCAGCAGCTCGCCCCGCCCCGCCCCGACGTCGACCAGCGTGACCGTGCCGGTGCCCAGCTCCCGCGCGGTTCCGGCCAGCAGCCGGGCCACCGCCGCCGCGAAGAGGGGCGAGGCGTGGACCGATGTACGGAAGTGGCCCGCCGGTCCCTCCGGACTCCGCAGCGGGCTGCGATAAAAGCCCTCATCTCCATACAGAGCGGCCTGAGCCGCCTCCCGCCACCCGCGCCACTCGTCCGTCACGTAGGCAAGTCTCCACCTTGGGGAGTACGGTCCCAGGACCCGGATCGGCCCTTCGGTTGACCCGGGCACCGATCCGCTGTCCCTACGCTGGGTTACGTGCAGCGCCTCTACGATTTCATCCGCAGACACCCGACGGGCGTCGACGTCTTCTGGGCCGTCTTCCTCCTCGGGCTCTCCGGCATGTCGATGGTGTCGGGCATGTACGACGCGGGGCGCGAGGAGGTCGTCGCCGTTCCGGTGGCGCTGGGGTTCTCCACGGTGGTGGCGCTGCGCCGCAAGGTCCCGGAGAAGATGCTGCTGCTCGCCATCCTGGTGGGTGTCGTGCAGCTGGTGTTCGACGTCCGGCCCGGCATCGGGAACTTCGCGATGCTGGTGATCACGTACACCGTGGCCACGGTCGGGGAGCGCTGGGCGTCCCGGCTCGCCCTGGTCTGCAGTCTGGGCGCGGCGGCCCTGTCCCAGCTGCGGTGGGAGGCCGAGCCGGGCGGATCCTGGCCCCAGGTGGTCTTCGTGACGATCATCATGACCGTGCCGTTCGTGCTGGCCTGGGTGCTCGGGGACTCGCTGCGGACCCGGCGCGCCTACTTCGACCAGCTGGAGGAGCGCGCCGCCCGCCTGGAGCGGGAACGCGAGGCGCAGTCCAAGGTCGCGGTCGCCGCCGAGCGGGCCCGGATCGCCCGCGAGCTGCACGACGTCGTCGCGCACAACGTGTCCGTGATGGTCGTCCAGGCCGACGGTGCCGCCTATGTCATGGACGCCGCCCCCGACCAGGCCCGCCAGGCCCTGGAGACCATCTCCAGCACCGGCCGTCAGGCGCTCGCGGAGATGCGGCGGCTGCTCGGGGTGCTGCGGACCGGTGACGCCCCGGAGAGCGGGGAGTACGTCCCCCAGCCCGATGTGGAGCAGATCGAGGACCTGGTCGCGCAGGTGCGGCAGACCGGCCTGGTGGTCGACTTCAAGGTCGAGGGCACGCCCCGCCCGCTGCCCAGCGGCGTGGAGCTGACCGCGTACCGCGTCGTGCAGGAGGCCCTGACGAACACCCGCAAGCACGGCGGACCCGACGCCGGGGCCAGTGTCCGGCTGGTCTACTTCGACGACGGGCTCGGGCTGCTGATCGAGGACGACGGCCGGGGCGCCGCGCACGAGCTGTACGAGGACGGCGGCGCGGACGGCGCCGGGCACGGGATGATCGGGATGCGGGAGCGGATCGGCATGGTCGGCGGCACCCTGGACGCGGGGCCCCGGCCCGGCGGCGGATTCCGGATCAGCGCCCTGCTGCCGCTCAAGCCCCCGGGCTGACCCCGCGACCCGCCTTCCACGACCACCGCGCCACCACGAACATCACGAACATCACGACCGACCCCAGGACAGGACACGATCCCATGACCACGGCCATCCGCGTGATGCTCGTCGACGACCAGGTGCTGCTGCGGACCGGTTTCCGGATGGTGCTCGCGGCCCAGCCCGACATGGAGGTCGTGGCCGAGGCCGGGGACGGGGCGGAGGCGATCGAGATCCTGCGGTCCACCGCCGTCGACGTGGTGCTGATGGACGTCCGCATGCCCCGGCTGGACGGTGTCGAGGCGACCCGCCGCATCTGCGCGCGGCAGGACCCGCCGAAGGTGCTCATCCTGACCACCTTCGACCTCGACGAGTACGCATTCTCCGGCCTGAAGGCGGGGGCCAGCGGCTTCATGCTCAAGGACGTGCCGCCCGCCGAGCTGCTCGGCGCGATCCGTTCGGTGCACAGCGGCGACGCGGTCGTCGCCCCGTCCACCACCCGCCGGCTGCTCGACCGCTTCTCGCCGATGCTGCCCAGCGGCGAGAAGGAGCCGAAGAACAAGCACATCAGCAGGCTCACCGAGCGCGAACGGGAAGTCATGCTCCTGGTCGCCCAGGGCCTGTCGAACGGGGAGATCGCGGCCCGGCTCGTGCTCTCCGAGGCCACGGTCAAGACGCACGTCGGCCGCATCCTCACCAAGCTGAGCCTCCGCGACCGGGTCCAGGTCGTCGTCCTCGCCTACGAGACCGGCCTGGTCCGGGCCGGCGGCGGCGCGGGCTGAGAGCCCGTCGGGTGATCTTCGAGCGGGCGTGTCCGCCCGGTCGGAGGTCACCCGGCGGGCTCTGGGGCCGGCTCAGCGCAGGACGCCCTCCAGGAAGTCGCTGCCGAGCCGGGCGACGACCGTCAGGTCCAGCTGGTGCAGGACGTAGCGGCCGCGGCGGCGCGTCGTGACCAGCCCGGCCTTCTTGAGCATGGAGAGGTGGCGGGAGACCTCGGGGGAGGTGATGCCGTTGGAGTCGGCCAGCTCGCCGGTGGTGTACGGGGAGCGGGCCAGGTTGCGGCAGAGCCGCATCCGCATCGGGTGGGCCAGCGCCTCCAGGCGCAGCTGGAGCAGCTCCACCGAGGCGGGGGCCGGCAGGTCGGGCAGGTGGACCGGGTAGTGGATCACCGGCCGCCAGCCCGGGGCGTGCAGCACCATCAGATGCGGCCAGCCGAAGCTGGTCGGGATCAGTGTCAGGCCCCGGCCGACGCCCGGGTCGACGGCGGTGGTCCGGCCCTCGGACAGCTTGTCGACGTTGATCCGGCCCGCGCCCTCGTCCAGCGTCACGGCGGACGACACCGCTCCGACCGCGTCGGCCAGTCCCTTGCGCCGCAGCAGCTCCGTCTTGTGCCGGGCGTCGGCGACCAGCTGGACGGAGACCCGGCGCCAGGTGTCGGCGAAGAACGCCTGGTCGCAGTCCTCGAAGAGCCGCCGGACCCAGCCGCGTACGGAGGCGGGGTCGGCGAGCAGCCGCCGGGTGAAGTCCATCTGCTGCGGGCCGCGCGCCGCCGCCAGGTCCAGGGCGCGGCCCCGCATCCCCGCGTCGCTCAGCGGGGACGGCGCCCCGGCCCCGTAGTGGCTGGCGCAGGTGAACTCCAGGGCGGCGGCGACGAACCGCTCGTCGTCCAGCTCGTCCAGCAGGTCCAGGTCCTCGGCGAGTGTCGCCCCGGTCCTGCCGTCGCCGCCCCGGATCCCGGAGAACGGCATGAACACATCGGAGAAGGTGTTCCGCCAGAGGAACTCCGCCTCCAGCAGCCGGTCCGCGAGGTCGGGCTCCAGGGCCGTCGCGGTCGCGGTGGCCCAGCCGTGCAGCCCCGGATGGTGTCCGGGCTCGGAGAGCGCGTGCAGGGCGAGGCCCAGCTCGGCCAGGGGAGAGGTCGCGAAAACGACGCGGTCGGCGGGCAGGCCCGCGATGTCTATGTGCACGCTCACCCCTCCATAGTGGGGGCACGCGCGTGGGCCGTCGTGCCATTTGACGGGGGCCGTCAATCAACGCGCGGCGCCGCCGTGACCTGCGCAGGCTGGGCCGTATGAACGCCACCCAGCAGTACCTGTTCGACCTCCACCGCGCGGCCCGCCTGTCGCAGCCCGCGCCCCCGCCCCCGGGCCGCCACGACCGCTCGGTCCTGCGCGACCTGTACCGGCACTGGCTGACCCACCCGCCGACGCGCCGGTCCGGCGATCCGGGAGGGCCCGGCACACCCGGCGAGCCCGGCACACCCGGCCCGTCCGGCGTTTGAGGACGGAACCCCGAGGCGGGGCCCGGCCACGGGGCAAGACCTTGAGGCCGGGCAGCCCCCCGGGCCCTACTCCAGGTACCCCACGAACCCCGCCACCGCGTCGCGCACGTCCTCGGCCGACCACTCAAGACCCGCCCCCGCCACCGTCACCTCGGTGCACGAGACCCCGGGCGGCAGCCCCGCCCCGCCCGCCCCCGCGAACCAGCGCCGGAACAGCGTCACGCCCGTCTCCTCGGCCTGCCGCACCGACGCCTCGTCCAGCACGTCGGCCCGGTACGGCAGCCAGACCTGGAACTGATGCGTGTGCGGGGGCTCCGGACGCACCCGGAACCACGGCACCCCCGACGCCGCGAACCCCTCCGCCAGCGCTCCGGCCACCACCTTGGCGTGCGCCACGAACGCAGGCAGCCTGGGCAGCTCCCGCTCCAGGCCCAGCAGCGCGGACAGCGCCGCCGGGTACTGCTGGAAGAGCTGACCCCCGTACCGGTGGCGCCACACGCGCGCCTCCTCCACCAGGGTCTCCGGACCCGCCAGCACCGCGCCCGACAGCCCGTCCAGGGACTTGTAGAACGACACGTACACGCTGTCGGCGAGGGCGGCGATCTCCGACAGCTCGCGCCCGAAGTGCGGGCCGCACTCCCACAGCCGCGCCCCGTCGAAGTGGACCACCGCGTCCCGCTCCCGGGCCGCCTCCACCACCGCGGTCAGCTCCTCCCAGGACGGCAGCACGAACCCGGCGTCCCGCAGCGGCAGCTCCAGCATCAGCGTCCCGAACGGCTCGGGGAACTCCCGGACCTCCTCGGCGTCCGGCAGCCTCGGCTCCGACGTCGGATGCACCGTGCGCAGCCCGCTCACCGCGCCCAGCGCCCCGCCCTCGTGCAGCTCCGGGTGGGACAGGGGGTGCAGTGCCACCGTCGCGTCGCCCGTACGCCCGGCCCAGCACCGCAGCGCGATCTGCTGGGCCATCGTCCCGGTCGGGAAGAACGCCGCCGCCTCCATGCCCAGCAGCCCGGCCACCCGCCGCTCCAGATCGGCGACGACCCCGCCCCCGTACACATCGGTCCAGTCCTCCGGATCGTGTACGGAGGCGGCGCCGGCGGCCAGCGCCGCCAGCCGCTCGCCCAGCGTGCCGTCCGCGCCCACCCGGGCCAGCGTCCGCCGCGACGCCCGCCACGCGGTCAGCCTGCGCCGCCGCCGCTCCTGCTCATCCATGGTCACCATGGGACGATCATCACCCGGGCCGCCAACCGCGCGCCCGCCGATTTCCGCCCGCCGGAGCCCGGCCCGGAGCCGTGTCCGGAGTTCGGCCCGGAGTTCCGCCCGGCCCGGTCCCGGGTGAGGCCCTGTTCGGTCCGGAAACGGGCCCCGAAAGTTATCCACAGGCTGTGGGCGGCCGGGGAGCTTCGCCGAAACGCTGGCGTAGCATGCAGAGAAATCGTCCGGTACCCCCCGCGGACTGGAACGGAAGGCCATCGCCGCGTGAACGCACCAGTATCGAAAGAACCCCTCGACGCGAGGGACCGCCCCGCCCGACTCACGGTCGGCGTCGTCGGCGCGGGCCGGGTCGGACCCGCCCTCGCCGCGGCCCTCCAGCTCGCCGGGCACCGCCCGGTCGCCGTGTCCGGTGTCTCCGACGCCTCCCGGCGCCGCGCCGCCGAGCTGCTCCCCGACGTGCCCCTGGTGGAGCCCGCCGAGGTGCTGGCCCGCGCCGAGCTGGTGCTGCTGACCGTCCCCGACGACGTGCTGCCCACGCTGGTCGAGGGCCTCGCCGAGACCGGTGCCGTACGCCCCGGTCAGCTGCTCGTCCACACCTCCGGGCGGTACGGGGCGAGGGTGCTGGACCCCGCGCTGCGGGCCGGGGCCCTGCCGCTCGCGCTGCACCCCGCGATGACGTTCACCGGCACCGCCGTCGACGTCCAGCGGCTCGCGGGCTGCTCCTTCGGCGTCACCGCCCCCGAGGAGCTGCGGCTCGCCGCCGAGGCCCTGGTCATCGAGATGGGCGGCGAGCCCGAGTGGATCGCCGAGGAGTCCCGCCCGCTCTACCACGCGGCCCTCGCGCTCGGCGCGAACCACCTCGTCACCCTGGTCGCCCAGTCGATGGAGCTGCTGGCCAAGGCCGGGGTCGCCGCCCCGGACCGGATGCTCGGCCCGCTGCTCGGCGCGGCCCTGGACAACGCCCTGCGCTCCGGCGACGCCGCGCTGACCGGCCCGGTCGCCCGGGGGGACGCGGGCACGGTCGCCGCCCACATCGGCGAACTGCGCGAGCACGCCCCGCAGGCGGTGGCCGGATACATCGCGATGGCCCGCGCCACGGCCGACCGGGCCCTCGCCCACGGCCTGCTCAAGGCCGAGCTGGCCGAGGACCTCCTCGTCGTCCTGGCCGACCAGGAGCGCCGCCCCGGCGGCCCCGGACCGGGGGAGACCCGATGAAGCGCCCGGACCGGCCCGCCCTCCTGCGCACCGCCGCCGAGCTCGACGCGCTGCCCCGCCCCGCCGGGGCCGAGCGGGCCGTCGTCATGACGATGGGCGCGCTCCACGAGGGCCACGCCGCCCTGATCCGCGCCGCACGCGAAGCCGCGGGTGCGGACGGCCAGGTCGTGGTCACGGTCTTCGTGAACCCGCTCCAGTTCGGCGAGGCCGCCGACCTGGACCGCTATCCGCGCACCCTGGACGCCGACCTGGAGATCGCCGGGGCGGCGGGGGCCGACGCGGTCTTCGCCCCCGGCCCGGACGAGGTCTACCCCGGCGGCGAACCCCAGGTCCGGATCACCGCGGGACCCATGGGCGAGCGGCTCGAAGGCGCGGCCCGCCCCGGGCACTTCGACGGGATGCTCACCGTCGTCGCCAAGCTCCTGCACCTCACCCGCCCCGACGAGGCGTTCTACGGGCAGAAGGACGCCCAGCAGCTCGCCCTGATCCGCCGCATGGTCCGCGACCTGAACTTCGGCGTCCGCGTCACCGGCGTGCCCACCGTCCGGGACGCGGACGGCCTGGCGCTCTCCAGCCGCAACCGCTTCCTGACCGCCGAGGAGCGGCACACCGCGCTCGCCCTGCCCCGCGCCCTGTTCGCGGCCCGCGACCGGCTCGCCGCCCAGCAGGCCCTGCACGAGCGGGCCCGTGCCACCGCACCCGGCGGTGACCGGGCCGCCGGACTCAACAGGCTCGGCGAGGCCCGAGCCGCCGCCGACGCCCAGGCCGTGGCCCTGGCCCGGCCCAACCTGTCTCTTATACACATCTCTGAGCGGGCTGGCAAGG
>NZ_NTGZ01000323.1 GCF_002551245.1 Streptomyces sp. rh34
AGAGATGTGTATAAGAGACAGGCGCGTCGCCGCCCGCGCCCCCGGAGGCGCCGTCCGGTCGGTCCGTCGCGCCCCCGCCCGTGGCGCACGCCCCCCTGCCCGGCCGGTTCGCCCGGCTCCTGAGGCGAGGGGCCGGCGCTCCGGCCGCGCCGCTCGCCGATCCGGTCACCCGGGTCGACGGGCTCGGGGTGCGGCGCGGCCGGGTCGAGGCGCTGCGGCGGGTGACGCTCACCGTGGCCCCGGGCGAGGCGGTGGCCCTGATGGGCCGCAACGGGGCCGGCAAGTCCACGCTGCTCGGCGCGCTCGTCGGCATGATCGAGCCCACCGGGGGCGCCGTGCGCGTCGGCGGCCTGGCCCCGGCCCGGACGGACCCCCGGGCGATGGTGCGCCGGGTCGGCCTCGTACCGCAGGAGCCGCGCGATCTGCTGTACGCGGACACGGTGGCCGCCGAGTGCGCCGCCGCCGACCGGGACGCGGGCGCGGCGGAGGGTTCCTGCCGGGCGCTGGTGTCGGAGCTGCTGCCGGGCGTCGCGGACGACACCCACCCCCGGGACCTCTCGGAGGGCCAGCGGCTCGCCCTGGCCCTGGCGCTGGTGCTGACGGGCCGCCCGCCGCTGTTGCTGCTGGACGAGCCGACGCGGGGCCTGGACTACGCGGCGAAGGCCCGGCTCGTCGGCGTGCTGCGCGGCCTGGCGGCCGAGGGGCACGCGATCGTCCTGGCGACGCACGACGTGGAGCTGGCGGCCGAGCTGGCGCACCGGGTGGTGATCCTCGCCGACGGGGAGGTCGTCGCGGACGGCCCGACCGGGCGGGTGGTGGTCTCCTCCCCCGCGTTCGCCCCGCAGACGGCGAAGGTCCTCGCCCCGCAGGAGTGGCTGACCGTGTCGCAGGTGCGCGGCGCACTGGAGGCGGAAGCGTGAGCGGGACGAGGGAGGTACGGGAGCGGGCGGCCCGGCCGGTGCGGCTCGGGCCGAAGTCGGTCGCCGTCCTGCTGCTGACCGGGGCCGTCGGTGTGGTCGCCTTCGGGTGGCCGTTGCTGGCGGACGCCGGGTCCGGGCTCGCGCACGCGCGGGACGCGCCCTGGCTGTTCGCGGCGCTGCTGCCGCTGCTCGTCGCGGTGGCGGTGGCGACGATCTCCGAGTCCGGCATGGACGCGAAGGCCGTCGCGATGCTCGGGGTGCTGGCGGCGGTCGGGGCGGCGCTGCGCCCGCTCGGCGCGGGGACGGCGGGCCTGGAGCCGATGTTCTTCCTGATGGTGCTGAGCGGCCGGGTGCTGGGCCCCGGCTTCGGCTTCGTGCTCGGTTCGGTGACCATGTTCGCCTCGGCCCTGCTGACCGGTGGGGTGGGGCCGTGGATGCCGTTCCAGATGCTGTCGATGGGCTGGTTCACCATGGGCGCGGGTCTGTTGCCGGGAGCGGACCGGCTGCGCGGGCGGGCGGAGCTGGCGATGCTGGCGGCGTACGGCTGCGTGGCGGCGTTCGCGTACGGCACGGTGATGAATCTGCAGGGCTGGACGCTCATCGCCGGGCTGGGGTCGGGGATCTCGTTCGTCGCGGGCGACCCGCTGCACGAGAACCTGGTGCGCTTCCTCGCCTACTGCGCGGCGACCTCGCTGGGCTGGGACCTGGGGCGGGCGGCGCTGACCGTGGTCCTGACGGTCGCGATCGGCCCGACCCTGCTGAAGGCGCTGCGCCGGGCCACCCGCCGCGCCGCCTTCGACGCGCGCGCCGTGTTCGGTGAGCCCGAGAGCTGAGGCCTTCCCCGGGCTCACCGGGCGGGGGACGCCGGGCAGGGCTCACCGGGCGGGGGACGCCGGAATCACAGCCGCTGAATGATCGTGCCCGTCGCCAGGGCCCCTCCCGCGCACATCGTGATGAGCGCGAACTCCTTGTCGCGGCGCTCCAGTTCGTGCAGGGCCGTGGTGATCAGCCGGGCGCCCGTCGCGCCGACCGGGTGGCCCAGCGCTATCGCGCCGCCGTTGACGTTGACCTTCTCCAGGCCGTCGAGATCCGCCTCGAACTCCTGCGCCCAGCTCAGCACCACCGACGCGAACGCCTCGTTGATCTCGACGAGGTCGATGTCCCGCAGCGTCATGCCCGCCTTGCCGAGGACCGCCCGGGTCGCGTCGATCGGACCGTCCAGGTGGAAGTGCGGGTCGGAGCCGACCAGGGCCTGGGCCACGATCCGGGCCCGGGGCTTGAGCTTGAGGGCCCGCGCCATGCGCTTGGAGGACCACATGATCGCGCAGGCGCCGTCCGAGATCTGCGAGGAGTTCCCGGCGGTGTGGATCGCGCTCGGCATGACGGCCTTCAGCCCGGCGAGCGCCTCCATCGAGGTGTCGCGCAGCCCTTCGTCCCGGTCGACGAGCCGCCACATGCCCTGGCCGGCCGCCTGCTCCTCCTCGGTGGTCGGGACCTGGACGGCGTACGTCTCGCGCTTGAAGCGTTCCTCCGCCCAGGCGGCGGCGGCGCGCTGCTGGGAGAGCAGACCGAGCGCGTCGACCCGCTCCCGGGTCAGGCCGCGCTTGCGGGCGATGCGCTCGGCCGCCTCGAACTGGTTGGGCAGGTCGACGTTCCACTCGTCGGGCCAGGGCTTTCCCGGGCCGTGCTTGGAGCCGCTGCCCAGCGGCACCCGGGACATCGCCTCCACGCCGCAGCTGATGCCCACGTCGATGACCCCGGCGGCGACCATGTTGGCGACCATGTGGGAGGCCTGCTGCGAGGAGCCGCACTGGCAGTCGACGGTGGTGGCGGCGGTCTCGTACGGCAGTCCCACGGTCAGCCAGGCGTTGCGGGCCGGGTTCATGGACTGCTCACCGGCGTGGGTGACGGTGCCGCCGACGATCTGTTCGACGCAGTCGGCCTGGATGCCGGTGCGGCCGAGAAGTTCACGGTAGGTCTCGCCCAGCAGATAGGCGGGGTGCAGATTGGCGAGTGCGCCTCCGCGCCTGCCGATGGGAGTGCGTACGGCTTCGACGATGACGGGTTCCGCGGCCATGAGCTCGTCCTCTCCTCGCGCTTCCGCAGGGGGCGTCCCGGCGCCCGCGGAAGTAACTAGTACGCGTTCTAGTTCTGCTAGCAGTCTCATGACGGCGACCCGGCTGCGCAAGGGGCGTGCACACACCGCGCGTGCGCCCCTCGGGCGGGGCGGCGGGCCCGCGCCGGACCCGGAGGCAACAGATCCGGCCACGGCCCTTGCCACTTGTAGAACTCGTTACTACCTTGCGGGCAACTTCTGATGGAGCGTCAGACAGTCGCGGCCGTCGGCCGGTTCGCCGACTGTTCCGGAGTGGAGAGGTGCCCATGCGCTGCCCCCATCTGCCCGACGGGTTCGACTTCACCGATCCCGACCTCCTCCAAGCCCGCGTGCCGCACCCGGAGTTCGCGATGATGCGGGAGACCGCGCCGGTCTGGTGGTGCGCCCAGCCCCGCAACATCTCCGGGTTCGGCGACGAGGGCTACTGGGCCGTCACCCGTCACACGGACGTCAAGTACGTTTCCACGCACCCCGAGTTGTTCTCGTCGAACACCAACACGGCGGTCATCCGCTTCAACGAGACGATCAGCCGCGACCAGATCGACGTCCAGAAGCTGATCATGCTGAACATGGACCCGCCGGAGCACACCCGGGTCCGCCAGATCGTCCAGCGCGGCTTCACCCCGCGCGCGGTGCGCTCGCTGGAGGCGGCCCTGCGCTCCAGGGCCCGCTCCATCGTCGAGACCGCCCTGGCGTCCGCCGACGCCGACGCGGGCGGCTCCTTCGACTTCGTGACCAACATCGCGGTGGAGCTCCCGCTCCAGGCCATCGCCGAGCTCATCGGCGTACCGCAGGAGGACCGTTCGAAGATCTTCGACTGGTCCAACAAGATGGCCGCGTACGACGATCCGGAGTACGCGATCACCGAGGAGGTCGGCGCCGAGGCGGCGATGGAGATCGTGGCGTACTCGATGAACCTGGCGGCGGCCCGCAAGGAGTGCCCGGCCCAGGACATCGTGAGCCGGCTCGTCGCGGCGGAGGGCCAGGGGAACCTGTCCTCCGACGAGTTCGGGTTCTTCGTGATCCTGCTCGCGGTGGCCGGGAACGAGACGACCCGCAACGCGATCAGTCACGGCATGCACGCCTTCCTCACCCACCCCGAACAGTGGGAGCTCTACAAGCGGGAGCGCCCGAGGACCACGGCCGAGGAGATCGTGCGCTGGGCGACCCCGGTCGTCTCCTTCCAGCGGACCGCCACCCAGGACCTGGAGCTGGGCGGCCGGCGGATCAGGAAGGGCGAGCGGGTGGGGCTGTTCTACTCCTCGGCCAACAACGACCCCGAGGTGTTCGACGCCCCGGAGGCCTTCGACATCACCCGCGACCCCAACCCGCACCTCGGGTTCGGGGGCGGCGGCCCGCACTTCTGCCTGGGTAAGTCGCTGGCCGTGATGGAGATCGACCTGATCTTCAACGCCATCGCCGACGTGCTGCCGGACCTGCGGCTCCTGGAGGACCCCCGGCGGCTGCGTTCGGCCTGGCTCAACGGGATCAAGCAGCTCCAGGTGACCACGGCCGCGGCCACCTGACACCGGCCGGTCCGGGGCGGCCCGGTGCCGTCCGGGTGGCGGGCGGAGCCGGCCGGGCGGATTATGGAGAAACGCGGCGATCCACGCCGAAGGGGTGCCGGAACGGTCTTCCAGCCGTCCCGGCACCCCTTCGGCCCGCTCTGCCCGGCGCGACCGGGCCCTGCCGCGTGCCGCCTACGTGCCGCCGACCTTCTCGGCCACTTCGGCGTTCGCGTCGCCCGCCTCGCCCGCCTCGGTTTCCGCTCCGCGCACGGGCACAGCGGCAGGCTCGGGTTCAGGGGCGGGCCGGGGGCCGGGCCGGGGTTCAGCTTCGGGAGAGGGTCCGGGTTCGTCGGGCCGGGACGTCGGCCGCGCGAGTTCCGCCGGCCGCTCCTCGCCGGTCAGGAGCTTCCGCGGCCCCGACAGCAGGTACGTCAGCCCGAAGCCCATCGCGACGACGAGCGCGCCACCGGCCGCGTCGAGCACCCAGTGGTTGGCGGTGGCCACGATCGCGGCGATCGTGAAGAGCGGGTGCAGCAGGCCGAGCGCCTTCATCCAGAGCTTCGGAGCCAGCATCACGATCACCACACCGCACCACAGCGACCAGCCGAAGTGCAGCGACGGCATCGCCGCGTACTGGTTGGTGACGGTGGTCAGCGTCCCGTAGTCGGGCTTCGCGAAGTCCTGCACCCCGTGGACGGTGTCGATGAAGCCGAGGCCGGGCATGAGCCGGGGCGGGGCCAGGGGGTAGAGCCAGAAGCCGACGAGCGCGAGCAGGGTGGCGAAGCCGATGGACGAGCGGACCCAGCGGTAGTCGGCGGGACGCCGCGCGTACAGCACGCCGAGGATCGTCAGCGGGACGATGAAGTGGAACGTGGAGTAGTAGTAGTCGAAGAACTCACGCAGCCAGGTGATCTGCACGACCGTGTGGTTGACCCAGTGCTCGATGTCGATGTGCAGCCACTGCTCGATGGCGTGGATCTGCCGCCCGTGCTCCTCGGCGAGCGGGCGGCCCGCCCTGGCGGCGAGACGGACCTGGGCGTAGGCGTCGTAGACGACCCGGATGAGCAGGAGTTCCAGCAGCAGGTTGGGGCGGGTGAGGACCCGGCGCCAGAACGGCAGGAGCGGCACGCGTCTCCAGCGCGCCGCGACCGGTTTCGCGTAGTCGGTGGGGACCGGGTGCTGCCAGTACGGCGAGGTGCGGGGCACGAACGGGGCGAGGCAGGCCGCGCCGAGCGCCGCGAGGAGCAGCACGTTGTCGCGTACCGGGAAGAGCGTCTCGATGTTCGGCAGCAGCATCGTTCCCGGCAGGGTGACGACCAGCAGCACCACGGACGGCCAGACCAGCCGGTCGGAGGCCCGCTTGCCGACCTTGCCGACGACCGCGAGGAGCACCCAGAGCAGTTGGTGCTGCCAGGCGGTCGGCGAGACGGCGACCACGACGCAGCCGGTCACGGCCACCGCGAGGAGCAACTGCCCGTCCTGCGCGTACCGCACCGCGCGCCGCAGTCCGACGACCACGACGGCGGCGGAGAGCACCAGGAACAGGGCGATCTCCACGGGGCCTTCGAGGCCGAGCCTGAGCAGCGCCCCGTGCAGGGACTGGTTGGCGAGGCTGTCCGGCCGCTCCCCCAGGCCGGCGCCCGCGAGATGGTGCACCCAGTACGTCCACGAGTCCTTCGGCGCCGCGGCCCAGGCGGCGGCCGTGGCGAGGGCGAAGGTCACACCCGCGCTCACCGACGCCTGCCGTCTGCCGGTCAGCCAGAGCAGGGCGGCGAAGAGCAGCAGCACCGGCTGGAAGGCGGCGGCGAGGCCGACGAGAACGCCCGCCGCCCGGTGCTCCCGGACGACGAACCAGGCCAGGAGCACCAGCAGGACGGGCAGGATGCTGGTCTGGCCCAGGTGCAGGGCGTTGCGGACCGGCAACGACAGCATGAGCAGGCTGATCGCGACGGGGGCCGCGAGCCGGGCCGTCCGGCGGCCCACCGGCGAGGGCAGGGCCCGGGCCGCGACGAGGCCGAGGGCGACGACGAGCAGCAGGGACCCGAGCGTCCACGCGACGCCCAGGGCCTCCTCCTGGGCCGAACCGGTGAGAGGTTTCAGCACCAGTCCGGCGAAGGGCGTGCCGGTGAACCGGCCGCTCTCGTACAGCGAGCCCGTCACCCGCAGGGCCCCGTTCTCCCCGATCCAGGTCTCCAGATCGAGAAGCCGTTCCCCCGGTGGCTGCCGGAGCACCACCGCCACCTGCCGTACCGCCAGCGCGGCCACGACCAGCCAGAGGAGGGCCCGGGTCAGCCCTGCCCTCGCCCCCGTGTCCGCCGCCGCGTCACCGCGCACACTGTGATCCGCATTCACCACGCTGCGCCGACCCTCCCACCGTTCCATGCATCGCCCCTTCGAGTGGGGCCATGCCGGATGAAGCCTCGCATTGCCCTACGAGGTAGACACAATCAACCCCCTCTTTGCCTGACTGTCATCCTGCTTCGGTCCGGAAGAAGTCGTCCGCCGGGATGACGAAGCGGCCCGCCCCGGGCCTTGGGGGCCCGGGCCTCAGCAGTCCCCGCGCCTCAGGAAGCGCGGCCTCGGGAGCCCTCGGGCCTCAGGAGATCCCGGCTTCGGGAGTCCCCGGCCAACTCAGGCGTTCGGGCCGGCCGGAGCCTCCGCCTGCCAGGCGGTGAACAGCGGGGTGTCCTCGGTCCCGGCCAGTACGACGACGCCGAAGGGGCGGTCGAAGGCGATGTGACGCACCCGCCGCGGCCCGGGAGCGGCGCCCGGCCGCATCGCGACCACCGTCACGGCCGCGGCCTCCACGCCCTCCTCGGCGATCTTCAGCACGGCCTCCTGGACCACGTCGGAGATGGCGAGGCGTACGGGCGAGAGGCCGGAGAAGTCCGCGGCGTCCGTCACGGCCAGCCGGATGCCGAGGGAGGCCAGCTGCCCGGTGACGGGCACCCGCGTCCGCAGGGCGAGCCGGGGCAGCCCGATGGTCACCCGGTCGGTGTCCAGCGGGACGCCCTCGGCCCGGGGCGCCCCTGTCTCTTATACACATCTCTGAGCCTGTCTCTTATACACATCTCTGAGCGG
>NZ_NTGZ01000324.1 GCF_002551245.1 Streptomyces sp. rh34
CCGGCAGGCCGCCTCGTACGTCGCGGCCCCCGGAGAGGCGGGGGAGGCGGCCGGGGTCTCGGCGAGGCAGATCAGATGGATCCCGGCCGCCGCACCCGCCCCGGCCAGCCGCGCCGTGGTCTCGCGCAGCACCGCCGTACCGGGGTCGCCGTCCAGGACGACCACCGTGTGCGGGCCCGTGTGGGCGCGGGCGGCCTCGGCCACCGAGGCCCGGTCCAGATGCGGCCAGCCGGGACCGAGGGAGCCCTCGTCGAGGCGGCGCACCAGCTCGGCCGTACGGGCGGCCGCCTGCTCACGGTCGTACGCGAGGAGCAGCCGGCAGTCCTGCCCGTGCGTCGGGCGCAGA
Organism: Streptomyces sp. rh34; assembly: GCF_002551245.1. Lineage (GTDB taxonomy): Bacteria > Actinomycetota > Actinomycetes > Streptomycetales > Streptomycetaceae > Streptomyces. The sequence continues at coordinate 347 of NZ_NTGZ01000324.1, forward strand.
TGCGGCAGCCACCCCAGCCAGGACCACTCGCGCCGCCGCTCCTCCAGCGGGCGGGAGCGGTCCGTGCTGATGAGGACGATCTCCAGGTCGAACGGGGAGTGCAGCGCGGCGAGCTGCGCCACCGTCGCGCGGGCCAGTCCCGCCAGCCGGGCGCGCGGACCGGCCAGCCCCAGCGAACCGGCCTCCCGCAGTCCCACGGTCACCGGCACGGCGGGCACCTCGGCCCGGTCGGTCGTGCCGAGCCGCACCACCAGCGCCTCCGGGTGCCCCGGCCGGCGTTCCCAGAGCCGGGGTCCGGGGCCGAGCGCGGTCAGCAGCACGGCGGCCGGATCCGGCCAGGTGCCCTCGGGGGCGGAGGGCAGCGCGGAGAAGGGGGAGCCGGGGGAGGCCGGGGAGGAGAGGTGCCCGGACCCCGACGGGCCGCCGGACGGATCGTGGGAACCGCCCGGGAAGTCGTGGTGCCCGGCCGCGGAGCCGTACGCGCCGGATCCGGATGCCGATGATCCGGGCGCCGACGGTCCGTATGCCGATGAGCCGTACGCCCTCGGGCCGTCCGGGGCGCGGGAGCCGCCGTACGTGTCGCCCCGGACGCCCGCCCCGGTCTCCGGGCCCGCCGCCTGCTCGCCCTTCGCGCCGCCCTTGAGCCGCCTCGCCCACGCTCCTATGCCGCGCCGGGGCGCCGGGGCGTCGGCGAACCCCTCTCCCAGGGCGTGGGTGTCGTGTCCCGGATACGTGCCCGGCCCGGCCTCGGCGTGCTCCGGCCGGGAGGCCTCGTCCGGGGCGGAACCCGGGGCCCCGGAGCCGCCGTGGGGCCCGGAGGACGCCAGGGAACCGGCGGCGGAAGCGGAAGCGGGGAACGGGGAGGCCGGTGCGCCGTGACCCTGGCCGCCGTGGTCGGGGGTGTGCGCGGAGAGGGGCGCGGCGGTGCCGTGGCCCGGGGCGGGAGTCCCCGTCTCGGCGCGGGTCACCCGCAGGTGCCCCTCGCCGTCCGGGGCGGTCGGCAGCGTCGGGGGCCGGGAGCCCGCCGTGAGGCGGAGGGCGGACTCGCCGAGCCGCAGCAACGCGCCGGGGACGAGGCGGACCGGCCGCTCGCGCACCTCGACGCCGTCCAGCGAGGTGCCGTTCGTCGAACCGAGGTCGGCGACCGAGACCCGGCCGTCGTCGGAGACCGTCACCGCGCAGTGCAGCCGGGAGACATCCGGGTCGTCGAGCGGGACGTCCGCGTCGGCGGAGCGGCCGATCCGGATCTGCCCGCCGTGCAGCAGGTGGACGCCGCCCGCGTCCGGACCCGCCACCACATGGAGCTGGGCCGGAACGGCGTCGTCCGTCGCCTCGTCGTCGCCGGGGACCTGGAGCGAGAGGACCGCGCCGTCCACCAGGGGCGGTTCGCCCAGCGCGATGCGGTGCCCGTCCAGCCGCTCCCGTCCGGCGAAGAGCACGACCGCCCCGCCGCCCTGGGAGCTCTCGGGCCCCGACACGGCGGCGGCCAGCTGGGAGGCGACGGCGGCCAGCGCCGTCCCGGCGGGGGCGGTGACGAGCACGTCGCAGGTGCGCGCCGGGGTCTGGCCGCTGCGCGGCGCGAGGACGGTCAGCCGGATCTGCATCGCCGTCAGCGGTCCCTTCTGCGCGGGGGTGCCCGGCAGGGGAAACGCCCTGTGATTCCCCCCACCCGGCACGGACACGTCGTCCGTACAGGTCGTCACGCACCGCGAGATTCCGACCTCGCAGATCCGTGCTGGAGGCATCCTCGCACCTGCCACTGACAACACGCCCGGCGGTCACCTTTAAATGATCTTGAATGGTCGGCTGTGGGCGCAAAAGTGCCTGCTTGCGTCCGGATCCCGCCGCTCGGAGGGTTTTCCCGGCAGCTGTCTGCCGGATGCCGGACGGAAATCCGCTGCCGCGACCGAACATCCGACCGGTCCGTGGTCAGCCGTGCGGCAACCTTCCAGCCCGTCCGCGCGTCTTCCCCCGAAACGTGAGCCCCCGGTGCCCCGTTCGGCGGCATTACAGTGGGCCGGAACATTCGGACGGGCCCAGGGAGCGACAGGACACCCCCTGGGGGACCGCAAGCACCACGATCAGCAGGGAGCGCATGACGTGCGGCCGGTAGGCAGCAAGTACCTGCTCGAGGAGCCGCTCGGACGCGGCGCCACGGGCACCGTCTGGCGAGCCCGCCAGCGGGAGACCGCGGGCGCCGAGGCAGCCGTCGCGGGTCAGCCCGGCGAGACCGTGGCCATCAAGGTCCTCAAGGAGGAGCTGGCCAACGACGCCGATGTCGTGATGCGGTTCCTGCGGGAGCGCTCCGTCCTGCTGAGGCTCACGCACCCCAACATCGTGCGCACCCGGGACCTCGTCGTCGAGGGCGATCTCCTCGCCCTGGTCATGGACCTGATCGACGGCCCCGACCTGCACCGCTATCTCCGCGAGAACGGCCCGCTCACCCCGGTCGCCGCTTCCCTGCTCACCGCGCAGATCGCGGACGCGCTCGCCGCCAGCCACGCCGACGGCGTCGTCCACCGCGACCTCAAGCCGGCCAACGTGCTCGTCGACGAGCGCGACGGCCAGATGCATCCGATGCTCACCGACTTCGGCATCGCGCGCCTGGCCGACTCCCCCGGCCTGACCCGGACCCACGAGTTCGTCGGCACGCCCGCCTACGTGGCGCCGGAGTCCGCCGAGGGCCGCCCGCAGACCTCCGCCGTCGACATCTACGGCGCGGGCATCCTGCTGTACGAGCTGGTCACCGGCCGCCCGCCGTTCGCCGGGGGCACCGCCCTGGAGGTCCTGCACCGGCACCTCAGCGAGGAGCCCAGCCGCCCCTCCAACGTCCCGGCCCCGCTGTGGACGGTCATAGAGCGCTGCCTGAGCAAGGACCCGGACCGGCGGCCCAGCGCCGAGAACCTGGCCCGCGGTCTGCGCACGGTCGCCTCGGGCATCGGCGTCCACGCGAACTCCGCCCAGATCGCCGCCGCCGAAGGGGTGGGCGCCCTGCTCGCCCCCGACCCGGCGCCCACCGCGGTCCCGGACACCCCGGGCGCGGCCGACCCCACGCAGGTGCTGCCGAGCAACGCGGGCTCCTTCGACCCCGCCGGCGCCACCAGCGTGCTCCCGCAGACCGGCCCCGGGGGCCAGGGCGGCCCCGGCGGCGGCCACGCCGACCCGACCGCCGTCCTGCCGCCCGTACCGCAGCGCCCCGACGGGCCGCCGCAGCCGGACGGGCCGCACCCCTGGCAGTCGCAGCTCCAGGCGGCCCGCGACCGCAACGATCAGACCCAGGTCCAGTACCTCGACCCGAGCCAGGACCCCCTGCGCCGACGTCCACAGCGCCAGCAGCCGCCGCCGCAGCAGCAGCAACATCAGCAGCCGCCCCAGCGCCGCCAGCCGCCTCCGCAGCACCAGCAGTACCCGCCGCAACATCAGCAGCAACAGCAGTACCAGCCGCAGCGCTACCAGCAGCCTCAGCCACAGCAGCCTCAGCGGCAGCAGTACGCTCCCCCGCCCCCGCAGCCGCAGCAGCCCCAGCAGCCGGCCGCGCGTCCGCCGCGCGAGCCGCGTCCGCCGCGGCAGCGCGGCGCCAACCCGATGCGCATCCCCGGACTCGGCTGCCTCAAGGGCTGCCTGTTCACCGTGGTGCTCCTGATCGTCGCCGGCTGGCTCATCTGGGAGCTGACCCCGCTCCAGGACTGGGTCGCCCAGGGCAAGGGCTACTGGGAGGCGATCGGCGACGCCATCGGCACGGTCACCGGCTGGATCTCCGACCTCGGTGACAGCACGGGCGATCCGGGCGGGACCTGACCCGTAACGGCCGGGCGAGGCTCGACCCGTAACGGCCGAGCCAGGCTCGACCCGTAACGGCCGGGAGCGGCCGGGCCCGTAACGGCCGGAGGCGGCCCGGCCCGCAACTCTGTCCCTTTGTCGACTTCTCCGGGCCTATTCGGCCCGGAGAAGTGAAGGTCGGTGCCATCCAGGGCACGTGACACCCCGAACGCCGCGTAACTTTGTCGGCCGGGGGTCCACCGCCAGCCGCTGAGGGAGCAGTCTTGGCACGGAATATCGGCAGCCGGTACACGGCCCACCAGATCCTGGGGCGCGGCAGCGCCGGCACGGTATGGCTCGGCGAAGGGCCCGAGGGCCCGGTCGCCATCAAGCTGCTCCGTGAGGACCTCGCGTCCGACCAGGAGCTCGTGGGCCGCTTCGTGCAGGAGCGCACCGCCCTGCTCGGACTCGACCACCCGCACGTGGTCGCCGTCCGGGACCTCGTCGTGGACGGCAACGACCTGGCCCTGGTCATGACCCTCGTACGCGGCACCGACCTGCGCACCCGTCTGGACCGCGAACGCCGCCTCGCCCCCGAGGCCGCCGTCGCGATCATCGCGGACGTCGCCGACGGGCTCGCCGCCGCGCACAAGGCCCACGTGGTCCACCGGGACGTCAAGCCGGAGAACATCCTGCTCGACATGGAGGGCCCGCTCGGCCCCGCCGGCGCGCATCCGGCCCTGCTCACCGACTTCGGCGTCGCCAAACTGATCGACACCCCGCGCCGCACCAAGGCCACGAAGATCATCGGTACGCCGGACTACCTGGCGCCCGAGATCGTCGAGGGCCTCCCGCCGCGCGCCGCCGTCGACATCTACGCCCTGGCGACCGTGCTCTACGAGCTGCTCGCCGGATTCACGCCCTTCGGCGGCGGCCACCCCGGCGCGGTCCTGCGCCGGCACGTCACCGAGACCGTCGTCCCGCTCCCCGGCATCCCCGAGGAGCTCTGGCAGCTCCTGGTCCAGTGCCTGGCCAAGGCCCCCGCCTCCCGGCTGCGCGCCTCGGAGCTGGCCGTACGGCTGCGCGATCTGCTGCCCCTGCTGGCGGGGATACCCCCGCTGGAGGTGGACGAGCCGGGCCCGGAGGAGAACGACCAGCAGCCCGCCGGCTACGACGAACAGCAGTACACCCCGGCAGCCGAGGAGCCCCGCCGCCGCGGGGCGGTCCCCCTGGTGCCCGGCTCCGCTCCCGACTCCAACCGGGACACCCACACGAGCATGCGCGTCCCCGCCCCGGACGAGCTGGCGGGCGGCCCTCTCGGGACGGCCCGCGCCCCCCGCGCCCCGGGCAGGCCCCGGCCCGGCTCCGCCCGGAACAAGGCGGCGGCCGTCCGCAAGCGCCGCATCACCCTCGGTGTCGCCGCCCTCGCCCTCTGCGTGGCCGTCGCGGTCGGCGGCTGGCTGGCCACCGGCGGCGGTGACGGGGGCCCAGCGCCTCAGGACAGCGAGAACTCGGCCCCGGCGACCCCGTGACAGAGCCGCCTGAGCCCCTGCCGCAGGGCCGTCGAGAACCCTCGCCCGGAGCCGGACCGGCATCCGGTTTCCGGGTGAGGGCAAGCTTCATCCGCCCAGCCGTTACGCTGGACCCGTGGCAGTCGTCGATATTTCCGAAGAGCTGAAGTCCCTCTCCTCGACCATGGGGTCGATCGAGGCCGTCCTGGACCTGGATGCGCTGAGGGCGGACATCGCCGCGCTCGAGGAGCAGGCTGCGGCGCCGTCCCTGTGGGACGACCCGGAGGCGGCCCAGAAGATCACCAGCAAGCTTTCCCACCTCCAGGCCGAGGTCCGCAAGGCCGAGACCCTGCGCGGCCGCATCGACGACCTCGAAGTCCTCTTCGAGCTCGCCGCGGACGAGAGCGACGCCGACGCCCAGGCCGAGGCCGAGGCCGAGCTGGAGTCGGTGAAGAAGGCGCTGGACGAGATGGAGGTCCGCACGCTCCTCTCCGGCGAGTACGACGCGCGCGAGGCCCTGGTGACCATCCGGGCCGAGGCCGGCGGCGTCGACGCCGCCGACTTCGCGGAGAAGCTCCAGCGCATGTACATCCGCTGGGCCGAGCGGCACAACTACAAGACCGAGGTCTACGAGACCGCGTACGCGGAAGAGGCCGGCATCAAGTCGACCACCTTCGCCGTCCAGGTCCCGTACGCCTACGGCACGCTCTCCGTCGAGCAGGGAACCCACCGCCTGGTCCGCATCTCGCCCTTCGACAACCAGGGCCGCCGCCAGACGTCCTTCGCGGGCGTCGAGGTGCTCCCGGTCGTCGAGCAGACCGACCACATCGAGATCGACGAGTCCGAGCTGCGCGTGGACGTGTACCGCTCCTCGGGCCCCGGCGGACAGGGCGTCAACACCACGGACTCCGCGGTCCGGCTGACCCACCTGCCCACCGGCATCGTCGTCTCCTGCCAGAACGAGCGCTCGCAGATCCAGAACAAGGCGTCCGCGATGAACGTCCTCCAGGCGAAGCTCCTTGAGCGCCGCCGCCAGGAGGAGCAGGCGAAGATGAACGCGCTCAAGGGCGACGGCGGCAACTCCTGGGGCAACCAGATGCGTTCGTACGTCCTGCACCCGTACCAGATGGTCAAGGACCTGCGTACGGAGTTCGAGATGGGTAACCCCGAAGCGGTCTTCAACGGCGAGATCGACGGCTTCGTCGAAGCGGGCATCCGCTGGCGCAAGCAGAGCGAGAAGTAGCCTCGGCGGTACGGAGATTGGGCCCGGACAGGGGACTGTCCGGGCCGTTCTTCGTTACGGAGGGCCGGTGCCCGATGCGTCACAGTCCGGCTTCCGAATAGCCGTCAAGAACCCCCATACCGGTGTGTAGTGCACGGAACGGCCTTGACGTAATCCTTAACTCTGGCCAGGGTGCTAGAGCAGCATGCGTATGTCTGGGACGGGTGTGAACCGGGGGGCTGGCGAGGTGACCACGACACGACGTGGACTCGCCGAGAGCGATTCCCCGCAGGGCCACGGCCCGCATATGGCTGCTCCAATGACGAGATCGGCTACTGGGGGTAGCAACACATGACGAAGAAGACGCGTATCCGCGTCGCGCGGATCGCCGCTGGTGCGGTCATCGCCGCGGGTGCCTCGCTGACCGCGGCCGGTGCGGCGCAGGCGCTGGAGATCGGCGTCGACACGGGCGTCGCCGAGGTCGAGGTCCAGACGGGCCTGCTGGGCGGGGGCGAGGAGAACCCCATCGGTGGCGCTGACGTCGGTGGCGGTGGCGACCAGGGCGGTGGCGACCAGGGTGGCGGCGACCAGGGTGGCGGCGACCAGGGTGGCGGCGACCAGGGCGGTGGCGACCAGGGTGGCGGCGACCAGGGTGGCGGCGACCAGGGCGGTGGCGACCAGGGTGGCGGCGACCAGGGCGGTGGCGACCAGGGTGGCGGCGACCAGGGTGGCGGCGACCAGGGCGGTGGCG
>NZ_NTGZ01000325.1 GCF_002551245.1 Streptomyces sp. rh34
AGGCCCAGCGGTCCGCCCACCGGCGCAGCGGTGCGCCCCACCCGTCCGACAGGACGGCGGCGGCTTCGACGAGGACCACCGCGGCGGGGAGGCCGTCGGCGAGCGCGGTCATGTCCAGTGCGTGGTCGAAGAGTTCGGCCGGTGCTCCGCTGTCCGGCAGGTCCCCGGGCAGTTCCTCGCCGAGGAGGGCGGCGAGTCGTCCCCCGTCGATGTCCTTCGCCTCGGCGAGCAGTCGGCGCGCCTGCCGGGCGACGTCCTCGGCGAAGACGGGCGCGGGCCGGGGGCCTGGCCGGCCGGCGTCGCTCCGGATGCCCGCCTCGGCGGCTATCCGCTCGGCTTCGTCCTTGCCGGAGACGGTGCGGACCGCGTAGACGAGCGCCTCGGGGCCGCCGGGCCGGTGGATCACCTTGCGGACCAGATGCGACATGTCGATCCGGGGCGTGCTGTCCGGGTAGGTCAGTTCGACGCCGAGCCTGTACGCCACCGTCTCCACGAACTCGACGCGCTGGGTCCGGTCCTTGACACATTCGAGCAGGGTCAGCGCGTCGACCAGGGTCTGCACCAGATCCGGTCCCGGGTGCCCGTGCGGGACAGCATTCATCGCCGGCCACCCCCCGCCGAGTCGGTCCAACTCACATGACTGAACGCGAAGTTACCATGATTGAATCTTCGGCAACCAGGATCTTCACGTGCCCTTGCGGCCCCGTTCGGCGCACCGCCTCAGCCCTCGGACGCGGGCGCGGTGGGGCGGTTCCGCCGGAACGCCAGGTCCCGCTCCCGGACCAGGCCGCCGGGGCCCGCCGACCGGAGCACCACGTCCAGGGCGCGGTCGGGGTCGGCGGCGTAGACGGTGCTGAACCAGGCCATGTTGGCCTCGACGACCGCCCATTCGACGTCCCGGCCGGGGTGGCGCATCCGCCCGACGTCCACGACGACGGCTCCCGGCAGGGTGTCCCCGCACTCCTCGGTGAGCCGGTAGGCGAAGGCGCGTACGGCGGCCTCCTGGGGGTGGCCCGCCAGTGGGGCCGCGTCGAGCCGCCCGTGCACGGCGTAGCGCGATCCGGTGCGGATCTCGCCATCGAGCAGGAAGAGCCTGAACTCGTCCTCCCAGACGACGACTTCACTGATCTGGACGAGTGGGTCGCCGGAGCCCGGTGGAGGCTGCGGGAGCGATGCGCCGTCCGGGTGGACGGCGGCGGGAAAGCTCTTGTCGGTGGGCGGTTTGACGAAGATCGGGCCGCTGCGCCGGCGGGCCTCGGAGAGGGGCACGCGGCTGACGCTCCGGCCGGTGAAGGTGCCCGGGAGCGTGTCCAGCCACCCGTCGTGCGGCTCCAGGAGCGCCACCCCGAGCGGATCAGCGACCCGGGCGGCGAAGCGCGGGCCTCCGTAGTAGTGCCCGTCTCCCCTCCCCCGGTACCGCTCGGGGACTCCGTCGGCGGGCAGCACGGTCACCTCCATGCCGCGTCGGCGTGCCGCGTCGGACAGGAGGGAGGCCGTGCCGGAGCGATGCGGGGCGAGCGCCAGGAACCCCGGTCCGGACGACATACGGCACCTCCCCCCGGCCCGCCGGTTCCGTCGTCAGCCCAGGAGGACCGGGAAGGCGGTCATGTCGTTCTGCGTCATCACCGGAAGCTTGCTGATCTCCTCGTCCGGGACGGCGAGGCGGAGCCCGGGGAAGCGCCTGAACAGAGCGGGCAGCGCGATGCCCGCCTCGACGCGCGACAGGGCCGCGCCGGGGCAGATGTGCGGGCCGTGGCCGAAGGTCATGTGGCGGTTCCGCGTGGGGCGGGTGATGTCGAAGGCGTCGGCGTCGGCGCCGTGCTGCTCGATGTCGCGCCCGATGGCCCGGTAGGAGACGACGACTCCCTCGCCCCGGTGGATCACGTCGTCGCCGACGGTGATGTCCTCGGTGGCGAACCGCATGAGCAGGTGGGTGGTGGGAGTGTCCCAGCGCAGCGTCTCCTCGATCACCGCGTCCCAGCCGACCTCCCCGGCGAGCACCATGCGCAACTGGTCCGGGTGGGAGAGGAGCGCGCGTACGGCGTTGAGGACGAGGCCGATGGTGGTCTCGTGCCCGGCGGCGACCATGGCCTTGAGGTTGCCCACCACCTCCTCCTCGGTGAGCGGCTCGCCGCCCTCATCGGCCAGGATCAGCGCGCTGGTGAGGTCGTCCGTGGGCCGGGCGGTCTTCTCCCGTACGAGGCCGGTGTAGAAGACGTCCAGTTCGGCGAGCAGTGCCAGGCGTTCGTCCTGCGGGGTGAGCATGGAGAAGAACGCCTTGTACTGCCTGGTCAGCATGGCGTGCTGGGACTCGTCCACGCCCATCAGCATGCCCACCACCCGCATCGGCAGCGGCTGGGCGAACACCGCCTTCAGGTCGACGACCCCGTCGTCCCCCTGTGCGGCGTCGAGGGCGTCCAGCAGCTCCTGCGTGAACCTCTCGATCTCCGGGCGGATCGTCTCCAGGCGGCGGGGGGTGAGCGCCTGCGAGGTCTTGGTGCGCAGCCGCCGGTGTTCGGCCCCGTCGACGGTGAACATGGAGCGCCCGGCGTCGATCATGCCGATCAGCGGCCACGCGTGGGTCACCGCGCCGCTCTGCCAGAGGCTCCAGGCGTCGATGTCCTTCACCAGCCGCGGGTCGAGCAGGAGTTGGCGTGCCTCGGCGTGCCGGGTGACCGCCCAGGCCGGGACGCCGAGCAGGTCGATCCGGGCGAGGACCCCGGCGTCGCGCAGCCGCGCGGTCTCGCCGTCCAGGTCCTGGACCATGGGGTCGATGACGACGGTCCCGGCGCCCCGGCCGGCCGCGGCGGCAGTGTGCGGGCAGTTCACAACGCGTCTCCTGTCGTGCGTACGGGAGTGAAGCGGACGGGCAGGGCGGTCGTCCCGCGCAGGAAGGCGGACGGCCGGCGGACCAGTTCGGTCGCGGGGACGGCCAGTTCGAGGTCGGGCAGCCGGTCCAGCAGCACCTCGATACCGGTACGGGCGATGATCTCCGCGATCTCCTGGGCGGGGAAGGGGCAGCGGTACTCGCCGTGGCTGAACGCCAGGTGCGCGCTGTTGCCGCCCTGCCCGGAGCGGACGGCGGAGGCGGTGACCTGCTGCCGGATGTGCGGGTCGGCGTTGGCCGCGCCGAGCCCGAGGAGCAGCATGTCGCCGCGGGCGATGTTCCGCCCGCCGAGCCGGGCGTCGCGCGCGGCCCAGCGACCGGCCAGGATCTGGGTGGGGCCGTCCTCCCAGAGCACCTCGTTCATGGCCTCGGCGACACTGTGCCGGCCGCCGGACAGGGCGTCGGCGAACTGGTCCTCGGTGAGCATCAGCCGGGTGGAGTTGCTGATCCAGTCGGCGGTGGTGAGGTGTCCGGCGGCCGTGATGGCCATCAGGTCGAGCGCGTACTCCTCGTCCGTGAACGGTTCGGGGTGGGCGAGCATCCGGGAGGTCACGTCGTCGCCGGGCCGCGCCCGCTTGGCCGCGACCAGGCGCTGCATGTGCTCGCCGAAGCTCAGGTGCGCCTTCTGCGCGCCGGGGCCGCCGTCGGCGAGGTCCTTGAGCACCCGCGCGATGTCGGCGCCCTCGTCGTCGGGGAAGCCGACGAGCCGGGCGAGCACGAGGACGGGCAGCGGCTCGGCGAACTCGGCGACGAGGTCGGCGGTTCCCCGGCTGCACACGGCGTCGATGAGCCGGTCGGCCAACTGCTCGCAGTGCTGCCGGATCTCGAAGGGGTCCGCCCCTTCCAGAGCCGGTACGACCATGTCGACGTGCCGACGGTGCTCGGCTCCGGCGGTGAAGTAGATGGACGGCATGGGGGTGCCCACCATGGGCAGCAGCGGCCAGTCGGCGGGGACGTGTCCCCACTGGTTCCACAGGGAGACGTCCCGGGGGAACAGCTCCCCGTCGCTGGTGACCTGGTGGAGTTCCCGGTAGCCGATCACCAGCCAGGCGGGGAAGCCGCCGGGCAGCTCGACCGGGACGACCGGCCCGTGGTCGCGCCGCATGGACCGGTAGAGCGCCTGCGGTTCGGTGGGGAAGCCGGGTCCGCCGAGCGCGACGGCGCCCGTACCGGCGCCCACCGGGCAGCCTCCGCCGGTACCGGCCGTGGACGCGGGCGTGGCGGACGAGGGGTTCGTCATCGTACGGACTCCAGGGGCGGCGGCTTCACGCGTTGCGACCATACGATCAACGCGGCACCACTATAAGGAGGTTGCGTGAACCACCGAAGCTGTTCGCGTTCATTTTCGACCGGCCTCCGAACGATGCGGCCTCACCTTCCATCCTTCCTCCCATGACATCTGCACACCTTTGATCACAAGGTCGGCATCGGCGCGGGGGCCGCGCCGGGCGCGGGCGGCCGGCGGACCCGGCCGGGTTCACGTCCGGGACGCGGGCGGCGTGGGGGCCGCCCCGGTCTCGCACCGCGATCCCGCGCTCTACGATCGGGGGCGTGTGCGCAGACGTCATGGTTGCCGAGGACGACGAGAAGCAGGCCGAGCTCGTACGCCGCTATCTGGAACGGGAAGGACACGCCGTACGGATCGTGGGCGACGGCCTCGCCGCGCTCGACGCCGTCCGGCACCAGGAACCCGACCTGCTCGTTCTCGATGTCATGATGCCCCGGGCCGACGGACTCGACGTGGTGCGGGTGCTGCGGTCCGAGAACCGCGAACTGCCGGTGCTGATGCTGACCGCCCGCTCGACCGAGGACGATCTCCTGCTCGGTCTCGACCTCGGCGCCGACGACTACATGACCAAGCCCTACAGCCCGCGGGAGCTGATGGCCCGCGTCCGTACCCTGCTGCGGCGTACCCGGCGGACCGCCGCCCCGGAGCCGGTGGCCGAGGACCCCGTCCTGCGCGTCGGCGCCCTCGTGGTCGACCCCGCGCGGCACGAGGTGTCCGTGGGCGGCGGAAGGGTGGAGTGCACCCCGGGCGAATTCCGGATCCTGGCGGCCCTGGCGGCGGGCCCGGACCGGGTGTTCAGCCGTCAGCGGCTGCTGGAGGAACTCCACGGGTTCGACCGCTACATCAGCGCCCGGACCGTCGACGTGCACGTCATGAACCTGCGCAAGAAGATCGAGCGGGCCCCGCGGCGGCCGGAACGCCTGCTCACGGTGTTCGGCGTCGGCTACAAGCTCACCGACCCGGCGAAGGCGGTCCGGCGTGCGTAGGGTGCGCGACGGGGACGACGGGACGGTCGGGCTCGGTACGGGCGGGGACGGCAAGAGCGCCGGCCGACGCGGACGGCGCGACGGCCGACGGGAGAGGGCGGGCCGGGCGCGGCTGCCGCTGCGCCGGAGCCTGCTGGGGCGGCTGCTCGCCGTTTCGGCGCTGGTGGCCGCGTGTTCGGTGGCGGCCACCGCCTGGATCGCCGTGCAGACCACCTCGGGTGCGATCAAGCAGGAGCAGGGGCAGAACCTCACCGCGGACGCCCGGATCTACGACACCCTGCTGGACTACGCCGCCCGCAATCCGACCTGGGACGGGGTCGGTGCGACGGTGCGCGAACTGGCCCGGGAGTCGGGCCGCCGGGTCGCCCTGACCACGCAGGGCAGGCAGCCGCTCGCCGACTCGGCCACCGCGGCGACCGCCCCGGCGCTCGGGCCGCAGGCGTCCGCCGTGGTCGACCCGTTGTCCGTGGACACCGTTCTGGCGGCGCGCGGGACCGACGGGCAGGGGACGGCGGCCGACCGCATCGACCCCCGGGCGGTGGGTCCGTTCCGGCTGTCGGCGGCGGACAGCAAGGCGTTGCGGCGGACCGCCGACAGCAAGGTGGAGTGCCTGAACCAGGCGGGAATCGCCTCGGACGTGGTGGTCGGCCCGAGCGGCCGCCCCCGGGTGCAGATCGTGGGCAACGACCCCGAACGCGCGCTGGGCACCCGTTGTGATCTCGCCGCTCTGGACACACCGACCCCTTCGGAACGGAAGGCGCTCGACGCGCTCACCGAGCTGGCCGACGCCTGTCTGAAGCGCCAGGGACGCGAGGGTGTGCGGCTGAACAGCGACCTGTCCTGGGGTGACCCGGCGCGGGTGTCCCTGGCACCCGAATCCGGTCCGCGGCCGGGCGAACCCGGGCCGCTGGTGCCGGAGCCCGCGCCTGTGCCGACGCCGCGCGACGCCCCTGCGGAGGACGCCGAGCCGTCCGTCGTGACGCCGGAACGCACCGGGGAGAACGACCGGGCCATCGCGTCCTGTGTGGGCACGGCCCGGAGCGAACAGCTCAGCTCGTACGTGGCCTCCCCCGCCCTCCTCTTCATCGGTGACGAGGGCGGCGCGACGCTGCCCGGGTTCGACCTCTCCCCCGCGAACACGGCCAGGATCGCGGGCGCGGCTGCGCTCGTGCTGGCCCTCACCGTGGGCGCGTCGGTGTTCGCGGGAGCCCGGCTGGTACGTCCGCTGCACGCGCTGACCGGCGCCGCGCAGCGTATGCGGGACGGGGAGCAGCCGGAGTCGGTGCCCGTCTCGGGGGACGACGAGGTCGGCCGGCTGGCCGCGGCGTTCAACGACATGTCCGCGCACCGGGCGCGACTGGAGGAGCAGCGCAAGGCCATGGTGAGCGACGTCGCCCATGAGCTGCGCACCCCGCTGAGCAACATCCGGGGCTGGCTGGAGGCCGCCCAGGACGGACTCGCCGACCCCGACCCGGCGTTCGTCTCCTCGTTGCTGGAGGAGGCCGTGCTGCTCCAGCACATCATCGACGACCTCCAGGACCTGGCCGCCGCCGACGCCGGGGTACTGCGACTGCATCCCGAACCCGTCGAGGCCCGGGAGCTGCTGAGCCAGGTCGCCGCCGCCCACCAGGCGCGGGCGGAGAACGCGGGCGTCACCCTCGCCGTCACGGGCACCGCCCCGGGGCCGGCCCTGCGCGCCGATCCGGTCAGGCTCCGGCAGGTGGTGGGCAACCTGGTGTCCAACGCCGTACGGCACACACCGGAGGGCGGGCGGGTGACGCTGCGCGCGTACGCCTCCGACGAGGGTGACGGGGCGGTGCTGGTCGAGGTGGCGGACACCGGTTCCGGCATCCCGTCCGAGGACCTTCCCCATGTCTTCGACCGGTTCTGGCGCGCGGAGAAGTCCCGCAGCCGCCGTACGGGCGGCAGCGGCCTGGGCCTCGCCATCGTCCGCAAACTGGTCGAGGCCCACGGTGGCACGGTGGACGCGACGAGCGTCGAGGGCAAGGGGTCGACGTTCGTCCTTCGGCTGCCCGGAACCACGCCGTCCGGCCCCTGATGGGATGACCACAGCGCTCTGACAGCTTCTTCATATCTCCACGCCAGCCTGGCGGCATGCCCCGTCCCCGGTGCGAACCGTCATCCGGGACCGTCACGGGGCCGACTCTGGAATGGAGCCATCCGTATGACCGCTTTCACCTCTCGTCGTACCCTGCGTGCCACCGTCCTGGCCGCTGTCGCGGCCGGCGCGGTGCTGGTCCCGTCCGCCGCCGCCTTCGCCGACGCCTCCCCGAAGCCGTCCGAGCCCGCCGTGGTCGACCTGTCCGAGCGCAAGGCCGCCGATGACGCCGCGAAGGCCGCCCGGCCGGCGGTGAAGCCG
>NZ_NTGZ01000326.1 GCF_002551245.1 Streptomyces sp. rh34
AGATGTGTATAAGAGACAGCCTCCGGGGGCGGAAGCGCGGCCGTGGGCCGCAGCCGCACGGCTCCAGACCCTCGTAGCGCAGGCCCGCCCCCAGGACGGCCGCGACCGCACTCCAGGCAGAGGTGTCACGGCGCGGCGGGGGCGCGAAGTCGTGGCCGGCGCAGACGAGGGCGCGGCCGCAGTTCGGGCAGGGCTGCTCCCGGTCGCCCGAGGGATGCCGCTTGAAGCTGACGCGGCAGGGAACGCAGGCGAAGTGCAGCTTGTAGTGGACCGTCGCGTAGAAGCACACACGACGACGGTATCGGGCCCGGTCGCGGCCCGGCAGGCCCGGGCGGGTCCCCTGCTCCGCTCCGGAGGAGGGGCCCGCCCGGGCCGCGGCTCACTTCCCGCTCTGCAGGGCCCCCCACGTGGCCGGGCCCACCTTGCCGTCGACCGAGAGCTTCCGGCTGGTCTGGTAGCTGCGTACCGCCGTCTCCGTGGCCGGGCCGAAGCTGCCGTCCACGGAGACGGTGGTGCCGAGCGCCGCCGTCAGGGACCGCTGGAGCCGCTTCACCGCGTCGCCCGAACTGCCCCGCGCCAGCGCCGGGGTCGTGCCGGCCGACAGCAGGGCCGTCCAGGTCTTCGGGCCGACCGTCCCGTCCGCTACGAGCGAGCGGGCCCGCTGGAACGTCTGCACCGCGCCCTTGGTGGTGGGCCCGAAGCTGCCGTCCGCCGCGCCCGCCTCGTAACCCTGTGCGTTGAGCAGCGTCTGGACGGCCTTGACCTGCGGGCCGGTGGAGCCGGACTGCTGGGTCGTGTACGTGGGGAAGGTCAGGCCGTCGCCGCCGCTGCCCGGGTCGCCGTCGATCAGCTCCATGTAGTGGTTCCAGTCCCAGTTGGGGCCGGGGTCCGTGTGGTCGGCGCCGGGCGCCTCGCTGTGGCCGATGATGTGCGACCGGTTCTTCGGGATGCCGTACCGCGCCGCGAGGTGCTTGGTGAGGGCGGCGGAGGACCGGTACATCGCTTCCGTGTACCAGGCCGGGTTGTCGACGTAGCCCTCGTGCTCGATCCCGACGGACGAGGAGTTGGTGCCGCCGGCGTGCCAGGCGGTGTCCTTCTCCAGGACCGACTGGGTGACCTCACCGTCCGAGGAGCGGATCGTGTAGTGCGCGCTGACCTCCGAGGCCGGGTTCTGGTACCAGCTGATGGAACCGGCGTACGACCCCTGGGTGGTGTGGATGACCACCTTGTCGATGGCGGCCTTGCGGCCGACGACGAAGTTCCCGGAGTACGCGGGCACCCAGCGCGCCGAGGGGTAGTCCGGGCTCGCGGCGTAGACGTCGGACGCCGACAGCGCGCCCTTGTCCGGGGCGACCGGCCGGGAGGGCACGAGCACCTCCTCGCCGCCGGGCGCCGTGGCGGACACGCCCTCGGCGAGGAATGTGAAGACCGCGTCCGCGTAGAGTGCGGCGGCCGGTCCCTCGGCGGCGCTGTAGCGGGCCACCGCCGGATACCAGGAGTTGACGTCCCGGAGCTCGGCGGCGTCCAGGCCCAGCGCGTCGGCGTGGTCGCGCAGGACGGCAGCGCCGCCGAGGATGTTGGCCGTCGTGTCCCGGCGCAGCCGGGCCGCGCTCTCGCCGGTCAGCTCGGAGGCCTTCTCCAGGGAGCGGTTGGCCGGGTTGCTCGCCAGGTGCATCACGCCGTAGCCGTTCGCCTGGCTGGGCGTGCCCGCGTGGCCGTCGAGACGGCTCTCGCCGTAGCCGACGGCGGCCAGCAGATCGCGCGGTACCCCGTACGCGTGTGCCGCTTCGGCGAGCGCGCGGTTCATCGGGTCGGGCGTGTCCGCTCGCGGGGCGGCGTTCGCCGGGTGCCCGGTCGCGAGGAGGGCTGTGGCGGTGAGGGCCGCCACGGCACAGGCGCGGGCCCGGGTTCGGGCGGCGGTGCGGAGGGGCATGAGGGCTCCTGCTCTGTGGGGTGGGCGTGGGGGGAAGCGAAAAGCCCCCGGGCCCGGAGCGGGCCAGAGGGGTGACGGGCACGGTCAGGCTATCGATATGGGGTGTGCATGACAAAGGGCGAAAGAGGCGTATCCGCTGGCAACATCCTGCAAGCTCATGGGAGTTGAGCGCCGCGCTAGCCCTGTCGGGTGACGTGGAGTCTCACCCGACAGGGGTGTCGGCACGGGTTGACGCGGGGTCGGGTGCTACCAGCGGTCGCGGTGGATGACGTCCGCCACCGGCCGCCGCCGGACCGGGCCGAAGTTGCCCGCGGGCCACCCCACCGGCACGGCGGCGAACGTCGCCATGTCCTCCGGGATGCCCAGCTCCCGCTTCCACTCCTGCTCCAGCATCAGGTGCCAGATGGTGATGTTCGCCGCGAGCCCCAGCCCCCGGGCCGCGAGCAGCAGGTTCTGCACCCCCGGATAGACGCAGGAACCCTCGGCCAGCGCCTGGAAGCGCGTCTGCGTGTTCATCATGTGCTCCGTGCCCGCCGGGCCGAGCGCCCGCGCCGACGCGGCCAGGCCCTCCTCGTCCAGGCGCGGCTCCGGGAACCGGTAGCACGGCACGATCAGCACCGGGGTGTCGGCGAAGTGGTCGCGCTGATGCTCGATCGCCGCGACCATCCGGCCGTACGCCGCCTCGTCCATGCCCGCGGGGGCGTACTTCCCGGTCGTCGCCAGATACGCGTCGACGCACCGCTTCCACAGCGGGGCGAGCCGTGCCATTACCTGGCGGTCGGTCACCACCACGTACTCGTAACGCTGCATGTTGCCGCCGCTGGGACCCCAGACGGCGGCCTGTATCAGCTGCTCGACCGTCTCGTCCGGCACCGCGTCCGGCTTGAGGCGGCGCATGGCGCGCATGGTGGACATGGTGTCGAAGAGAGCGGGGCCGCCGAGGGCGGACGGGTCGGCCTGAACTGTTTCCATGGTCATGATCGCGGAGTTTAGGCAGGTCCCTCCGCCGGTGTCTCCCCACCCCGCGCGCGAAGGTGCGGCCCGACCCGATTGCCCCTGCGGCAGCGGCAGTTGGTGTCGCGCGGTGCCCTACAATGACTGACCAGTCAGTCATTCCACAGGGGGTACGACATGGCCAGGAGAGCCGACCCGGCGGCGCGCCGGGACCTGATCCTGAAGGCCGCGGTGCGGGTGTTCGCCCGGCAGGGGTTCGCCGCGACCCGGGTGGACGACGTCGCCGGAGAAGCGGGCGTCGCCAAGGGCAGCGTCTATCTCCACTTCGACAGCCGGGACGCCTTGCTCACGGCCGCCTTCGAGGAGTACAGAGGCCACGCGCGGGCGGTGATCCAGCAGGCCCGCACCGGCCCGGGAGACGGTCTGGAGCGGCTCGCCCGGCTGGTGCGGTCGGTGCTGGACATGGTCGTGGCGGAGCCCGAACTCGCCCGGATCCTCATCGACCTGTGGGCCGCCGGACGGCAGGGAGCCGCCTCCGGGGTGGACATCTCGGCCGTGTACCGGGAGTACCGAGCGGTGATCGCCGAGCTGCTCGCCGACGCCGAGGCCGAGGGCGTCTGCCGCGCCGGGGTGGGCGCGGGGCACGCGGCGGTCGTCGTCGGGGCGATCGAGGGCTGTCTCGTGCAGTGGATCGTCGATCCCACGCTGCCGGTCGCGGAGCTGACGGCGCCGCTCCTCGACGTGTGCGTCGCGGGGCTGCGTCGCGGGGGAGCCGAATGAGGGCCGCGGGCGGCACGGCGGCCCGCCGGCTCGACGCGCTGCTGGTGGCCCCGGACGCCGAGCGGGGCGAGCGGATCATCTGTTACACGGGGGCGCTCGCCGGCACCGTGATCGCGACAGCCCTCGCCCTGCGCGCCCCGTACGCGTGGCCGGCGCTGACCGTGATCGCCGTGGTGGCCTTCGACCTGTTCGGTGGCACGGTCGTCAACGCCACCCGGTCCGCCAAGCGCCGGTTCCACCGGCCGGGGCGCTCCTGGTTCCACCACTTCGCGTTCGTGGCCGCCCACGTCCAGCCGTTCGCCCTGGCCCTGCTCGTCCCCGGGTTCGGCTGGATCTCCGCCGGCGTCGTCCACGCCCTCACGCTCGCCGGGGCGGCATGCGTCCTGATCGCCCCCGCGGATCTCCGGCAACCGGTCGCCTTCGCCGTCTCCGCCCTGGCGATCACCGTCGCGACGACCTCGGTGACCGTCCCCGGCGAGCTGGCCTGGTTCGCCCCCGTCCTGGTGATCAAGTTGCTGCTGGCCCACCTGCTTCCGGAGCGGTGAACCCGGCGCTCGGCACGGACCGGCGTCCAGGGGGTGTCTGAGCGATTCCGCGCGGGCGGGCGGCGTCCGCCGATCCACGCGGAATGGGCGGAATGGTCAGACACCCCCTGGCCCCGACGACTCAGCGCCGCGTCAGCCGGACGACCGGGATGTCCCGCTCGGTGCCCGCCTGGTACTCCCCGTAGCGCGGGAACAGCTCCACAAGACCCGGCCAGACCCGCGCCTTCTCCTCGGGCGGGAGCGTCGCCGCGACGGCCCCGAACCGCTCGGTGTTCACCCGGAGTTCGACCTCCGGATTGGCCTGGAGGTTCAGGTACCACAGCGGCGGACGGTCCGAGCCGCCGTTGGACGCCACGATCAGATAGTCCTCGCCGTCCCGCCCGTACATCAGCACCGTGCGCCGCACCGACCCGCTGCGCCGGCCGACGTAGTCCATCAGCAGACACGGCACACCCAGCTGGGTGGTGCCCTTCGTGCCGCCGGAGGACTCGTACAGCTCGGCCTGCCGGGCGACCCAGTCGGCGGGGCTCGACGCGACCTCCGCGTTGCCGTCCTGCTCGGCCGTCATCGGTTTCTCCTTCTCTCGTGCCGTCCCGTACGGGCTGCGCCCCCATCCTGGCATCCACCCGCGCCGCACCTGGATTCGTACACCTGGACAGCCCTCCCACCGCACGGGGGAACGCGGGCCGGGAACCTGCCCGGGAAGGCGTATAAAGGGTCCTTCCGGAGCAGCCGGCGTCCCCGATGGCCCCTCCCCCCACCTCCCCTCACAACGCGGCCGGCGTCACCGCGTCACCGAGCCCAGGAGAGCCGAATGAGCACTTCGGAAGAGATCAGCACGCTGCTGGTGACGAAGTTCGGAACCGACCCCGGGGCCATCCGCCCCGATGTTCCCCTGCACCGGCTGCGGCTGGACTCCCTCGCGCTGGAGGAGCTGCGGCTGCTCATCGAGGACCGGCTGGAGGTGGACCTGGAGGATGTCGCGCTCACTTCGCGCGACACCGTCGGCCGCCTCGTCGAGGCCGTCCACGGGAAGGTCTCCGCGTGAGCGCGGCCACCGGCCGGTCCTACCGGCGGGCGCCGCTCGCCCCGTTCGCCGCCGCCGTGACCGGCGTCGGCCTGGTCACCGCGGCCGGTACGGGTGCGGACGCCGCCTGGCACGGCGTCACGGAGGGCCTCGTGCCGTCCGCCGGTCCCCGGCCCGAACTGGACGGCCTGCCCTGCGACTTCTTCTACTCCGTCACCGACTGCGACCCGGGAGCGGTCCTCGGGGTGGCCGCCCAGCGGCTGATGGACCGCTTCGCCCAGCTCGCCGTCATCGCCGCCCGCGAGGCCGTCGCCGACGCCGGACTCGACCCGGCCCTCTGGGACGGCGGCCGCGTCGGTGTCGTCATCGGCTCCGCCCACGGCGGGCTGCCCTTCTACGACGAGCAGCACGCCGCGCTCACCGGGCGCGGACCCCGCCGGGTCTCCCCGAAGCTCGCCCCGCTCAGCGTCGTCAACGGCGCGGCCAGCAGCGTCAGCCTCGACCTCGGCGTCCACGGGCCCAGCCAGGCCGTCTCCACCGCCTGCTCCTCCGGCACCGTCGCCATCGGCACCGCCCACCAGATGCTCCGCTCCGGGGCCTGCGACATCGTCGTCGCGGGCGGCGCGGAATCCACCTGCACCCGCCTCCTGATCGCCAGCGCCTGCAGCCTCAAGGCCGTCTCCACCCGCCGCGAGGACCCCACGAGCGCCTGCCGCCCCTTCGACACCCACCGCGACGGCTTCGTCGTCGGCGAGGGCGCCGGGCTCATCGTCCTGGAGCACCCGGACCACGCCCGAGCCCGGGGCGCTACCGTCCGCGCCCACGTGAGCGGCTACGGTGCCTCCAGCGACGCCCACTCCGCCGTCGCCCCCGACCCCGACGGCCTCGGTATCGAACGCGCCCTGCGCACCGCGCTCGCCGACGCGGGCCTCTCCCCGGCCGAGGTCGGACACGTCAACGCGCACGGCACCTCGACGCTCTCCAACGACCTGATCGAGGCGACGATGCTGCACCGGGTCCTCGGCGAGAGTCCCCTGGTGACCTCCACCAAGGCGATGACCGGCCACACCCTCGGCGCGGCGGGCGGCATCGAGACCGCGCTCACCGTGCTCGCCCTCCAGCGGCAACTGGTGCCGCCCACCGTCAATCTGGACGCACCCGACCCGCAGATCCCGATCGACGTGGTGGCCAAGGAAGCCCGCGGCGCCTCCTTCGACTGCGCCGTCAAGACCTCGCTCGGCTTCGGCGGCCACAACGCGGCACTCGTCCTCACCAGGGCCTGAGCGGAAGGGAACGCAGGAGCACATGCCCGAGGAGATCATCCGGACCCTGGCGGTCGACGGAGTGCGCTACAGCTACCGCGTCCTGCCGGGCGCCCACCCCGGCGAGCCCCCGGCCACCGAACCGGCGCTCATTCTCGGCGGCGCGCTCCAGGGCATGTTCGGCTGGCCCCAGATGGACGACCACCTGGGCCCGGCGACCGATGTGGTCACCGCCGACCTGCCCGGCATGGGCAGCGCCGACCCGCTCCCGCCCGGCCCCAGCGCCGATCTGCTGCGCCGGGCCGTGCTCGGCATCGCCGACGACCTCGGCGCGCCCCGGCTGAACATCTTCGGCTTCTCCTACGGCACCGCCATCGCCTTCGGCTTCGCCCGCCGCCATCGGGAGCGGGTGGCACGCCTGGCCCTCGGCGGCGTCCCGGTCCACATCGACACGGTCCAGGTCGCCTCCTGGGAGCGGGCGCGGCGGCAGCTGGCCGCCGGGGACCGCGAGGGGTTCGCCGCGACGGCCGCCGACGCGCTGATGTGTCTCGACCCCGAACGGCACGTACACCGCAGGGAGTTGGCCCGCCGCTATGTCCGGCGCTCCTTCTTGCACGCGCTCACCCACTCGCCGCACGCGGCGGACTCGCTGTACCGGGCGCTGGCCGACCGGCCCGACTTCTCCGGCGGTCTCAGCGGCGTACCGGCACTGGTCTTCGCCGGGGAGCACGACACGGTGACGCCGCCCGCGCGGCAGCGGGAGTTCGCCGCGACGATCGAGGGCAGCCGCTTCCTGACGATCGGGGAGTCCGACCACTGGGTGGTCCTGGAGCGGGCGGACGAAGTGGCCTCGCTGGTCTCCCGGTTCTTCACCGGCCGGGAGCCGGTGGCCGGCGAGGCCGCCGCCGTCACCCTGCCGCGCCAGGCGGGCGCCCCGGCGGGGCGGACCTGAGCGGGGCCCGGG
>NZ_NTGZ01000327.1 GCF_002551245.1 Streptomyces sp. rh34
GGCCTGGGCGTCGCGCTCCGGGGCGGCGGGCTCGGCCGGGCCGGGCCCGCCCGGGTCCGCGGACGTCATCGTCGAGGGGGTGGGCTTCGCCTCGTCGGGGTGGTCGGTGAGCCAGCCCGTGATCGCGATCCGGGCGGCGGGGGTGCGCGCGTGGTCGAGCCAGTCGGGCGAGGGGCCGGATGCGGTGTCCTGGGCGAGCAGCAGCTGCACGGTGTCGCCGTCGCCGAGGACGGTGCTCAGGGTGGCGAGGCGGCCGTTGACCCGGGCTCCGATGGAGGTGTGCGCCCGGTCGCCGTACTGCGCGTAGGCGGCGTCGACGCAGCTGGCCCCGGCGGGCAGCCCGAGGGTGCCTCCGTCGGTGCGGAACACCGTGATCTCGCGGTCCTGGGCGAGGTCGGCGCGCAGCGTGGTCCAGAAGGTGTCGGGGTCGGTGGCGGACTCCTGCCAGTCCAGCAGCCGGGAGAGCCAGCCGGGCCGGGTCGGGTCGGCGCGCTCGTCGGAAGGCTCGGTCTGCGGGGCGGCGGTGGGGTCCGGGGCGTACGGGTTGCCCAGCGCGACGACGCCCGCCTCGGCGACCTTGTGCATCCGGTGCGTACGGATGAGGACTTCGGCGACGGCGCCCCCGGGGCCGACGACCGCGGTGTGCAGCGACTGGTACAGGTTGAACTTGGGGGCGGCGATGAAGTCCTTGAACTCGGAGATCACCGGGGTGAAGCAGGTGTGCAGCTCACCGAGGACGGCGTAGCAGTCGGCGTCCTCCCCGACGAGGACGAGCAGTCGGCCGAAGTCGGTGCCGCGCAGTTCGCCGCGTTTCCTGCGAACCCGGTGCACGGAGACGAAGTGGCGTGGCCTGATGAGGACTTCGGCGCTGATGCCCGCGTCGCGCAGGGTGCCCCGTACGTGGCCGGCGATGGTGTCGAGGGGGGCGTCCGGGCCCGCCTCGGCGGCGATCAGGGCGCGGGTGTGCTCGTACTCCTCGGGGTGCAGGATCGCGAAGACCAGATCCTCCAGCTCGGTCTTGAGCGCCTGCACGCCGAGCCGTTCGGCGAGCGGGATGAGGACGTCGCGGGTGACCTTGGCGATCCTGGCCTGCTTCTCGGGGCGCATCACGCCGAGGGTGCGCATGTTGTGCAGCCGGTCCGCGAGCTTGATCGACATGACCCGGACGTCGTTGCCCGTGGCGACGAGCATCTTGCGGAAGGTCTCCGGTTCGGCGGCGGCGCCGTAGTCGACCTTCTCCAGCTTGGTGACGCCGTCGACGAGATAGCAGACCTCGTCGCCGAACTGCTCGCGCACCTGGTCGAGCGTCACCTCCGTGTCCTCGACGGTGTCGTGGAGCAGGGAGGCGGTGAGGGTGGTGGTCTCGGCGCCGAGCTCCGCGAGGATCAGGGTGACGGCCAGCGGATGCGTGATGTACGGCTCGCCGCTCTTGCGCGTCTGCCCGCGGTGCGAGGACTCCGCGAGGACGTAGGCCCGGTGCAGGATGGTCAGGTCGGCATCGGGGTGGTGGGCGCGGTGCGCCTCGGCGACATGTCCGATGGCGTCGGACAGCCGGTCGCGGGAGACCGGGCCACGCAATGCCACCCGGCCCAGTCTGCGCAGGTCGATCCGGGGGCGGCTCCGCCTGCGAAGGGGAGCGCCCGGATCGGCGGCCTCTGCACTCATGGGCACCTCCGGCGACGTCGACCGGCGCTGAGGAGGGGCGGATGCCCCTCGGGGCCGGTGCTTGATGCTATCGACCCCACCACGTGGCGCAGTCCAGCTCTCGCCCAGCGTGAAACGGATCACCCATTCGAGCGAAGCTCGGGCCGGTCATCGTTTCGAGTGAGCCATTCCTCAGGAGGTTTCGAGCCAGTCCGGGGCAATGACGCCCTCGGCGACGATCACCGCGGGCCCGGTCATGTCGATCGTGCCGTCGGGGTGCTCGGTGATGGCGAGGGTGCCGCCGGGGAGATCCACCCGGTAGGTGACGGGGAGGCCTGTCCCGGCGGGGTCGGCGCCGTCCCGGCGGGCGGTGGCGACGGCGACCGCGCAGGCGCCGGTGCCGCAGGAGCGGGTCTCACCGGAGCCCCGCTCGTGGACGCGCATGCCGACGTGGCGCGGGCCCCGGTCGACGACGAATTCGACGTTGACGCCTTCGGGGTAGACGGCCCCGGGGCTGATGGGCGGGGCGGTGAACAGGTCGCCGGCGTGGTCGAGGTCGTCGACGAAGGCGACCGCGTGCGGGTTGCCCATGTTGACGTTGCGGGCGGGCCAGCTGCGGTCGCCGACGGTGACCGTGACGCTCTCCTCGGGCAGCAGGGCGCGCCCCATGGAGACGGTGATATCGCCGTTCTTGGCGAGGTGCACCCGCTTGGGGCCGCCCCGGGTGGCGACGGTGAGGTCGCCCTCCTCGACGAGGCCGGCGCGCTGGAGGTAGTGGGCGAAGACGCGCACGCCGTTTCCGCACATCTCGGCGATCGAGCCGTCCGCGTTGCGGTAGTCCATGAACCACTCGGCCGCGTCCGCCATGTCCCGCGCCTCTGGGTGGGCGGCGGTACGCACGACGTGCAGCAGGCCGTCCCCGCCGATACCGGCCCGGCGGTCGCAGAGCCGGGCGACGACGGCGGCGGGCAGCGTGAGGGCGTTGTCCGGGTCCGGGACGATCACGAAGTCGTTCTCGGTGCCGTGACCCTTGAGGAAGGCGATCTGCGAAGTGCTCACACGCCAACTGTACGAGGAGGCGCCGACACCCCGCACGAGCGGACCCGGCGTCCGGCCCGTGACCCGCACGAGCAGGCCCGGCGGGCGGGCCGGCGGCTGTCAGCGCAGCCGGTCCACGCGCCAGACGGCGAGGGCGACCAGGGCGGCGCCGGTCGCCACGTACAGCGCGATCACCCGCCAGTCGGGGCGGTCGCCGGAACCGCGGGCGGGCAGTCCCGGCCAGGTGTGACCGACGCGGCGGGCCGCCATCATGCCCCAGCCGGCCGCGCAGCAGCTGATCAAGAGCCCCAGCATGGCGACGATGGCTCCGCCGTCGCCGAACTCGAAGGCGAGGGGGAAGGCGAACATCAGCGAGCCGACCGCGGCCAGCACGACGATGGGCGCGAGCTGCCAGATCCGCAGCTTGCGGGTGGGCCGCAGCTCGACCTCGACCTCGGGGGTCACGTCCTGCTCGTCGGGCCCGTCAGGACTCAGCCGTCCCGCGGTCTCCCGCGGTGACGGCACGTCGTGCTCTGTGTCGCGCTGCTCCGTGTCGCGAGGGCCGGCCTCCATCGCCACGCGCCCTCCCAACTCGGACTCCACTGGTGGATCGATGCTCGATGATGGCACGATCACGGGTGCCGAATTGACGGGCGGAGCTTCCCGATGCCATCACGTGATCAGGCTGTGACCGCTCGTTCGACCAACGTCAGCGCCCGGTGCGGGAGTTCCCCCCGGTCACGGTGTCCGCCGCCGAGCCACACGACACGCGAGTCACGGCGGAACCACGAGTCCTGACGGCGGGCGAAGCGCTTGGTGGCGCGCACGGTCTCGGCCCGCGCGTCGTCCTCCGTGCACTCCCCCGCGAGCACCGCGAGGATCTGCTGGTAGCCGAGGGCCCGGGAGGCCGTCAGGCCCTCGCGCAGCCCGGACGCCTCCAGGGCGCGCACCTCGTCCACGAGTCCCGCCTCCCACATCCGGTCGACGCGCAGGGCGATGCGCTCGTCCAGTTCGGGGCGGTCCACGTCGACGCCGATCTGCACGGCGTCGTAGACGGGCTCGTCGCCGGGGAGGTTGGCGGTGAAGGGCTTGCCGGTGATCTCGATGACCTCGAGGGCGCGGACGATGCGACGGCCGTTGCTCGCCAGGATGGACCGGGCGGCATCCGGGTCGGCAGCGGCGAGACGTTCGTGCAGGGCGCCCGAGCCACGCTCGGCCAGCTCCGCTTCGAGCCGGGCGCGCACCTCGGGGTCCGTACCGGGGAACTCCAGGGCGTCGATGGCGCCCTTCACGTACAGACCTGACCCGCCGACCA
The DNA here is from genome assembly GCF_002551245.1 of Streptomyces sp. rh34. Classification (GTDB taxonomy): domain Bacteria; phylum Actinomycetota; class Actinomycetes; order Streptomycetales; family Streptomycetaceae; genus Streptomyces. Next base: position 3,998 of record NZ_NTGZ01000327.1, read on the forward strand.
GGATCGGCGTGCGCCCTTCGGCGAGCAGCCGGTCGATCTCCAGACGGGCCAGTCGCTGGTACTCGGCGACGCTGGCGGTCTCGGTGACGTCCCAGATGTCCAGCAGCCGGTGCGGCACGCCGTCGCGTTCGGGGAGCGTCAGCTTCGCGGTGCCTATGTCCATTCCCCGGTAGAGCTGCATGGAATCGGCGTTGATCACCTCGCCGCCGAGCCGCTGGGCGAGGAAGACCCCCAGATCCGACTTTCCGGCTGCGGTGGGGCCTACGACGGTGATGACGCGGGGGGCGGAAGCGGGAGGGGTCACCCGGACAGTCTCCCAAATATCCGGGCCCTCCCGAACACGCCGGGTGTCCATGAGGACGCGGGCGGACGCGGAGAGCGAGGTCAAGGACGCGCCGCGGAAGCGCAATAAGGCGAGTAAAAACGGCAGGAACGGACAGGTGACGGACAATGGGGGCGGGAGAACGCTCCCATGCACAGTCCTCACTGCACGGAAGGTGACCCAATGGGGTTCCTGGACAACCTGAAGGCCAAGCTGGGACCGGCCAAGGACAAGGTCGGCGACCTCGCGCAGCAGCACGGGGGCAAGATCGAGCAGGGCCTCGACAAGGCCGCGCGCACGGTCGACCAGAAGACCAAGGGCAAATACAGCGACAAGATCGATTCGGGTACGCGCAAGGCCAAGGAGGCCGTGGACAAGCTGGGGCACAAGGACGGGGGCACTCCCGGTACGCCCGGCGCCCCGGGGAACCCCGGTACTCCGGGTAATCCCGGCAGCACTCCTCCTCCGCCGCCGCCCGCGTCCTGACACGGTGACCGCGGAACGGCGGCGGGTACGGGGCCGAGTGCTCCGTACCCGCCGCCGTTCCGTTCAGGACCAGGCGGCGACGGTGTAGCCCACGCCGTACGGGGCGTCCTCGTACAGCAGCCGGCCGGCGAGCCCGGCGTCCCGCGCGGCGCCGCCGAGCAGCTGCCAGGGGGCCCGTCCGGCGGCCTTGAGGTCTCGGGCGAGCACCGCGTCGAGCGCCGCCAGGGCGTCGAGGTCCGCGGAGCCGAGCGCTCCGGTGGCGCGGGTGTCGAAGGCGGCGGCCCGCTCGTCGAGGTAGCCGGGGGCCTTGAGGGTGCGGCAGGCGCTGCCGTCGCCCATCACCAGGAGCGCGACGCGCTCGGCCCGCCGGGCGAGGGTGCGGCCGGCCTCCGCGCACTCCCGGGCGGCCTCGCTCTCCGCCACGGCGAACCCTTCGACGGGAGCGTTCGCCCATCGGGCCCGGCCCAGCAGCCAGGCGCCCACGGTGAGGGACTGCGGCAGCGGCCGGTCCGGGGCGGCGGCGGACCGCGGTGCGTCGCCGAGCGTCACGTCGAGGTCCACGCCGACGCCCCGGAAGGTCCCGTGCGCCCCGGCCGGGTGGGGCCCGGCGGACCGGTCGTCGCCCGGCCCCACGACGACGAGCAGGTCCGGGCGCGAGGCGGCGAGCACTCCCACGGCGTCGAGGCACGCGTCACGCGCGGCGTCGAGCTCGGGGGCGGCGCCAGCGGCGACCTCGGGCACCAGGAGCGGCGGGCAGGGGCACACGGCGGCGGCGACAAGCATGCCGGTCAGCGTACTTGTCGAACGTGGGAGCGGGCGGGGCCGGTCGGCCGCGCGGGACCAACGAGCGGCCGGGGCCGGTCGGCCGCCCGGGGCCCGTGGCCGGCGGCAGAGGACCCCCGAGTCGTCAGCCGGCTTCGGCCGTCGGACCCGGCCGGCGCTCGGACGCCGCCGACCGAACCCGATCCGTCAGCCGATGCCGCAGGCCGGGGCCGTGGCGGCCGGGAGCGGGTCCGGGGCGCCGACGCCGGGAAGGCCGAGCATCACTCCGGCGGGCTTGGCGGCGGCCTCGGTGGTGCGCTTCTCCCAGGCGTCGCCCGAGCGGGTGGACCGTACGGCGAGCGGCGTGCCCTCGGCGAGCAGGTGGTGCGGGGCGGCGTAGGTGATCTCGACGGTCACCACGTCGCCGGGGCGCACGGCCTTCTCGGGCTGTGTGAAGTGCACCAGCCGGTTGTCGGGGGCGCGGCCGGAGAGGCGCCGGGTGGCGCCGTCCTTGCGGCCCTCGCCCTCCGCGACCATGACGTCCAGGGTGCGGCCGACCTGCTTCTTGTTCTCGTCCCAGGAGATCTGCTCCTGAAGGGCGGACAGGCGCATGTACCGCTCCTGGACGACCTCCTTGGGGATCTGGCCGTCCATGTCGGCGGCGGGGGTCCCGGGACGCTTGGAGTACTGGAAGGTGAACGCGTTGGCGAACCGCGCCTCGCGAACGGCGTGCATCGTCTGCTCGAAGTCCTCCTCGGTCTCGCCGGGGAAGCCCACGATGATGTCGGTGGAGATGGCGGCGTCGGGCATCGCGGCGCGCACCTTCTCGATGATCCCCAGGAAGCGCTCCTGGCGGTAGGAGCGGCGCATCGCCTTCAGGATGCTGTCCGATCCGGACTGCATCGGCATGTGCAGCTGCGGCATCACGTTGGGCGTCTCGGCCATGGCGGCGATGACGTCGTCGGTGAAGTCACGGGGGTGCGGCGAGGTGAAGCGGACGCGCTCCAGGCCCTCGATGGCCCCGCAGGCACGCAGCAGCTTGGAGAAGGCCTCGCGGTCGCCGATGTCGGAGCCGTACGCGTTCACGTTCTGGCCGAGGAGGGTGATCTCGGAGACTCCCTCGGCGACCAGGGCCTCGATCTCGGCCAGGATGTCGCCGGTGCGGCGGTCCTTCTCCTTGCCGCGCAGCGCCGGGACGATGCAGAAGGTACAGGTGTTGTTGCAGCCGACCGAGATGGAGACCCACGCGGCGTAGGCGGACTCGCGGCGGGTGGGGAGTGTGGAGGGGAAGGCTTCCAGGGACTCGGCGATCTCGATCTGCGCCTCCTCCTGGACGCGGGCGCGCTCCAGGAGGACCGGCAGCTTGCCGATGTTGTGGGTGCCGAAGACGACGTCGACCCAGGGGGCCCGCTTGACGATGGTGTCGCGGTCCTTCTGCGCGAGGCAGCCGCCGACGGCGATCTGCATCCCGGGGCGCTTGGTCTTCATGGGCGCGAGGCGGCCGAGGTTTCCGTACAGCTTGTTGTCGGCGTTCTCCCGCACCGCGCAGGTGTTGAAGACGACGACGTCGGCGTCGCCGTCGGAACCTTCGGGGGCCCGGACGTAACCGGCGCCCTCCAGGAGACCCGACAGCCGTTCGGAGTCATGGACGTTCATCTGGCACCCGTAGGTGCGCACCTCGTAGCTCTTCTGGACGTCCACTGCTTCGCTCCGGTTGCCGCTGCTCATGGGACAAGGGTAGGCGGTTGCCGGGCGGCTCCCTCCCGTCCCCTGCCCCGGCCCCGCCCGTCCCCTCCCACCCTGTCTCTTATACACATCT
>NZ_NTGZ01000328.1 GCF_002551245.1 Streptomyces sp. rh34
ACAGAGTGTACAGGGCCGGGCGGCGCATCACGGGGGCCGCCGCCTTCATCGCCGGCTTCTCCGGTGTGACGCCTGTCTGTTCGGTGTGCTGGTGTCGCAACTCCACCAGCAGCAACGCAATATCGACCTTCACGGGGCAGACGTCGAAGCAGGCCCCGCAGAGGCTGGAGGTGTACGGCAGGGAACTGTTCGGGTCGTCCTTCGCCGCGCGTGCATTCCGGCCAGTTGCGGAGTGAGGACGGCCGCCGATGGGTCCGGGGTAGGTCGATCCGTAGGCGTGGCCGCCGGTCCGCTCGTACACCGGGCAGACGTTGAGGCAGGCGGAGCAGCGGATGCAGTTGAGGGCCGCGCGTCCGACGGCGGCGGCGAGGGCGGCGGTGCGGCCGCTGTCGAGGAGGACCAGGTGGAAGTCGCGCGGACCGTCGCCGGGCGTCACTCCGGTCCACAGCGAGGTATAGAGGTTTCTATGGTCGGACCATAGAAAGCGCAGGTCACTCGCAGGGGCCGTTGACACAGGCCGTTGAGTGGAACGTCCTGGGTGGAACGTCCGCGCCACGCGTCGTGCGGCACGACACGCCCGGCGTCGCGTGCCGTGCGGGGCCCGCTCGGGCGCCTATGGCGCGATGGGGCCTTCCACCAGCGTGCCGTGCAGCCCCTGGATATGCCGTTCCACCAGGTCCGCGGCTTCTGCGCCCCGCCCTTCCCGTACCAGCGCGAGGAGGGCCCCGTGCTCGGCGTTGAGGGCGCGAGCGGTGGCCGGCCAGTCCTCGGCGGCTTCCAGGGCGCGCAGTATCAGCGGACGCACCGACTCCCGTACGGCGGAGGTGAGCGTCGACGTCAGGGCGTTTCCGGAGCTGCGGGCGATGAGCACGTGGAAGCGGGTGTCCAGATCATTGAACCCGCTCACCGCGATGCCCGGCTCCGCCATTGCCGCCACCAACTCCTCCGCCTCGTCGAGGTCCTCGGGCGGTGCGTGGCAGGCGGCTGCCTCGAAGCTGGACCGCTCCAGGACCACCCGGGCCTCCAGAACGTCCTGGAGGCTGTAGCTGCCGAGGGCGAAGTGAAGACGGAGCAGCCGGCCCAGGGCGTCGTCCGGGTTGCGCACGATGCGGGCCCCGGCGTCGGGTCCCCGGCCGGGCTGGGCCACCAGGACACCGATGGTCTCCAGCACCCTCAGCGCCTCGCGCAGGGCGGAGCGGCTGACGCCGAGCACCGGGGCCAGTTCCCGTTCGGGCGGCAGCCGGTCGCCGGCGCGGAGCTCTCCGGCGAAGACCCGTTCCTCGATGCTGTGGAGCACGAGCTCATGGGTGCGGGACTGCCGCACGGGCTGCCATTCGACGGGCATCCGTCACTCCCTGCCTCGGCCGGATCCGGATATGCAGCCTATGTCAGACCGAGCGTGGGGTCGGACCTCAGAGTGGCGGCCGGATTTCGGAGCATGTGGTCCGACCTCATGGACATCGCTCCTAGCTCCAGAAGCTCCGGCCTGCGCGGCCGCCTGGAGCTCTCTCGCTACGCGATCCACGCAGGGCCGATCGAACCCTGAGCGCGTGCGGGCAGTTCATGTGATTCTCACCCGGTCCGCATAGGGTGCCCCCGTGACCCAGATGACCCCGCCCGGCTGGCATCCAGACCCCGGGCACTCAGGCAATGGCCCCGCTCAGGAACGCTGGTGGGACGGAGCGCGGTGGACCGGCCATGTCCGCGCGTCGCCCGGCGCGGCGCGGCGTCGCGGGCTCCGTGTCGGCGTCGGTGTGACCGTGGGCGCGGTGGTGCTCGCCGCCATCGGGGGCGGCGTGTACCTGCTGGGCGAGGACGGCGGCCGACCGGACACGGCGGCCTCCTCCCCGTCCGCCGTCCCTGATCTGCCGGGCGCACCGGACGGCGGCGAGAAGGACGGTGAGAAGGGCGACGAGGGCAACGGTGGTGAGAACGGCGACGGTCAGGGGCCCGGTGAGCAGCTCCCGCCGACCGAACCGGGCTTCGCCACGGACCTGGCCGCAGGGATCAGCCTCCCCGTGCCCAAGGGATGGAAGGGAAAATCCGGGGCGGTCGGCGCCGGACTGACGACGGGTGAGCACGCGTGCCCCGGCGACACCGCCGAGACCTGCGTGCGCGGTGGAGTGTTCTCCGCCCCGGCGGCAGCGGTGAAACTCACCGCGGGGACGCCCGAGGAGGCGGCCAAGAAGGACATCACCCTCAACGCCCAGGAGTCCTACGGCGGTAAGAGCTACGGGAAGATTTCCTCGCACGAGGAGCTGAAGTCCGAGGCCGTCACGGTGGCGGGCGGCAAGGGCTACGTCGTGCGCTGGAAGGTGGTGACGGAGAAGGGCGACGACGGCTACGTGGAATCGCTGGTGTTCCCCTCCCCCGTCTCCAAGGACATGCTCGTCGTGGTCCGGTCCGGGTTCGACATCAACGAGGCCGCGCCGAAGCTGTCCGTCCTGGACGAGATCACCCGCGGGATCAAGGCCGCGTCCGGTGCCGGAGGAGGCACCGGCGGAGCCGTCTGAACGGCCCGCCCGTCGTGTGCGTTTCCGGCGGGGGCCCGGATCGGAGACGGTCCGGGCCAGGAAGACCGGGTCGCCCTCGGCCGTGACGGACACGTCGTACCAGCGCCTTCCCGCCCTCAGGTCCATGGTGCGCGAGACGGTGGCGCCGGGCCGAACGGTGACCGACTGCTCCGCTCCCCCGTAGACGTCGGCGTTGGAGAGAGTGAGGCGGACCTCGGTGTCACCGGGGTTGGTGAGGGTCAGGTCGAGGTTGCCGCTCCCGTCGTTGTGGCGGGCGGTGACCTCGGGACCGACCGTGGAACCCGGGCTCCTGAACGTACGGAGGAAGCCGTTGGGGCCATGGACCGTGAGGTCGTGGGCCCCGCCGGAGTAGGCGGAGTTCCAGGCGTCCGACACCGTCCTGCCGGCCTCGGCGGTGTACGTCCACGGGGCGTCGGTCCGGTTCCCGGAGGTGACGTAGAACTGCGCGCCGACCGCCGTTCCCGGGCTGAAGGTGAGCGCGATCTTCCCGGTGCCCGCGTCGACGGCGCCGTCGACGTACGGGGCGTACGGGAGCGGCCGGGCGGGTCGGCTGCCCGGCTCCTGCTTCGGCAGGGACCCGACGGCGGGCGGGGTGGGACGGTAGTCGGGGTGACGTTCGCGGTCCGGGGGCTCGTAGGCGGACGTGTCCGGCAGGTCGCCGGGGGCGGGCACGGTGCGGGCGAAGTCGAAGGCGGAGGTCAGATCACCGCAGACGGCACGCCGCCACGGTGAGATGTTCGGCTCGCGCACGCCGAAACGCCGCTCCATGAACCGCAGCACCGAGGTGTGGTCGAAGGTCTCGGAGCAGACGTAGCCGCCGGTGCTCCAGGGTGAGACGACCAGCATCGGGACGCGCGGTCCGAGCCCGTAGACACCGGGGCCGTACGAGGTGCCGCCCGCGTACACCTCGGTGGAGGTGTCGGCCGTGGACAGGCCCTGGTTCGCGGAGGTCGGCGGGTACGGCGGCACGACGTGGTCGAAGAAGCCGTCGTTCTCGTCATAGGTGATGAACAGGGCGGTCCGGCTCCACACCCCGGGGTCGGACGTCAGCGCGTCCAGGAGCCGCGCGATGTACCAGGCACCGTAGTTCGAGGGGAAGTTGGAGTGCTCGGTGAAGGCTTCCGGGGCGGCGACCCAGGAGATCTGCGGCAGTGTTCCGGCGCGGACGTCGGCGGCGATGCCGTCGAAGTAGCCGTCGCCGCCGGCCACGTTCGTACCGGTGCGCGCCTTGTCGTACAACGGGTTTCCGGGCTGGGCGTTGCGGTACGCGTCGAAGTAGAGCAGCGAGTTGTCGCCGTAGTTGCCCCGGTAGGCGTCGTCGATCCAGCCCCAGCCGCCGGGGCCGTCCAGGCCGTCGCCGATGTCCTGGTAGATCTTCCAGGAGACCCCGGCCTCCTCCAGACGTTCGGGGTACGTCGTCCAGCCGTAGCCGCGCTCCTCGTTGCCGAGAACGGGCCCGCCGCCGGTGCCGTCGTTTCCGGTGTGCCCCGACCAAAGGTAGTAGCGGTTGGGGTCGGTGGCCCCGATGAACGAGCAGTGGTAGGCGTCGCACACGGTGAACCGGTCGGCGAGCGCGTAGTGGAAGGGAATGTCGTCCCGGGTCAGATGGGCCATCGTCGTCGGCGTCTTGGCGGGGATCCAGCGGTCGTACCGCCCGTCGTTGTACGCCTGGTGACCGCCTGCCCAGTCGTGGTTGAGGCCCTGGAGGAACTGCATCCCCAAGTCGTCGGCGGTCGGGTGGAACGGCAGGGTCTCCTTGCCCGTCGCATCGGCCTGATGCCAGACGGGCTTCCCGCTCGGCAGCGTCACGGGCCGCGGGTCCCCGAACCCCCGCACGCCGTTCAACGCCCCGAAGTAGTGGTCGAAGGAACGGTTCTCCTGCATCAGGACGACGATGTGCTCGACATCCTGGAGTGTCCCGGAAGCCCGGTGGGCGGGGATCGCGGCGGCGCGGTCGATGCTGCCCGACAGAGCGGCGAACCCCGCCGTCGCACCGGCTATCCGGAAGAAGCGGCGCCGATTCATATCAGCCATGAGTGAGGGGCCTCTTGGAGTGTGGGGAACAGAAGCGAACAGGATGTTCCAAGAGAACCGAACAGAACGGAAGAGGCCGTGACGGATCGGTTAACGCCGACCGTACGCCCGGCGCGCGCCGGGCCCACCGCGTGGATGCCCACTGAGCTTCACGGCCGTCCGGGCGGCGGAGGGAGCGTGGTGGCGGCTCCTTCTCCGTCTCACCTCTGCGGGGTGGTGGTGGCGAGGAGTTCCCTCAGGAGTTCCACGAGGAGCCCGGGGTGCCCGACGAACGGGGAGTGGCCCGTCGGCCACTCACGTGTCTCGGTGCAGCGCGAGGCCATCTTCCGTTGCAGAGCAGGATCGAGGACCCGGTCCTGGCCGCAGACGACATAGGTGGAGGGCGTGTCCTTCCAGCTGTGATGCGTCGGAACTCCTCGGGCACAGCCCCGGGCTTGCGGACGGAGCAGGCCGACCGCCCAGTCGACGAGGGGTTCGGAGCAGCCGTGGTAGAGGGCCTCGGCGGCCAGGTCGGGACGCAGACTGGTCGATCCGTCGGGCTCGGGGTTGATCGCCTCCTGGAGTCGCGGCGACGCCCCGCTCAGAGTGGCAGCGCTTTCGCCGGTGTCCGGTACGAAGGCCGTCAGATAGACCAGATGTCCTGCTCCGCGCACTCCGGTGATCACCGACCCGCCGTAGGAGTGGCCGAGCACGAGAGGAGGTTCCGCCAGCGAGTCGACAGCGGCTTGGACCGCTGCGGTGTCGGCGGACAGCGAGCCTCGGTGGAGCTCGGGAGCGACGACCTCGATTCCCTCGGTCCGCAAGCGTTCCGCCACCTTGCCGAAGTGCTCGGGACGGTGGTACAGGCCATGAACGAGCACTACGGCAGACAGCGCGCCCGCCTCCTCACGTAGGTCTGGTTGCTGGGAATGTACAACGATAGCGAGTGCCGAAATGAAGAGTCCGGCGATTCTGTCGAGAGATGAGTGGTTGGCGGCCCGAAAGGAACTGCCGGCGCGGGACAAGCAGTTCGCGGCACCTTCCCCTACCTGGACCTGACTCCCATCGGGCGCCAGGGGAGCCAGGAGGAGGCCGGGATCATGGACCGGGTCCGCCACCACGACGACTACGACTACGACTACGACGGCTAGGCGCCCTAGGAGAGGCCGTCGAGCGGCCGGAGGAAGCGGCGTTCGTACCGCTTGATGCAGCGGGTGTCACGGGCCAGTTGAAACGCTTCCTGGCACTCCGGGTCGGACACGCTGTCCGTGCGGTACTGCTCGTACGCGGCCAGGCCGGGAAAGGAGAAGAGGGCGTAGGCGATGTCGCTGTCGCCCTCACTCGGCAGGAAGTAGCCGTGGTGCGTTCCGCCGAAGCGGTTGACGAGCCGGACCCAGCGGCGGCCGTACTCCTCGAAATCCGCGAGCTTGTCCGCGTCGATCTCGTACTTCAGGTGAATGGTGATCATTCCTGCATGATGCCGTGTGCCGGATGGTGCCGTGAGCCGGTTCGGACTTCGTGAGCAGGCCGGTCGGAACGAGCAACGCCTATCGAACGCCCTCCTGAGTCGGTTCCCAAGCTGCCCAGCACAGGGATTCGGCCACGGCGGCCGTGTAGCGGGCGGCGGCCAGCCAGTGGGTGGCGAAGCCGTCGGTGTCGACAGGGAGCAGGCGGCCGAAAAGATCGCGATCGCGCTGGGCCGCAGAGGCACACAGGGCGGTGAGGAGTCCGGCGGCCGTGGGGAGACCGGCGCGGCGGATCCGCCGGGTCTCGGCGGTGACGTCGCCGAGCATGCCGAGGGCGGCGCGGCCCGCCGGGACCGTCTGTTCGACCCGGCGCTCCAGGAGGTACAGGGGCGAGTGCGCGCCGGACCCGCCGGGCTGGGGCGGGGCGGGGTGCACGGGGGCGGTCGGGTCCGGGAGGTCGGCGCGGCGCAGGCGGTCGAAGCCGAGGTCGATCGTGCCCTCGCCGGAGGGGTGCGAGCAGGCGAGGAGGGTGAGCCGGGGTTGGGGGGCGGGCACCAGGCGGCCGATGATCCTCAGCCGTGTCCCCGGCGCCGCGGCCAACAGCATCATGTTGTCGCGGTGGGCCAGCGCGGGGTCGTCGTCGGCCACGGTGAGCCGGACGGGAACGCCTCCCTCGCACCGCGCGAGCAGGCAGGAGCCGCCCGACTCCCGGACCGCGCCGAGGAGTTCGACGTCCAGGAAGAGCAGGTCGCTGCCGCCGCCGCCCTCCGGATCCGCGTAGCGGGAGGCCGACCGCAGGGCGCGGGCGGCCTGTTCGGAGGGCGGTGTCTCCCACAGGGCGGCGAGCGGCGGCTCCGTCCACGCAGCGCCCCGGGCGGTAACGGCCTTGACGCCCTTCCCGGCGCCCAGTCGGCCGTCCGGCGAGACCGTCGCCCCGGAGACCGCCAGGCCGGCCCGGCCCAGCTCCCGGTGGGTGAGCGCGCTGTCCCCCAGGCGCACGGCCCGGTCGGCCACGCCCAGGGCGCGCCCGACGCCGCCGGGCGCCACATCACCGACCGTGAAGAGACGGCCGTCGGATCCGGCGACCCAGGTGCGGACCCCGCCATGGCCCGAGTCGGTGACGACGGGCTCGGTGAACAGGCCGTACAGGCGCAGCGAGCCGTCCGGGCTGTACGGGCGGCGCGCGCGGCCCGTGACCGCGGCCAGCTCCGCCCCGGACGCCGTCCCCACCCGGTGTGCGGTGCCCAGGAGTTCGGCCAGGGCCGTGACGAGGTCGGCGGTGCGGTAGGACGGATCGCCGGCGCGGGCCGCGCGCAGCAGCGTGACGACGGACAGCGCGGCGCCCGCGCTGTCTCTTATACACATCTCTGAGCGGGCTGGCAA
>NZ_NTGZ01000329.1 GCF_002551245.1 Streptomyces sp. rh34
AGATGTGTATAAGAGACAGGGGGATCCCGGCGGGCCCGCGAAGCCCGCCGCCGGCCAGCCGGGCGAGGCCGCTCCGCAGGCCGGGGCCGCCCGCGCCCTGGACACGTATGCCGAGGCGCTCAGGAAGAAGCAGGCCGCACGGGCGGTCGCCGCGAAGAAGTGGGGGCTCGCCAAGACCCCGCTCGCGGCCCCCGAGCCGCCGAGGACGAAGCCGCGCATCACCACCCGCAAGGGCTTCGAGGTCCGGGACGACGCCGGGCTGCCGCCCGTCTTCACCACCGTCCCGACCAAGGAGAAGATCGTCTTCCTGACGATGGACGACGGGGCGGAGAAGGACCCCGAGCTGCTGCGGATGATGACCGAACTGGACATCCCGTACAGCGCGTTCATCAGCGACTACGTCACCAACGACGACTACGGCTACTTCAGGAAGATGCAGAAGCGCGGGGTGGTCATCAGCAACCACACGCTCAACCACCACTATCTGCCCGGCCTCTCCCGCGCCGAGCAGAAGCGGGAGATCTGCGGCCAGCAGGAGAAGATCCTCAAGCACTTCGGGAAGCGGCCCACCCTCTTCCGGCCGCCCTACGGCAACTACAACCGCGACACCCTCGTCGTCGCCAAGTCCTGCGGGATCACCGCCGTACCCCTGTGGTCCTCCGAGGCCTTCCCCGACCACATGGAATGGCGCGAGTGGGACCGGGACCTGCACCCCGGCGACATCGTCCTCACCCATTTCCGGGGCAAGGAGGACTGGAAGGGCTCGATGCCCGACATGATCCGCCAGGTCATGAAGACCATCACCGACAAGGGATACGCGGTGGCGAAGCTGGAGGACTACGTCTGACCCGCGCCCTCCCCCGTGTCCGACCCGCGAATGCGCGCTCAGCCCCCGCTGCGCGCGCATTCGTCGCTGTCGCCCCCGCTGCGGCAGGGTCTTCCGGGCGGGCGGTACTCGGGGCGCGTCATCTCCGTACCGTCGTACGGAACGCGACGCTCCACCCCCACGTTGTCCGGAAGGTGATCCGACGGAGCCCCGATCGAGACGGCGCGAGGGTGGTGAATTGGCACTCCGCTTGACCGAGTGCTAATCGCGGTCATAGTCTCAGGTCTGGCACTCCCCCCTGGAGAGTGCCAGCACCACCTTGCGCGACAGGGCAGGTCCGGCACCCGCGACGACGGGCCGGTCAGGTCGCCGCCCACAGACTGTTAAACCCCGTGAGATCTCCGAAGGGGGAGACCGGATCGTGTCGACCACCAGCTCCAAGGTTGCGATCAAGCCGCTTGAGGACCGCATTGTGGTCCAGCCGCTCGACGCCGAGCAGACCACGGCTTCCGGCCTGGTCATTCCGGACACCGCGAAGGAGAAGCCCCAGGAGGGCGTCGTCCTCGCCGTGGGCCCGGGCCGCTTCGAGAACGGCGAGCGGCTTCCGCTCGACGTCAAGACCGGCGACGTCGTCCTGTACAGCAAGTACGGCGGCACCGAGGTGAAGTACAACGGCGAGGAGTACCTCGTCCTCTCGGCCCGCGACGTTCTCGCGATCGTCGAGAAGTAATTCACCCACGTTTGCCTGTGTTCTGCGCCCCTGGCCCCCTGCGAAATAACTAGCCGGGCGGCGAGGGGCGCAGTTCATTTTGAGAGGGAACACAGCCCATGGCGAAGATTCTGAAGTTCGACGAGGACGCCCGTCGCGCCCTTGAGCGCGGCGTCAACAAGCTTGCCGACACGGTCAAGGTGACGATCGGCCCCAAGGGCCGCAACGTCGTCATCGACAAGAAGTTCGGCGCTCCGACCATCACCAACGACGGTGTCACCATCGCGCGTGAGGTCGAGCTCGACGACCCGTACGAGAACCTCGGCGCCCAGCTCGTCAAGGAGGTGGCGACCAAGACCAACGACGTAGCGGGTGACGGCACCACCACCGCGACCGTCCTGGCCCAGGCGCTCGTCCGCGAGGGCCTGCGCAACGTCGCCGCCGGCGCCTCCCCGGCCGCCCTGAAGAAGGGCATCGACGCCGCGGTCAAGGCCGTGTCCGAGGAGCTCCTCGCGACCGCCCGCCCGATCGACGACAAGTCCGACATCGCCGCCGTGGCCGCGCTCTCCGCGCAGGACACCCAGGTCGGCGAGCTCATCGCGGACGCGATGGACAAGGTCGGCAAGGACGGTGTCATCACCGTCGAGGAGTCCAACACCTTCGGTCTGGACCTGGAGTTCACCGAGGGCATGGCCTTCGACAAGGGCTACCTGTCCCCGTACATGGTGTCCGACCAGGAGCGTATGGAGGCCGTCCTCGACGACCCGTACATCCTGATCCACCAGGGCAAGATCGGCTCCATCCAGGAGCTGCTCCCGCTCCTGGAGAAGGTCATCCAGGCCGGCGCCTCCAAGCCGCTCCTGATCATCGCCGAGGACGTCGAGGGCGAGGCGCTCTCCACCCTCGTCGTCAACAAGATCCGCGGCACCTTCAACGCCGTCGCGGTGAAGGCCCCGGGCTTCGGCGACCGCCGCAAGGCCATGCTCGGTGACATCGCCACCCTCACCGGTGCGACCGTCATCGCCGAAGAGGTCGGCCTCAAGCTCGACGGCGCCGGTCTCGACGTGCTGGGCACCGCCCGCCGCGTCACCGTCTCCAAGGACGACACGACCATCGTCGACGGCGGGGGCAACTCCGAGGACGTCAAGGGCCGCGTCAACCAGATCAAGGCCGAGATCGAGTCCACGGACTCCGACTGGGACCGCGAGAAGCTCCAGGAGCGCCTCGCGAAGCTGGCCGGCGGCGTGTGCGTCATCCGTGTCGGCGCCGCCACCGAGGTGGAGCTCAAGGAGAAGAAGCACCGCCTCGAGGACGCCATCTCGGCGACCCGCGCCGCTGTCGAGGAGGGCATCGTCTCCGGCGGTGGCTCCGCCCTCGTCCACGCGGTGAAGGTCCTGGAGGGCAACCTCGGCAAGACCGGCGACGAGGCCACCGGTGTCGCGGTCGTCCGCCGCGCCGCCGTCGAGCCGCTGCGCTGGATCGCCGAGAACGCCGGCCTGGAGGGTTACGTCATCACCTCCAAGGTCTCCGAGCTCGACAAGGGCCAGGGCTTCAACGCCGCCACCGGCGAGTACGGCGACCTGGTCAAGGCCGGCGTCATCGACCCGGTCAAGGTCACCCGCTCCGCCCTGGAGAACGCCGCGTCCATCGCGTCGCTGCTGCTCACGACCGAGACCCTGGTCGTCGAGAAGCCGGCCGAGGAAGAGGCCGACGCCGGTCACGGCGGCCACGGCCACTCCCACTAGTACGGCCGCACCGCTCGGTACGCCGTTCGGTACGCCTGAGGCCCGGCACCCCCTTCGCGGGGGCGCCGGGCCTCGGTGCGTTCCGGCTCGGCGCGTTCCGCATCGGCCGCACAGACTCGACCGCACAGAGAGGCGGGCGAGGCGGCTACTGCGGGCCGTCGAGGCGGCTACTGCGGGCCGTACTTACGCCCCGTCCGTGAGGTGACCCCGCCGAGCAGGCCCCGCGGGGCGACCTTCACCAGACCCATCAGCGCCTTGTAGCGCGGGTCCGGGATCGACACCGTCTTCCCCCGCGTCAGATCCGCCAGCGCGGACGCCACCAGCTTGTCCGCGTCGAGCCACATCCAGCCCGGGATGTTGTCCGTGCCCATCCCGGCCCGCTCGTGGAACTCCGTCCGCACGAACCCCGGGCACAGCACCATCAGCCGCACCCCCGACCCGGCCAGATCCCGCGCCGCGCCCTGGGTGAACTGCACGACCCACGCCTTCGACGCCCCGTACGTACCGCGCGGCACGAACGCCGCGACCGACGCCACGTTGACGACCCCGCCCCGGCCCCGCTCCCTCATCCCGGTGACGGCGGCCGAGGTCAGCCGCAGCACCGCCTCGCAGTGCACCTTCAGCATCGTCAGCTCATCGGCCATGGACACCTCCAGGAAGCGCCCCTTGTTGCCGAACCCGGCGTTGTTGACCAGCAGGTCGACCGGGTGCCTGCGCTCCGCGAGCCGCTTCTCGACCGCCTCGATCCCGCCGTCCGTGGACAGGTCGGCGCTCAGCACCTCGGCCTCGATGCCGTGCCGGTCGTGCAGTTCGGTGGCCTGCTCGCGCAGCCGCGCGGTGTCCCGCGCCACCAGCACCAGGTTGTGCCCCTGGGCCGCGAGCCGCCGCGCGAACGCGGCCCCGATGCCCGCCGTCGCGCCCGTGATCAGTGCAGTCGTCATACGCGGCACGTTAGTGCCCCGCGTGTTCCGGCGGCTCACCCGCCCGCTGCCCCTTGTCCACCACCACGAACTGGCCCATCATCCCGTCGTCCTCATGGGACAGCAGATGGCAGTGGTACATGTACGGGATGTCCGGATCGGACGGCCCGTCGAACCGCAGCGCGATCCGCACGGTCGAGCCCATCGGCACCGCCACCGTGTCCTTGCGCCCCCGCAGCGCCGGCTCCGGCCGCTTCCCGTCCACGTCCAGGACCCGGAACTGCACGTCGTGCACATGGAAGTTGTGCGTCATGTCGCCGCCGTTGCGCAGCGTCCAGATCTCCGTCGTCCCCCGGGTGACGGTCTCGTCGATCCGGTCCATCGCCATCTTCCGCCCGTTGATGCCGGACCTGCGCAGCTCGAAGTGGCGGCTGCGCACCGCGTCCCCGGCCTCCGGCAGCTCCAGCCCCTGGTCCACGGCCGGCCGGGCGGGTACCCCGGGGGAGGGGCGCAGCCGGTCCGCCGCCCGCAACTGGAGTACGTCGAAGGAGTCGTCGCCCCCGTTGAACCGCCGCTCCCAGCCGTCCCCGTCCCGCCACGGGTAGCTGCGCAGCACCGTCCGCTCGCCCGGCCGCATCGTCACGACGACCTCCGCCCGCTCACCCGGCGAGAGCTGTATCCGGTTCATGGCGGCCGGCGCCTCCAGCAGCCCGCCGTCCGTCCCCACCAGGGCGAAGGAGCGGTCGTCGTCGAAGCCGAAGGTGTAGATGCGGGCGGTCGACGCGTTCAGCAGGCGCAGCCGTACGCGCTCGTCGCCGACCTCGGCGTACGGGTCGAGCGTGCCGTTGACCATGGTCCGCTCCCCGAGGAAGCCGGTGTTGGCCAGGAACCCGTGCCCGTGGTCGAAGTCGGCGCCGTCGAAGGTGACGTCCTGCACCATCACCGGCAGATCGTCCACGCCGTACGTCTTCGGCAGGGCGAGCCGTCCCGAGTGCTCGTCGTCGAGCAGGAACATCCCCGCGAGCCCTTTCTGCACATGCCGCTCGGTCGCACCGTGCGGATGCGGGTGGTACCAGAGCGTCGCCGCCGGCTGGTCGATCTTCCAGTGCGGGGTCCAACTGCCGCCCGCCGCCACCGGCTGGTGCGGTCCGCCGTCCATCGCGGCGGGCAGGTGCATCCCGTGCCAGTGCACGCTGGACGCCTCGTCGAGCGTGTTGCGCACCCGCACCTTCACCCGCTCGCCGCGCTCCGCCCGCAGCGTCGGGCCCAGATGTCCGCCGTTGAACCCCCAGGTCGGGGTCGCCACGCCCTTCCGGAACTCCGTGCTGCCCGCCCGCATCCGCAGATCGAAGACGCGCGTGCCGTCCTTGTCCACCGTCGAGGGCGCGAGCGGCGGCACCGCCAGCGCGTTGCCGAAGCGAGCCTTGCCCACCGTGCTGATGTCGGCGCTCGTCCACAGCCATGCGAACGTGCCGCCGACGGCCGCGACGAACACGCCCACCACCACGGCCAACGTGATGAACACCCGCTTCAGCCGACGTCGTCCCCTGGTCTTCTCCATACTCACCAGCGTTCCGAACGCCCGCCCGCCGGGCATGGGGCAGAGCCCTGAACCGCCCCCGGCCGGGCCCCTACGGTCCGGCCGGGGAGATCCCTCAGTACGGGTCAGGGTGAGGCGGCGAAGGACAGCATGCGGGCCTCGCGCACGGGCTTGTGGTTCTCGTCGCCGCTCACGATCGTCGACGTCAGGACGAGCCGCCCGTCGACGTACGCCACGTGCCCCATGGACATCTCGTACTCCCACGGTGCGGTCGCCACCGGGTGCTTCACGACGTTCGTCTCCGTGCCGGCGCCGCGCGGACCCATGAGGAAGGTCCGGCCGGGGCTGCGTGAGCCGGCCGCCTCGTAGATGAGCATCGACTTGCCGTCCTCCGCGCGCAGCGGGTACAGCCTGCGCAGCTCATCGGACTTGATGCCCCACAGGAACTTGCCGGTCTTCACGTCGTACGCGCCGACCTGTTGGGCGCCGCCCAGCATGATGAGGCCCTTGCCGACCCCGGCGCCCCGACAGGGCTGTATGTCCCCGCCGGACCCGTCTCCGCCGCACTCCTCGAAACCCTTGCCCCGGGCGTCGAAGGTGACGCGGTGCTTGCCTCCGGGGTCCAGAACCGTGATCCGCCAGTCGGTCGCGCTGTCCTCGTTGTTGTAGGTGGTGAAGACGACCGGGTCCATGGAGATCAGGCTGCCGAAGCTCCAGCCGGTCTTCGTCCGGTACTGCCACAGGACCTTGCCGGTACGTGGGTCGAGCTCACGCACCTGGCTGTAGTTCTTGCTGCGGTCGAGGGAGACCATGCATTTGGTGGTCACCAGAAGCCGGGCTGCGCCGCCCGCCACGTCGTCGGGGAAGCACGCCCCCTTCTTCTCCGAGGGGATCTCATGGAGCTTGCTCCCGTCGTCCATCCGGTAGGTGACGGCCCGTTGGCCCCGGGCCACGGAGAGGACATCGCCGCTGATGGCGCTGTAGACGATGAACGTGCTGTCCTCGTCACCGGGCTCGTCGAGCTTCTTGTGCCACCCCTGCTTCCCCGTCTTCAGATCGATCATCTGCATCTGGTTGCAGAGATTGCCCCGCTCGTTGTCCGGCCTCTCGTGCCGGAAGACCACGACCTTGCCGTCGGGCGTCGGGTTGGCCGGTGTCTCGCACACGGAGGAGGGCAGGTCGATGTTCCAGACCTCGGCGCCGTCCGAGAGCCGGTAGGCCGTGACCTTCCGGTACAGCGCCTGGACGGCGGTGTCGCCGACGATCCACAGGTCGTGGACCTTGTTGATCTGCTTGGGTATATCGGCCTTGTCGTCGGCGATTCACGCCGACGACTCGCCCGGCTTCCGCGCGGCCGAGACCTCCGCCGTCGTCGGAATGTGGCTCAGCTTCGGGGCGCCGGCCGCAGGCGTACGGGACGGGGACGCCGAACCGGAAGGGCCGGGCGACTTCTTCGCCACGGGCTTCGCGGGATCATCCCGTCCCCAGTCGGTGAGGCCGTACACCCCGCCCGCCACGACCACGAGCACCAGCGCCACGACCGCGGCGACGACCGGCCCCCGGGCGAAGCGGCGACGGCCCGGCGGCGGCTCGGGCGGCGCCCCGAAGCCCGGCCCGTAGT
>NZ_NTGZ01000033.1 GCF_002551245.1 Streptomyces sp. rh34
AGATGTGTATAAGAGACAGGTGCGGCCCGGCGCCCTCGCCCGGCACGCCCACCTCGCCGGCGGTGCGCTGGACCGCGACCGCCGGATCGACCTGCTGCTGGCTGCCGCCCGGGACGCCGCGGCCCGCCTGGCCGACGAGGAGGCCGTCGGCCACTACCGGCGCGCACTCGCGGTGGCCTCCGGCGAGTCGAGTGAGTCGGGTGTGTCGGGTGAGCCAGGAGGCCGGGAGGAATCCGCGGGGCCGAAGGGGCCAGGAGGAGTCCCGGCATGCGGGCCGGGAGCGGCACACGGGACGGTAGCGGCGGATGGGACGGGAGCGGCCCGGCGTGCCGCGCTGATCGGTCTCGACCTCTCCGGACAGCTCCGGCACGCGGGGGAGACGGCCGAGGCGCAGCGTCTGCTGGACCGGTCGGTCGCCCTGGCCCGGGAGCTGGACGAACCGGAGCTGCTGGCCCGGGTGGCGATCACCCTCCACCGCGACCGTTCCCTGGGCGGCCACGACGTGCCCACGATGGGGCTCCTCGCCGAGGCCCACCGCAGGCTCACCGGCAAGGAGGGCCAGGAAAGCCTCTCCGACGACCGGCTCGCCCAGGAGCTGGCCATCCACATCATGGCGCTGGCCCGGAGCGGCTCGGACGACGAGGCGCTCGCCTTCTCGCTCTGGGCACGCCACGACTCCGTGTGGGGCCTCGGATCGGCGGTGGAGCGGCTCGGGCTGACCGACGAGATGACCGTCGTCGGCCGGCGCTCCCAGAACCAGGACATGGAGCTGCACGCGACGTCCATGCGCTGGGTGGCGCTGCTGGAGCTGGGCGACCCGGCCTTCATCGACCAGTTCCGGGCGTTCGTCCGGCTCGCCGAGCTGACCGGGCTGCCCCGGTTCGCCCTGGGAGTCGCCGTGGACACCAGTCTGATCGCCTCCCTTCAGGGCCGGTTCGCCGAGGCGTCCACCGCGCTGGAGGACGAAGCACTCGACCCCGAGAGCGATGAGCACGTGGCCTTCGGCTTCATGGGGCATCACCTGCGCTGGGCGTTGCATCTGCTCCAGGGACACTTCGCCGAGGCCGAGGAGGTCCTCGGCGCGCTTCCGGGCGCCGGGTACCCCTATCCCGGACTGCTGGAGGCGGTCACCGCCGTGGAGCAGGGCGACGCCACGCCCGCGCTGCGCCTGATCGCCGAACAGGCGGACCGCCCCGCCCCCTACCCTCGGGCGTTCATGCCGCTGTGGCTCCGGCTGCTGGCCCAGACGGCCGCGCTCACGGGCGACCCACGGCTCATCACCCGCGCGGAGGACGAGCTGACGCCCTACACGGGCCAGTGGATCGTCTCGCTGTACGGGTGCGACATCGGCGGCCCCGTCGACCTCTGGCTCGGCATGCTCGCCGCCGCCCGCGACGACCAGGACGCGGCGGTGGCGGCGCTCACCGAGGCCGCCGCCTCCTCGGACCGCCTCGGCGCCCGCCCCTGGGCCGTACGCGCCCGGCTGTGCCTGGCCCGTTCCCTGATCGCCCGCGCCGACGCGGCCGATGACGGGGCGGCCCGCGCTGGGGCGGACCGTGCCGGGAGCGCCGATGCCGGTGACGCCGGGCAGGCCCGTCGGCTGCTCGGTGAAGTGGAGCGGGAGGCGGGTGAGTTGGCCCTGGCCCACGTGGAGACCGAGGCCGCAGCCCTCCGCGCGGCCCCGCCCATCACCGCCGCCCCTGCCACTACCGCGAGCGACGCCCCCGCCGCCCCTCGCCCCGCCTCCGGTCCCTCCGTCTCGCGGGCCCGGGGCCCGGTCGCGGCTCCGGACCGGGGCACGTCTCCCGACCGGGGCACGGCAGGCGCAGCGGCCTGGTCGTCGGCGGCGGCAGAGACAGCTGCCGGGTCATCGGCAGGGCCCCGGGCCGTGCCGTCCGCCGAGTTCCGGCGGAACGGGCCGGTGTGGCAACTGCGTTGGGACGGGGTGACCGTGCACGTCCCGGACGCCAAGGGCCTGCGGGACCTGCACAGCCTGCTGGGGCAGCCCGGCGCCGACGTCCCGGCCGTCCGGCTCCTCGCACCCGAGGGCGGGGACCTCGTCGTCGCCGCCGGGCAGCTCGGCGGCGATCCGGTGCTCGACGAGGAGGCCAAGCGCCGCTACAAGGAACACCTGGCCCGGCTGGACGCCGAGATCGACCGGGCCGCCGCCCTGGACGACGCCCGGGGTGTCGAGACGTACGACCGGGAGCGGCAGGCCCTCCTCGACCAGCTCCGCACCGCGGCCGGGCTCGGCGGCCGGACCCGCCGGCTGGGCGACCAGACCGAGCGGGCCCGCAAGACGGTCACTGCCCGGATCCGCGACACCCTGCGCAAGCTGGACACCCTGCACCCCGCACTGGCGGCCCACCTGAAGGCCTCCGTGACGACCGGGACCACCTGCGCCTACCGCCCCGAACACTCCCCCGACTGGCGGCTCTGACCCGCCCCCTCGCCCCGGGAACACCCGCCCCTGCCACGGCCACCGGGGCGGGCCGCGCTTCCCCGAACAGCGCTTTCAGCAGCAGTGCACGCCCCGGGTGAAAAGCGGGCTCCTCCCGGCTCAGCGAACCGTCGTCGATCATCGACTGGACCAGGCTGTGGTCATGGGTGATCCGGAACAGCTCCCCGCCCCGCAGCGGAGGCCCGCGAGTCCCCCAGGTGCACGAGCCCGCGCACCACCCGGCCGATCCGGCTCAGGGGCATGCCGATCCTGCGCAGCCACGTCACAAGCCGGGCCCCCTCCCCTGTGCCGGGTCGTAGTACCGGTAGCCGTTCACCGGGTCGACCAGGGCGGGCCGGAGCAGGCCCAGCTCGTCGTAGCGCCGGAGCGCCTTGGCGGAGAGCCGGGACAACCGGGCGAACTCGCCGATCGTCACCAGCTCTCCGCTCGCGGCGTCCACCGCGCGGCCTTCGCGTTCCACCCCGTACCTCCTCGTACCGGGCGCCTTCCGCCCGGCCCCACCGATGCTGGGGCTTCCCCTGCGGGGAAGGTCAAGGATGCACGGCGGATACGTCCGCGGCCCCCGCGCGGGCAGGCAGGCCCGCCGCAGGTCACTTCCGGTTGTAGAGCCGCATCGTCACCGCGCCGAAGACCACCATGAGCACCCCGGCCCAGCCCAGCGTCCAGGCGATGTCGGAGGCCGGCCAGTTGCCCGCCATCAACTCACGCACCGCCGTGGCGAGGTGGGTGACCGGGCTGTTGTTCACGAAGGCCTGAAGCCAGCCCGGCATCGTCTTCGGGTCGACGAAGACATTGCTGAGGAACGTCAGCGGGAAGATCACCATCATGCTGACGCCCATCACCGACTTCTCGGAGCGCAGCAGCAGCCCGAACATCGTCCAGATCCAGGAGAACGCGAACGAGAACAGGACCAGCAGAGCGACACCGGCCAGCACGCCGAGCACACCGCCGCCCGGACGGAAACCGATGATCATGCCGATGGCGAGCATCACCACCGAAGCCAGCAGATACCGCAGAACGTCGCCGAGCAGATAGCCGACCATCGGAGCGGGCCGCCAGATCGGCAGCGTGCGGAACCGGTCGAAGACGCCCTTGGCGATGTCCGTGTTCACCGCGATGCCCGTGTACATCGTGATCATCACGACGCTCATCACCATGATGCCGGGCAGCAGGAACTGGATGTACTCCTCCGTGGAGCCGGCCAGCGCCCCTCCGAAGAGGTACGTGTACATCAGGACCAGCATGATCGGGAAAGCCGTCACATCGAAGAGCTGTTCCGGCACATGCTTGATCTTCAGCATGGCGCGCCAGCCGAAGGTCATCGATGCCGACAGGGCACTGGGCCTCGGCGGGCGCTCCCGGCCCACCAGGAGCGCCGAGAGGCGTTCCTTGTCCGGCGCGGCGAGCGCGACGCCCTCCAGCTCCGTCTTGGCGGTCGCGGTGCTCATGCCGCCACTCCCTTCTTGTCCGTGAGTGCGAGGAAGACCTCGTCGAGGCTGGGCTGTCCCAGCGAGAAGTTGTCGACCGTGATGCCGCAGCGGGCCAGCTCGGCCAGGGCCCGTCCGGCCTGCTCCGCGGCCCCCTGCTCGGTGCTCTGCCCGTCGACCCGGGCGGTCAGCGCCACCGGGTCCGCGTCCAGCTGGACCTCCACGTCCAGCGCGAGCGCCAGCACCCGCTGTGCCTCGGCCCGCTGACCGCCGTCCCGGAGCCGCAGATGGACGGTGCCGGCCCCGACGGAGGCCTTGAGCTCGCCCTTGGTTCCCTCGGCGATGACCTTGCCGTGGTCGATCACCGCGATACGGGAGGCCAGCTGGTCGGCCTCGTCCAGATACTGGGTGGTCAGCAGCACCGTGGTGCCGTGGGCGACGACCGCCCGCACGATGTCCCACACCTGGTTGCGGCTGCGGGGGTCGAGTCCGGTGGTCGGCTCGTCCAGGAACAGCACGTCCGGGGTGTTCAGGATGGACGCGGCGATGTCGATGCGCCGCCGCATGCCTCCCGAGTAGTTCTTCACCTGCTTGCCCGCCGCCTCGCTCAGCCCGAACCCTTCGAGCAGCTCGGCCGCCCGGTCGCGGGCCGCAGGCTTGGAGTGCCCGAGCAGCCGGCCGAGCAGGACGAGGTTCTCCACCCCGGTCAGGTCCTCGTCCACCGAGGCATACTGCCCGGTCAGACTGACCCGGCTGCGTACCGCGTCGGCGTCCTTCACGACGTCCTTGCCGAACACCCTGGCCGTGCCGCCGTCGGGGCGCAGCAGGGTCGCGAGCATACGGACGGCGGTGGTCTTCCCGGCGCCGTTGGGCCCGAGGACGCCGTAGACGGTGCCGGTGGGGACAGCGAGGTCGATGCCGTCCACCGCACGGTTGTCGCCGAAGACCTTCACCAGCCCCGTGGTCTCGATGGCCAGTTCAGTGCTCATGATCCATTCCTTGTGGGTCGTCGGTGGGAGTGTGCGATCTGCTTCGGATGCCGGGAGCTCATGAGACGTACGGGCGGACGGCGCGTGCCTCGCGCAGGGCCCAGCCCCACCAGCCGAGCTGGTCGAGCATCAGACCCACGGACCGGTCCCGGCCGGTGTCGCCGGAGTGGCCCTCCAGCGGCTGCCGGAGGAAATCGAGCGCGACCCCGTTCCTCAGGGTCACCGTGTGCAGCTCGGTGAAGACCGAACGCAGCTGCTCCACGGCGTACAGCCCGGCGGAACCGTGCCCGTAACTCACGAAGGCGACCGGCTTGGTCTGCCACTCCTCGTAGGCGAAGTCGATGGCCTGCTTCAGGGAGGCGGGGAACGAGCGGTTGTACTCCGGGGTGACCACGACGAAGGCCTCGGCCCTGGCGATCTCCTCGGTGAACTCCGTCATCTGCCCGGTCGCCCGTCCCGGATAGTGCACGGGGAAGTCGTAATCGGCGAGATCCAGCACGGCGAGGTCCAGCTCGCTCCGGTGCTGGGCCCGCTCCACGAACCAGCGGCCGACCGCGTCGCCGATGCGGCCCTCGCGGGTGCTGCCGATGATCACCGCGACACGCAGGGGAAGGATGCTTCCCGCGTCCGCGTCCCGGCCCCCGCCGGCGCTCTCGTCCGTCGTCATCGCTCGCTCCTCCTCCCGCGACCTCCGCCGCCTCCCGGGCCTCCCGGGACCTCTCGTCCGGCCCCGGCCGTTCCGCTCCCTCACCTCTGGGGCGCCAGACGCGGGGACGCGGCCGCCAGATTGAATCTGGCGGCCGCGGACGCGGTCGGAGACGCCGGGAACCCGATGTCCGGAGCCGGCCCCGGAAGCCGGCCCGGGACATCGGGCGGGCTTCAGGCCTCCCGCGTGTAGAAGACGTAGAACGAGACGCAGAGAACGCCCGCCCCGACCACCAGCCCCAGAACGGTCGACCTCAGCACGCTGGTGTCGGTGAGACTCACCAGGAAGCCGATGGCGCACGCGGTCAGCGCGCCGTACACGGCTGCCCGCAGCTCGCGCGGCAGCGAGCGCTGGATCCGGCCCACCGCGAAGCAGAGAACCGCCAGAGCGGCACCGGAGACGAGCCCGAGCAGGACCTGCCCGCCGGTGCTGGGGCCGCCGTCGCGACGGATGAACGCCGCGTAGAACCCGTAGACCACGCCGAGCACCAGGGGCAGTGCCCAGGCGAGCGGGGTGTGATGGCGGGTCCGCGCATGGGCGCGGGAACCGCTTCGGCCGGGCATGGCTGCGTGTGTGGCCATCGCGGACAGCTCCTTCCGTCGCCCCCGTCGCACGCTCCCCGTTCCTCCAGAGCACACCCGACCGCGCCGCCCGGCAACTCGAATGGCGTACGGCCCGGAGCGGCCCGGCCCCGTACGGGATTCCCTGGAGGAGTGCGGACACCCTCGGCGACCTCGGCGACCTCGGTGACCACGGCGGCCTTCTCGGCGGTCCTGCTCGTTCTGCTCGCCGTCCTCGTGCCGTTGAGCGCGCTCTCCGCCTGGGTCGACCTGGAGATCGACGACACCGACCGGTACGTCGCCGCCGTGTCGCCGCTCTCCTCCGACCCGGCGGTGCGGAGCACTGTCGCGGACCTGGTCACCGAGGAGGCGATGCGACAGATCGATCTCGGCCCGCTCCAGGACACGGTCCGGGAGTTCCTGCACGAGACCGTGCGGTCGTTCACCGCCACCGAGGCCTTCCGGAACGCGTGGGACACCGCGAACCGGTCCGCCCACAAAGCGGTGGCAGCCGCCCTGGACGGCGACAGCGGGGAGGCCGTGACAATCGATCTGGCGCCGGTGATCGACCAGGTCAAACAGGACCTGGTGCGCGACGGAGTGCCGTTCGCGGACCAGATCCCGGTCGAGCGGACGGAGATCACCGTACTCGGCCCCGGTCAGGCCGACGAGCTCAGGAGCTCGTTCCGGTGGCTGCGCTACTGCAGCATCTGGCCGGCCGTCGCCACCCTGGTGTTCCTCGTCCTGGTGGTCGGGATCGCAACCGTACGGCGCGGGCTGCGGGCCGGGCTGTGGGCCACCGCGACCGTAGGAGCCGGGTTTGTGCTCGGCGCGATCGTGCTCCGGGTGCTGGTCGCGGTCGGCCGCAGCCGGGTGCTGGAGGAGACGCCGGACAGCGACCGGGACACGGCCGCCGCGGTGGTCGACGCCCTGACCGCCTCGCTGCGGACCACGGTGTGGACGGTGCTGGCGGTCGGTGCGGTCCTGCTCGTGGGGGCGGTGCTGGCCCGGGTGCTCCTGCGGGGCGGGCGGTCCGCGGCCGGCGGCCGCCCCGCCGACGAGGTGGAGGGGTATCAGAGCTGACCACAGCCCCCAGGACGGACCGGAGGCTCCCCGCTCGGTGTTTCACGTGAAACACCGAGCGGGGAGCGGCACATCCGGGAGCCGCACGACCGGGCCGCGCCGTGGCCTCAGCTCTCCGGTGGGCGCCCCTGAAGACGTTCCATCTCCCGGCGGTCGCGCTTGGTCGGACGACCCGCGCCCCGGTCCCGTACCGGGACCTGGATCGCGAGCTCGCGGGGCGGCGGGGGCGGGCTGTTGTCGACGAAGCACTCCACGGCCACCGGCGGGCCGACCCGCTTCTTCACGATCTTCGAGACGACGACCACCCGGTCCCGCCCCGCGTGCCGGAGCCGCACCTCGTCGCCGACGCGTAGGGCCTGCGCGGGCTTGGCCCGCTCGCCGCCGACCTTCACATGTCCGGCCCGGCAGGCGGCGGCCGCCTGGGCACGGGTCTTCGTCAGCCGGACCGACCAGATCCACACGTCGACCCGGACGCTTCCCTCCGCCTGCGGCGCGTCACCGGAAACCATGCCCTCGACTCTAGTGCGGACCGGGCCGCGGGCGGGAGGCATCAAGCCCCCGCCCGCCGGACCTCACACGCCGATGTCGCGCCCGTCCTTCCGCCAGACGGCGACGACGGAGGGGCGGACGATCTTGCCCGGGCCGTCGGGCCAGATGCTCGCCGGCTTCTCCACGGAGGCCCCGTCGATCTCGCCCGGGTGCTGGACCGCGACCAGGACGCGACGGTCCTGGATGACGGGGCCGCAGGTCTCGGCCCCGGCCGGGACGGTCAGGAACTGCTTCAGCTCGCCACGCCGGTCACCCTGCGTCGCCACGCCGAACAGGCCGTCGTGCGAGTCGAGCTTGTTGCCGTCCGTGGAGATCCACAGGTTGCCGTGGTCGTCGAACGCCACGTTGTCCGGGCAGGAGATGGGGCTGACGTTCTCCTTGGGGAAACCGGCGAAGTACGTGGACGGGTCGTCCGGGTCGCCCGCCACGAGGAACAGGCGCCAGGCGAATCCGTCACTCGTCGGGTCGTCCCAGTTCTCCGCCAGCTCCAGGATCTGCCCGTGCTTGTTGTTGTTGCGCGGGTTGGCCTCGTCCGCACCGGCCTTGCCCGCCTTGCCGCGGTCCGTGTTGTTGGTGAGCGCCACGTACACCCGGCCGGTGCGCGGCGAGGGCTCGACGTCCTCGGGGCGGTCCATCTTGGTCGCGCCGACCTTGTCACCGGCGAGCCGCGTGTACACGTACACCTCGTCGGCGGTCATGCCGGGCACATGCGAAGTGGTGCCGGTGGCCAACGGGATCCAGACGCCGCTGCCGTCGAACTCCCCGTCGTCGGGCAGCTTTCCGGTGCCGTCGATCTCGGTGACCGGTGAGTCGCCGGTCAGCTTGGCGACGTACAGGGTGCCCTCGTCCAGCAGCGTCAGGTTGTGCTCGCGGGCGGCCCGCGAGTTGCCCTTCTGCATCCGCTTGCTGGAGACGAACTTGTAGAGGTAGTCGAACTTCTCGTCGTCGCCCATGTAGACGACCGGGCGCCCGTCGGAGGTGAGCCGGGGCTCTGCCGCCTCGTGCTTGAACCGGCCCAGCGCGGTCCGCTTGCGCGGGGTGGAGTCCGGGTCGTACGGGTCGAGTTCGACGACCCAGCCGAAGCGGTTGGCCTCGTTGGGCTCCTGCGCCAGGTCGAACCGCCGGTCGAACTGCTCCCACTTGCGCTCGGTGCCGCCGGTGCCGATCCCGTACCGCTTGTGCATGTCGGTGTTGCCGTGGGCGAAGTACTGGTTGAAGTTCTCCTCGCCGTGCAGCGTGGTGCCCCACGGAGTGGTGCCGCCCGCGCAGTTGTTGAGGGTGCCGAGCACCTTGCGGCCGGTTCGGTCGGCGGACGTGCGCAGCAGGGCGCTCCCCGCGGCCGGGCCCGTCATGCGGAACTCGCTGGTCGCGGTCAGACGGCGGTTCAGCGGGTGCCGGTTGACCGGCCCGAGCTTGCCGGTGCGGTGCTCCTCCTGGACGACGACCACGGAGAGTCCGTGCGCCGCCCAGGCGATCTCCACCTGCTCACGGGTCGGGTTGGCCGGATCGTAACCGCGGAACATGAGGATCTCGTCCGTGTACTCATGGTTCGCGACCATGACCTGCCGGCCGCGCTCGCCGCGCAGCGGGAGCAGGGAGAGGAAGTCGTTGTTGTAGCCGAACTGGCCGGCCTGGGCCTTCGCCGTCTGCTTGTCCGGGTCGAAGGCGGGCGCGCCGCGCAGGATCGGCTCGCCCCAGCGGATCACCACGTTCTGGGCGTACCCGTCGGGGATGGTGACCTTGTCGTCCTTGTTGGGCGCGACCGGCGAGAACCGCAGGCCACGCGCACCGGACGGGGCCGGTTTGTGGGGGTGGCCGGGCTTGTGCCCGTGCCCGGCGAGCGCGGCGGCTTCGGCCTGCGGGGCGCTCGGGCCGGTCAGCGCCGCGGTACCGGCGGCGGTGGCGACGGTGACCACGGCGGCGGCGCGCATCATCGAGCGGCGCGACACGGCACCGGCGATGATGTCGCCGGCGTACTCGTTGTCGCTGTTGTTGGGCGTCTCCTTGAAGCAGGCGTCCCCGCAGCGGAAGCGGCAGGTCAGCGCGGAACGCCCACCCGGATGCGAGCTGATGAACGGCAGCAGATTGCGCACGTGGATTCCCTCCGTCTGGTGTCGTGCGTGACGGTATGTGTGCCTCCACGCGGTCCGAGGGACTCCCGGTGAACGGCGGGTGAAGTCCGGGACACCGCTGTTCCCTTGGGTGTCGGTGGTGGACGCCGTCGCGGACTCGGTCCGGGAACGGTTTCGGCTCGGTTGACGCAGGGGTGGGCCGCACCGGCGAACGGCCGGATCCGGCCGCTAACCTTACGTATCCGTCCTGGCCAGGGAGGAATTCACCCAGGTCGGACATTCACCGCACCCAACTCATGCGAAAGGCCTCGCCCATGGGCATTCGGAGCTTGCTGCGTAAGGTGTTCGGCCGCACGGAGCAGGACGAGCCGACCACGGCCACCGTCCCGCCCCAGGCCGAGCGCACTCAGCCCAAGGAGCCGGAGCCGGAGACCACTTCGGCGGCCGAGCCCGCGACGGAGGCGAAGGCGTCGATCCCGGCCCCGGCCTCGCCCTCGTCCCCCGCCTCGTCCCCTGCCTCGTCCGCCGCGGAGACGCCCTCCGCCGCGTCCACGGCTTCCCCCGCCTCCGACTCCACGGAGCGTGACGACTCGCGGGCCGCCGACCTCGTGGCGGAGGCTTTCGACAAGGCGGCCGCCGCGCCAACGCCGCCGACCGTCCCCGCGCAGAAGTCGGCCCCGGAGGACGCTCCGAAGGCGGAGAAGCCCCAGGAGCCGGTGACCGCCGAGGAAGCCGCCCAGCCCGAGGAGCCGGTGGCTCCCGTCGAGCCCGTCGAGCCCAAGAAGCCGGTGGCAGCCGAGGAGCCCGCCAAGGCCGAGGAGCCCGAGCCGACGCCGGAGCCGATCACGATCGACCTCGACCTCGACGAGACCCCGGAGCCCGCACCGGAGCCGAAGGCCGAGCCGGAACCGGAGCCGGCAGCGGAAGCCGCCCCCGAAGCAGCGGAGATCGCGGCCCCTGAGGCCGCCCCCGAAGCACCTCAGGCCACCACCGAGGCACCCGAGGCGCCCCAGGAGGCAGCCAAGGCCTCAGCGGCACCGGCACCGGCAGCCGCAGAGACGCCGGAGACCGCAGAGGCGCCGTCCGCCGCGGAGACCCCGGCGGCCCCTGCCGCACCGGAGCCCGTCGCCGCCGCGTCGGAGCCGGCCGTCACCGCACCCGACCCTGTCGTCACCGCACCGGAGGCCGCCCCCGGCAAGCCCGCCACCGCGCTCGCGCGGGTCAAGTCGCGTGCTCCGCAGCTCGTCGCCCCGTACAAGGCGGCGCAGACAGCGCTCAAGGAGCACGGGCTGACCGGACTCCGCGCCCGCGTCTACCTGGTGCTCGACCGCTCCGGCTCGATGCGGCCGTTCTACAAGGACGGCAGCGCCCAGCACCTGGGCGACCGGACGCTCGCGCTCGCCGCGCACCTGGACGAGGACGCCACCGTGCAGGTCGTCTTCTTCTCGACGGAGATCGACGGCACCGGCGCCATCGAGCTCTCCGGCCACGAGGGGCGCGTCGACGAGCTGCACGCGGGCCTCGGCCGACTGGGCCGGACGCACTACGAACGTGCGGTCGAGGAGATCGTCGCGCACTACGAGAAGACGAAGGCCACCGGTCCGGCTCTCGTGATCTTCCAGACGGACGGCCCGCCGGACGCCAAGCAGGCCGCCCGGCAGGCCCTCACGGACGCGGCGCGGCTGCCGCTGTTCTTCCAGTTCGTCGCCTTCGGCGAGCAGGACGCGAAGGGCTTCGACTTCCTGCGGAAGCTCGACGCCCCGAACACCGGCTTCTTCCACGCCGGACCGGCGCCCCGCGAGATCGCGGACGCCGACCTCTACCGCGAGATCCTCGCCGGGCTGCCGGCCTGGACCGCCGCGCGCCCGGCCGGCCCCGAGGCCTGATCGACCGGCAGCCGTACGGTCACGGCGAGACCGCCGCCCTCCGGGCCCGGTATCGCCGTGACCGTTCCGCCGTGGGCCACCGCGATCGACCGGACGATCGACAGCCCGAGGCCCGACCCCGGGCCCATCCGGTCCCGGCCCTCGCCCCGCCGGAACGGCTCGAAGAACCCCGCGATATCGGCCTCGGAGACCACCGGTCCGGTGTTGCGCACCAGCAGCGCCCCCTCCCCGGTCAGCAAGACCTCCACCGAGCCGCCCGGCACGTTGTACGTGACCGCGTTGGCCAGCAGGTTCGCCACCAGCTGGGCGAGCAGCAGCCGGTTGCCGCGCACGGAACAGGCGGCCACCGCGACGTTCACGGCCGGTCCGCCGCCCGGCCCCCGGCCGCCCCCCGGACCGCCTCCGTCCGCTCCCCGGCCCTCCGGACCGCCGCCCGCGCCCCGTACCGCCGGACGGCGGGCCGCCTCCTCCCTGACCACGTGGTCGAGACGCACCGCCTCGCGCTCGTCCGCGGCCAGCCCCCGTTCGCTGCGGGCCAGCACGAGCAGCCCCTCGATGAGCCGCTCGCTGCGCCGGTTGGTGTCCAGCAGGGTCTGCCGGGTGGTCACGAGGTCCTCGGGGGACGGATCGTCCAGGCCGATCTGGATCGCGGCGCGCTGGGTGGCCAGCGGGGTTCTCAGCTCGTGCGAGGCGTTCGCGATGAATCTCTGCTGGCTGTCGAACGCCTTCTCCAGCCGGGCCAGCAGGGCGTCCAGCGTCTCGCCCAGTTCCTTGAGCTCGTCGTCGGGGCCGGTGGGCGCCATGCGCTCGTGGAGGGTGTGCGCGGAGAGCCGGCGGGCCTTCTCGGTCATGTCGTGGATGGGGCGCAGCACCCGCCCGGCGGTCCACCAGCCCACCGCGACCGCGCAGCCCGTCATCACGAGCAGAGCGGCGGCCGACCAGTACAGGAGCTGTTGCCCCGCCGCGTTGCTGACGTTGTCGGTGAGGTCGTAGACGGTGGGCGGCCCCAGGTGCCGGCGGGAGATCAGCGGACCGTTCACCGC
This sequence comes from Streptomyces sp. rh34, assembly GCF_002551245.1. Classification (GTDB taxonomy): domain Bacteria; phylum Actinomycetota; class Actinomycetes; order Streptomycetales; family Streptomycetaceae; genus Streptomyces. The sequence goes on from NZ_NTGZ01000033.1 coordinate 12,777, forward strand.
GTAGCCCGGCTGGGCGACCGCGGCGGACGAGGCGATGGAGCGCGCCTCGGTCTCCGTACCGGCGCGGGAGGCCAGGTTGACGGTGGCCAGCAGGGCGGTGCCGAGCACCAGGAAGACACCGCCGTACACGAGGGCGATCCGGGTCCTGATCGTCGAGTGCGGCAGCTTCGAGGCGTCCACCAGCCGCCGCAGCGGGGACGGCCGCCTCACAGGGCGTACCCGACGCCCTGCACGGTGCGGATCAGCGCGGGCTCGCCGAGCTTGGCGCGGAGCTTGCTCATACAGACGCGCACGGCCCCGGTGAACGGATCGGCGTTGGCGTCCCAGGCCCTCTCCAGCAGCTCTTCCGCGCTGACCGTGCCGCCGTCGGCCTCCAGGAGCAGTTGCAGCACGGTGAACTCCTTCGGCGAGAGGTCCAGATCCCGGCCGTCGCGGGCCGCTGAGCGGCGTACGGTGTCGAGCCGGATGCCGTGCCGCTCCAGCTGGGGCGGCACGGGTCTGGCGCTGCGCCGGCGCAGGGCACGTACCCGGGAGACCAGCTCGGGGAACTCGAACGGCTTGGCCACGTAGTCGTCGGCCCCCAGATCGAGCCCGGCGACCCGCTCCTCCATGGTGCCGGAGGCGGTGAGCATCAGGATCCGGGTGCGGGAGCCGGAGGCGACCAGCCGGCGGGCCACGTCGTCGCCGTGCACCCGGGGGAGGTCGCGGTCGAGCACGACGACGTCGTAGTCGTACAGGCCGAGGTAGGCGAGGGCCGCGTCCCCGCTGTACACCGTGTCGACCGCGAAGCCGGCCCGGCGCAGTCCGGTGGCGACCAGTTCCGCGAGGATCTCCTCGTCCTCGGCGACCAGTACCCGCATGGTGGTGTCCCCTGCCTCGTGCACGCTTGTCCGCTCCCTCCCAGGATGCGACTTTCCTACGGGAACCATTACGGGAACGGATGTTTCGCAAAGCTCTCCACCGGAGGCCGCTGCTCCGCCCGTACGGGGGTCGCGTTTATCGATGTGAGTGGATCTTGATCTGGCCGTTAGGATTTCGACCATGGCGGCCACTGGATCCGAGAAGCAGGGGGCGAAGGCGTACTACGTCTCGACCCCCATCTACTACGTCAACGACGCTCCTCACCTGGGCCACGCCTACACGACCGTCGCAGGCGACGTGCTCACGCGCTGGCATCGCCAGCGCGGCGAGAAGGTGTGGTACCTCACCGGCACGGACGAGCACGGTCAGAAGATCATGCGCACGGCCGAGGCGAACGACGTCACTCCGCAGGCCTGGTGCGACAAGCTCGTCGAGGAGGCGTGGAAGCCCCTCTGGGAGCACCTCAACATCGCCAACGACGACTTCATCCGGACGACGGAGAAGCGGCACACCGACCGTGTGCAGGAGTTCGTGCAGGACCTGTACGACAAGGGTGAGATCTACAAGGGCGGGTACGAGGGCCCTTACTGCGTGGGGTGCGAGGAGTACAAGCTCCCCGGCGATCTGATCGACGGCGAGGGCGAGTTCGCCGGGCAGAAGCTCTGCCCGATCCACAAGAAGCCGGTGGAGCTCCTCAAGGAGGAGAACTACTTCTTCAAGCTGAGCGAGTACGGCCCGAAGCTGCTGGAGTTCTACGCGGCGAACCCCGGCTTCATCCAGCCCGAGTCGGCGCGCAACGAGGTCGTGAACTTCGTCGAGCAGGGTCTCCAGGACCTGTCGATCTCGCGCTCGACGTTCGACTGGGGCGTCCCGGTGCCGTGGGACGACAAGCACGTCATCTACGTGTGGGTCGACGCGCTGCTCAACTACGCGACGGCCGTGGGCTACGGCGCGAACCAGGAGAAGTTCGACGGTACGTTCCCGGCGAACGTGCACCTGATCGGCAAGGACATCCTCCGCTTCCACTCGGTGATCTGGCCCGCGATGCTGATGGCGCAGGGCCTGCCGCTGCCCGGCAAGGTCGTCGCCAACGGCTGGCTGATGGTCGGCGGCGAGAAGATGTCCAAGTCCAACCTGACCGGCATCAAGCCGCAGGACCTGACCTCGCACTTCGGCGTGGACGCGTACCGCTGGTACTTCCTGCGGGCCATCGCGTACGGCAGCGACGGGTCGTTCTCCTGGGAGGACTTCACCGCCCGCTACACCTCCGAGCTGGCCAACGACTACGGCAACCTCGCCTCGCGGGTCGCGGCGATGGTCGGCAAGTACTTCGGCGGTGCGCTGCCGGAGGCGACGGCCGCGGGTGACGCCGAGCGGGCGGTTCGGGAAGGCCTGGCGAAGGCCGTGGCGACCGCCGACCGGAAGATCGGTGAGGAGCTGGACTTCCAGTCCGGCATCCTGGCGGTCTTCGACTTCGTGAAGCAGGTCAACGGCTACATCACGGAGCAGGAGCCGTGGAAGGTGGCCAAGGACAGCAGCCCGGAGGGCCAGGCCCGCCTGGCGTCCATTCTGTACACGGCCGCCGAGTCCCTGCGCGGGGTCGCGGTCCTGCTGAACCCGGTGATGCCGGAGACCTCGCAGAAGCTCTGGGAGTCCCTGGGCGCCGAGGAGTCCCTGGGCGCGCTGGCCGACCAGCGGGTCCAGGACGCCGGCACCTGGGGCGTGCTGCCCGCGGGCGCGACGGTGACGAAGGGCGCGGTGCTGTTCCCGCGCCTGGAGGAGAAGCCGGCGTAACGCCTCCCGTACGTACGCGAGGAGCCCGGGACCGTGAACAGCGGTCCCGGGCTCCTCGCGTTCCGGCTCCGGGTCAGCGCACCCAGCTCTTGAGTGGCTCGGTGTCCAGCTCGATCCCGACCGGGTCGGGGAGGGTGACGGTCTTGCCGTACGGCACGGTGACGACCTGCTCGTAGCGCACACCGTCGGGCCCCGTTCACGAACTCCGGTCGCAGTGCCTCCTCAGCACGTATGGCGCTGCGGGCCAGTTCCTCGAAGACGTCCTGCCTCAGGACGCGGTCCTCGGCCACGCTCACCACGACCTCCTCCTGTACCGGGCCACCGGGTCACTCGCACCGGGAACGTCTTCAGCGGACGGGCCAGGGGCTCTGCCCGTACGCCCGATCAGCGCCTCACCGCCCCAGCCTCTCCGCGTCCCCCATCACGATCACCGGCTTCCTGGCCGGGTCCAGCGTGCGCAGCAGCTCCTCCATACGCGCCTCCGGGATGGAGACGCAGCCCTGGGTGGGGCCGCCGTGGTCGACGTGGATCCAGATGCCGCCGCCGCGTTCGAGGCCGAGGGGGCGGGTGCGGTCCAGGGGGCTGACTCCCTCCGTGCGGTTGTAGTTGATCGCGACGACGTAGTCGAAGGAGCCCTCCAGCGGCTCTCCGAAGAAGCCCTCGCCGTCCACCGCGAACCGGGGGTGCTCGTCGTACGGCAGAAGCGCTCCCGGGTCGGGGAGCCGGCCGCCCGCGTCGGTGAGCGGATAGACGCCCGTGGGGGACCTCAGGTCGCCCGCCACATGGTGGTCGGTCCAGCCCTCCATGCCGTTGTGCGCCGGCCAGGGTCCCGCGACCGGCTGCCAGCCCTTCGCCGGGCTCTCGCGGCTGTACAGGACGGCGCTCGACTGGTTGGAGTCGGCCGCCTCGCCGGTCACGACGAACACCTGCCGGGTCTCGGCGGGGATCCGGGCCAGGGTCTCCGGTCCCAGGCCGGGGATCTCGACGGGGCTCGGCGTGGGCTCCGGGCTGGGCGACGCCCGGCGTACGGAGGCGCCGCCCGACTCCGGGCCCGCGGCGCCCAGCCCCGGAACTCCTCCGGGAGCCTTCGCGGGAGCGGCGCCCAAGGAGCAGCCGGTGAGCAGCAGGGCCAGGACGAGGAGCGGTGCGGCGAGCAGGGCGGGCGGGCGGCGCGGGACGGACACGGTGGCGGACTCCTCGGGTGGCGGCGGACGGCGCGACGCGACAAGGCGGGGTGCGAGAGGGGTGTCTCGGTGCCAGTCCTTGCCGGGCCCGGCCCGGCCGAACCCGATCCGGGGCCATCCGGCTGTACCGCGTAGCCCTGACCGCGTAGCCCCGCTGCTCACCGGCTTTCCGCCGCGTGCGACGAAACAGCCCCCGATCGAGTGACCGGGGGCTGTTTCACGTGAAACATCCGCAGAGCGGGAGGAGCCGCGAGGGCCGCTTCTCCGGACCTACTTCTCCGTGGGCTTCTCCGACGCGCCCGCGCCCTTCGCGGCGACCGGCTTGCGCAGCTGGATGTTCAGCTCGCGCAGGCGGCTCTCGTCCAGCTCGGTCGGAGCGCCCATCATCAGGTCCTGGGCGTTGCCGTTGAGCGGGAAGGCGATCGTCTCGCGGATGTTGGGCTCGTCGGCCAGCAGCATCACGATGCGGTCGACGCCCGGGGCGATGCCACCGTGCGGCGGGGCACCGAGACGGAACGCGCGGAGCATGCCCGCGAACTCGTGCTCGACGGTCTCGCGGTCGTAACCGGCGATCTCGAAGGCCTTGAGCATCAGCTCGGGCTCGTGGTTACGGATGGCGCCCGAGGACAGCTCGATGCCGTTGCAGACGATGTCGTACTGCCAGGCGAGGATGTCCAGCGGGTCCTTCTCCTCCAGGTCGGCGAGGCCGCCCTGGGGCATCGAGAAGGGGTTGTGCGAGAAGTCGACCTTCCCGGTCTCCTCGTCCTTCTCGTACATCGGGAAGTCGACGATCCAGCAGAACCGGAAGACGCCCTCCTCGAAGTGGCCGGCGCGCTTGGCGGCCTCGACCCGGACCGCCGACATGATCTTGGAGACCTCGTCGAACTCGCCCGCGCCGAAGAAGACGGCGTGGCCCGGGACCAACGAGAGGCGCTCGGTGAGCGTCTTGACGTCGGTCTCGGTGAGGAACTTGGCGATCGGTCCGGCCAGCGCCCCGTCCTCACCCACGCGCACCCAGGCCAGGCCCTTGGCGCCGTGCTCGACGGCGTACTCGCCGAGGCCGTCGAAGAACTTCCGGGACTGGCCCGCGGTGTCCGGGACCGGCAGCGCGCGGACGTGCTTGCCGGCGAACGCCTTGAACCCGGAGTCGGCGAAGACGTCCGAGATGTCGACGAGCTCCAGCTTGGCGCGCAGGTCCGGCTTGTCGTTGCCGTACTTCAGCATCGACTCGCGGAACGGGATGCGCGGGAACGGCGAGGTGACCTCACGGCCGTTGCCGAACTCGGTGAAGAGCTCGGTCATCAGCTTCTCGATCGGCTGGAAGACGTCCTCCTGCTCGACGAAGGACATCTCGACGTCGAGCTGGTAGAACTCGCCCGGGGAGCGGTCCGCGCGGGCGTCCTCGTCGCGGAAGCAGGGCGCGATCTGGAAGTAGCGGTCGAAGCCCGAGATCATCAGCAGCTGCTTGAACTGCTGCGGGGCCTGCGGCAGCGCGTAGAACTTGCCGGGGTTCAGCCGGGACGGGACGACGAAGTCACGGGCGCCCTCGGGGGAGGTCGCGGTGAGGATCGGGGTCGCCATCTCGTTGAAGCCGAGGGCCACCATCTTGGAGCGGATGGAGGCGATCACGGCCGAGCGCAGCATGATGTTGCGGTGCATGCGCTCCCGGCGCAGGTCGAGGAAGCGGTACTCCAGGCGCCGCTCCTCGTTGACGCCGTCCTCGGTGTTGATCGTGAAGGGCAGCGGGCCGGCCTCGCCGAGCACCTCGACCTCGGTGACCTCGATCTCGATCTCGCCGGTCGGCAGCTCCGGGTTGACGTTGTCGGCGCCGCGCGCGGAGACCTTGCCGTCGATCCGGACGACGGTCTCCTTGGTGAGCTTCGCCAGGGCCTCGTTGCCGGGGGTATCGGGGCGGGCGACGAGCTGCACCAGACCGTAGTGGTCGCGCAGATCGATGAAGAGGATGCCACCCAGGTCTCGGCGATTGTGCAGCCAGCCGCTCAGCCGGACGTCGGTGCCGACGTCAGAGGCGCGGAGCTCGCCGCAGGTGTGGGACCTGTACCGATGCATCGTCGTTCATCCAGTCTTCGCGGTTCGGGGGTGCCCGGCGGATCAGGGCCCCTAAGGGTGGATCGAGCGTCCCCAGGCTACCGCCCGGGGACGTGACGCTTCATTTCCGATGACGCAGCGGCCCCGGCCGGGTGCCGGAGCAGGCGGCGGACCCTCGGTGGCGTCCGCCGAGCACATCTTCCTAAAGTGGGGCAATGCGCACCGAGGAAGTCCTGGCCGCGATCGCGACGGGCCTGTGGCGCTGGGACAACGCAGCCGGCACGGTCACGCTCGACGCGGAGGCGGCCCGGCTGCTGGGGCTGCCCGCCGAGCCCGGCAGCTACCGGGAGTCCACGGTGCGCTCCCGTTTCCACCCGGTCGACTGGAACGAGATCTACGCGGTGGTGACCCTCGCGGTCGCCGAGGGCACCCTCGCCGAGGCGCGGCTGCGGATCGTGGACGAGCGCGGCCGGGTCCTCCGTACCGTGCGCAGCCGCTCCAAGCCGGTCGTCCCGCCGGACCGGGACGTCGGGAGCTATGTGCTCTTCGGCACGCTCCAGGAGGTCGCCGAGCCGCAGCCCGGCTCCACCGACGCCGCCCACACGCCGATCACCGGGGACTGGCGGCGGTCCCGGGAAGCGTTCCTGCTGGACGCCGGGCGGGCGCTGGCCGAGGCCCGGTCCACCGCGGAGGTGCTGCGGGTCGCCGGATCGCTCTCCATGCCAGGCTTCTCCCCGGACGGTCTCGCGGTGTTCGGTTCCGCCGGGGAGCGGCTGACGGTCATCGGGCACCACGGGCACAGCGCGGGGGACGACGAGCCCTTCACCGACATGCCCCTGGAGACCGACTACCCGGCCGCCGAGGTCGTCCGTACCGGCCGCGCGATCTACCTCCCCTCCCCCGACGAGTACCGCCGCCGCTACCCGGCCTCCTGGCCGCTCGCCCGGCGTTTCGGACGGCAGTCCTGGGCGTATCTGCCCCTGGTGTCCTCCGGCCGCACGATGGGGGCCTGGATGGCGGCGTTCCGGCATCCGGTGGCGTTCTCCCCGGACGAGCGCGCGGTGCTCTCGACGGTCGCCCGCATGCTCGCCCAGGCCCTGGCCCGTGCCGGGGTGGCCGAGACGGAACGCGAGCTGTCGCTCGGGCTCCAGCGCTCGATGATGCCGACCCTGGGTCCGGAGATCCCCGGCATGACGGTGGCCGCGCGGTACGTACCGACCGGCGGCGGGCTCCAGGTGGGCGGCGACTGGTACGACATGATCCCGCTGCCCAACGGCCGCATCGCCCTGGTCATCGGCGACGTCCAGGGCCACGACGTGCGGGCCGCCGGGCTGATGGGCCAGCTCCGCATCGCCCTGCGCGCCTACGCCTCCGAGGGGCATCGCCCGGACGCCGTGCTCTCCCGGGCCTCGCGCTTCCTGTCCGGGCTCACCGACGCGTACGAGAGCGTCGAGGGCGACGCGGAACCCGCGACGCCGCGCTTCGCGACCTGCCTGTACGCGGAGGTGGACCCGGAGGCCGGAACCCTGGACATCGCCCGCGCGGGCCACCCCGACCCGGTGGTGATCAGCGCCGACGGGACCGCGGTGATCCGGCAGACGGCCGGCGGGCTGCCGCTGGGGATCGAGACGGACTCCGACTACCCCACCACCCGGGTGGTCCTGGAGCCCGGCGAGACGATCATGCTCTGCACGGACGGTCTCATCGAGACCGGCGGGCATGACATGGCCACCGGCTGGGACCGGCTGCGCCCGGTCCTGGAGGAGCCCGCCGAGGACCTGGAACAGCTGGCCGACGCCCTGGTCCAGGCCGTGCACGGGCCGACCTCGCATTACACGACGGGGCCGCTCGCGGACCGGCGGGAGGACGACATCGCGGTCCTGGTGCTGCGGCGCGAGAGCATCTCCGCCCGGGAGACGCCGCCCCGCCGCAGCGTCATGACCATCGCGCAGGCCGAGCCCGAGCGGATCTCGGTCGGCCGGCAGCTCGTGCGCGAACTGCTGCACGACTGGAGCGATCCCGAGCAGGTCGACTCGGCGGTCCTGATGGTCTCCGAGATGGCCACCAACGTGCTCGTCCACACGGACGGGGACGCGCTGATGGTGGCGGAGGTCTCCGGTGAACAGGGGGAGCGGCGGCTGCGCGTCGAGGTCGCCGACGCCAGCGACGAACTGCCGCACAAGAGGCGGCCGGGCGAGATGGCGTCCAGCGGGCGGGGTCTGGTGCTGATGGAGATGCTGGCGGACGCGTGGGGGGTGGATCCGCGCGGGGAGGGGAAGTCGATCTGGTTCGAGCTGTACGAATCGGACGAGCCGGGGGAGTTGGCGGAGGCCGCGGCCTCCTGAGCCCCTGAGGCCCCCGCACCTCTCGCGGCCCTGGCGCTCCCCGGCCCTCTCGGCCCTGGCGTCCGGAGCCCTCGGGCCCGCCCCCCGTAACGGTTCCGTCCTCAAACGCCGGACGGGCTGGGATGACTGCCGACCGGGCCGGGACCACCGCCTGGCCGACCGGGGTCAGGATCGCCGGGAACGCCGCCGGGCGGCCCGGAAGAAGGCCCGAAGCCGTTTCGCAGCTCGCCCAGGACCCCGAAGGCCGCCGCGCACAGGGGCACGGCCAGCAGCATGCCGAGCAGGCCCGCCACGCTCGCCCCCGCCGTCAGCGCGATCATGATCATGGCAGGGTGCATCTGGACCGTACGGCTCTGGATCATCGGCTGGAGCACATGGCCCTCCAGCACCTGGACCGCGAGGACCACCCCCAGGACCCACAGGGCGATCACGAACCCCCGGTCGGCCAACGCCACCAGCACCGCCACCGCGCCGGAGAGAAACGCCCCGAGGTACGGGATGTACGCGCCGACGAACACGAGCGCGCCGAGCCCCACCGCGCCGGGAACGTCCAGGATCAGCAGGCCCACCGTGATGCACACGGCGTCGATCAGGGCGATGAACGTGGTGCCGCGCATGAAGCCCTCGACGGCCTCGAACGCCCGGCGGCCCATGGCCTCCACCAGGTCCCCGGTGCCGCGCGGGGCCACCGAGTGGGCCAGGTTCACCGCCCGGTCCGAATCGCGCAGGAAGAAGAAGGTCAGCAGCAGGGCCAGCACACTGGTCGCCACCAGCGAACCGACCAGGCTGATGCCGCTGAGCAGACCGCCCGCCGCGCTCGCCCCGAACTTCTCGAACAGGTTCTTCGCGTTGTCGGCCAGGTCGTCGACGTCCGTGGCCCCGGCGATGTCCAGATGGTCCACGACCCACTGGCCGGCGTCCTTCAGCGAGTCGACGATCTGGGCACCGGAGTCGACGAGGGCGGTGACGACGATGTATCCGGCGCCCCCGACCACCGCGACGAGGGCCGCGCAGGTCAGCCCCGCGGCCAGCGACCGGTTGAGCCTGCGGGCGATGAGCCACCGGTGGACGGGTCCGAGCAGCGCGGTGCCGAGCAGGGCGAGCAGCACCGGGGTGACCGCGGTCTTGAGGACGACGACCAGCCAGATCGCGACGGCGGCGACACCCACGACGAGCAGGACGACACCGCACCAGGCGGCCGCGCGGCGGGCGCTCTCGGGGAGGAGGGGCTTGGGTGCGGGCACCCTCCCACCCGATCACGGTGTGCTGCGGCCGGCCCGTCCGCCGCCCCCGTACGGGTGACGGGGAGTCACCTGACGGAAGCGGCGGGATGGGTCACATGCCGTGGACCGCGGGGACCGTGCCCAGGCGGCCGGCCTGGAAGTCCTCGAAGGCCTGCTTCAGCTCGGCCTGACTGTTCATCACGAACGGCCCGTAGTGCGCCATCGGCTCCCGGATCGGGCGGCCCCCGAGCAGGACGACCTCCAGGTCCGGGGTGTTGCCGTCCTGCCGCTCGTCCGCGCGGACGGTCAGCGAGCCGCCGGCCCCGAACACCGCGGTCTGCCCCGTCGTGACGGGGCGGCGCTCCGCGCCGACCGAGCCGCGCCCGGCCAGGACGTAGGCGAGGCCGTTGAAGTCCTCGCGCCACGGCAGAGTCACCTCGGCGCCGGGCCGGACGGTGGCGTGGATCATCGTGATCGGGGTGTGGGTGATGCCAGGACCCTCGTGCCCGCCGAGTTCACCGGCGATGACCCGGAGCAGCGCGCCGCCGTCGGGGGAGGCGAGCAGCTGGACCTCGCCGCCGCGGATGTCCTGGTAGCGCGGGGCCATCATCTTGTCGGCCTTGGGCAGGTTCACCCAGAGCTGGAGGCCGTGGAAGAGTCCGCCGGACATGACGAGCGACTCCGGCGGGGCCTCGATGTGCAGCAGGCCCGACCCGGCGGTCATCCACTGGGTGTCGCCGTTCTCGATGGTGCCGCCGCCACCGTTGGAGTCCTGGTGGATGAAGGTCCCGTCGATCAGGTACGTGACCGTCTCGAAGCCGCGGTGCGGGTGCCAGGGGGTGCCCTTCGGCTCGCCTGCGGCGTACTCCACCTCACCCATCTGGTCCATCATGATGAACGGGTCGAGGTGCCGGTAGTTGATCCCCGCGAACGCGCGGCGGACGGGGAAACCCTCACCCTCGAATCCGCTCGGCGCGGTCGTGACGGCGAGGACGGGACGGGCTGCGGCGTCACCCGAAGCGGCCACCTTGGGCAGGGTCAGCGGGTTGTCGACGGTCACTGCGGGCATGGAAGCCACCTCCGGGCGAGTGTTCTGCGATCAATTTAGTTGAATGATGAACATCTCGCAAGGCGTCACGCATTCCCGGGTGACCGCACCGGTGGGCCCACCCGTGAACCCGACAGCGAAAAGGGCCCGCGCCACCCCTGGCACGGACCCGTATCCGAACGACGAAACAGCAGGTCAGCGACCCACCAGGACGTCACGACTACCCGTACATACGGCGCATCGCGAAGTCGACCATCTGCTCGACGGCCTTGGCGTCGAAGACCATCCGGTGATCACCCTCCATGTCCAGGACGAAGCCGTAGCCCGTCGGCAGCAGGTCGATCACCTCGGCCCCGGTGATCACGAAGAACTTGGACTCCTTGCCCGCGTACAGCCGCAGCTCCTTGAGCGTGGTGAACATCGGGATCACCGGCTGCTGCGTGTTGTGCAGCGCCAGGAAACCCGGGTTGTCGCCGCGCGGGCAGTAGACCTTCGACGTGGCGAAGATCTGCTGGAAGTCCTCGGCGGAGAGGGAGCCGGTGGTGAAGGCCCGTACCGCGTCGGCCAGGGAGGGCGGCGACGGTTCCGGATACAGCGGCTGCTCCCCGTAGCCGCCGCCCATCTGACCCATCTGGCCCATCTGACCCATCTGCTGCTGAGCACCAGGGTTCTGGTCGTAGCCGTACATGCTGCAAAGAGTAATCGGACACATCTGCGGCTTGAGGGGTTGCACCTTATTACTGACGGGTAGCATCATCGTAGAGGTCAGCTGATAGACCTACGCCCGCCTGTCGCCCGACCCGCATCACTCCCCGGGGCGCTGTGCGCCACTGCTATTGATTACGGAGCCTTCCCATGGGGCACTACAAGTCGAATCTCCGCGACATCGAGTTCAACCTCTTCGAGGTCCTCGGGCGCGACAAGGTGTACGGCACCGGTCCGTTCGGTGAGATGGACGTCGACACCGCGAAGAGCATCCTGGACGAGATCGCACGCCTCGCGGAGAACGAGCTCGCCGACTCCTACGCCGACGCCGACCGCAACCCGCCGGTCTTCGACCCGGAGACCAGGACCGCCCCGGTCCCGGCGAGCTTCAAGAAGTCGTACCAGGCCTTCATGGACTCCGAGTACTGGCGCCTGGGTCTTCCCGAGGAGATCGGCGGCACCACGTCGCCCCGCTCCCTGATCTGGGGCTACGCGGAGCTGCTGCTCGGCGCGAACCCGGCCGTGTGGATGTACTCCTCCGGTCCGGCGTTCGCCGGCATCCTCTTCGACGAGGGCAACGAGGAGCAGAAGAAGATCGCGGAGATCGCCGTCGAGAAGCAGTGGGGCTCGACGATGGTGCTGACCGAGCCGGACGCCGGCTCCGACGTCGGCGCCGGCCGGACGAAGGCCGTGCGGCAGGAGGACGGCTCCTGGCACATCGAGGGTGTGAAGCGTTTCATCACCTCGGGCGAGCACGACATGTCCGAGAACATCCTCCACTACGTGCTGGCCCGCCCCGAGGGCGCGGGACCCGGCACCAAGGGCCTCTCGCTCTTCATGGTCCCGAAGTTCCACTTCGACTGGACCACCGGCGAGCTGGGCGAGCGCAACGGCGTGTACGCGACGAACGTCGAACACAAGATGGGCCTCAAGGCCTCCAACACCTGCGAGATGACGTTCGGCGACCAGCACCCCGCCAAGGGCTGGCTGATCGGCGACAAGCACGACGGCATCCGCCAGATGTTCCGCATCATCGAGTTCGCCCGCATGATGGTCGGCACGAAGGCCATCGCCGCCCTCTCCGCGGGCTACCTGAACGCGCTGGAGTACGCCAAGGAGCGCGTCCAGGGTCCGGACCTGGCGAACTTCATGGACAAGTCGGCGCCCAAGGTCACCATCACGCACCACCCCGACGTGCGCCGCTCGCTGATGACGCAGAAGGCGTACGCCGAGGGCATGCGCTCCCTCGTGCTGTACACCGCCTCCGTCCAGGACGCGATCCAGGAGCAGGAGGCCGCGGGCGAGGACGCCAAGGCGCTCAACGGCCTCAACGACCTGCTGCTGCCGATCGTGAAGGGCTACGGCTCCGAGAAGTCCTACGAGCAGCTCGCGCAGTCGCTCCAGACCTTCGGCGGCTCCGGCTACCTCCAGGAGTACCCGGTCGAGCAGTACATCCGGGACGCCAAGATCGACACCCTCTACGAGGGCACCACGGCGATCCAGGGCCAGGACTTCTTCTTCCGGAAGATCGTCCGCGACCAGGGCGCCTCGCTCAACACGCTCTCCGAGGAGATCAAGAAGTTCCTCGCGGGCGCCCACGGCAACGAGGAGCTGGCCCCGGCGCTGGACTCGCTCGCCAAGGCCGCCGTGGATCTGGAGGCGATCGTCGGCACGATGATCACCGACCTCACCGCGACCGGCGAGGACGTCAAGAACATCTACAAGGTGGGCCTCAACACGACCCGCCTGCTGATGGCCTCCGGCGATGTCGTCGTCGGCTACCTGCTGCTCAAGGGCGCTGCCGTGGCGGCCGAGAAGCTGCCGACCGCCTCCGCCAAGGACGTCCCCTTCTACCAGGGCAAGATCGCCGCCGCGAAGTTCTTCGCCGCGAACGTCCTGCCGGGCGTCTCGACCGAGCGCGCGCTCGCCGAGGCGGTCGACAACTCGCTGATGGAGCTGGACGAGGCCGCGTTCTAAAGAATCGCTCACCTGTTTCGTCAAAACGCGCCGCCGCCCGGACTTCGTTCGGGCGGCGGCGCTGTCGTATCAGCTGGCTACGCTGAGTGCACGGCCCAGAATCCCGTCCATGGGGAAATCCGTGGCCGCCACCGGGGCGCCGTCCGACTCGTCGCACCGCCAGTCGGACGGTTCCAGGTGGCCGCTCCCGCCGCCGGGCGGCTACACCTTGGACGAGTTCTTCACGCTCGACCTCCCGCCGCACACCGAGCTGATCGACGGGAGCCTGGTTCTCGTCCGTCATCACCTACGAACCCGACCCGGTCAACAAGACGTACGTCTCCACCGGCGTCCACCACGACCGGCTCAAGCTCTCCGCCCCGTACGACGTCGACATCGACCTGACCTCGATCGACGGGCTGTAGGGGCGACCGAACTCCCCGGTCACCGGATACCGAACCCCGAGTCCTCGTTACAGTGAAGAACATGAGTTCCCCTCTCCGGTTCGACCGCGCGCACACCGATGACCTGATGACCTTCCTGGCGGCCAGCCCGTCCCCGTACCACGCCGTGGCGAACGCCGCCGGGCGCCTGGAGGAGGCCGGCTTCCGGCAGGTCGAGGAGACCGCCGCCTGGGACGCGTCGGCCGGCGGGAAGTACGTGCTGCGCGGCGGGGCGATCATCGCCTGGTACGTGCCGGAGGGCGCGTCCGCGCACACCCCGTTCCGGATCGCGGGGGCGCACACCGACTCCCCGAACCTGCGGGTGAAGCCGCTGCCCGACACCGGGGCGCACGGCTGGCGCCAGATCGCCGTCGAGGTCTACGGCGGCACCCTGCTGAACACCTGGCTCGACCGGGACCTGGGCCTGGCCGGGCGGATCTCGCTGCGGGACGGCACCCACCGGCTGGTCAACATCGACCGGGCGCTGCTGCGGGTGCCGCAGCTGGCCGTGCACCTGGACCGGTCGGCCAACACCGAGGGGCTCAAGCTCGACCGGCAGAAGCACATGCAGCCGATCTGGGGGCTCGGCGACGTCGAGGAGGGCGACCTGATCCGTTTCGTCGCCGGGGAGGCGGGTGTCGACGCGGCGGACGTCACCGGCTGGGACCTGATGCCGCACGCCATCGAGCCGCCCTCCTACCTGGGCCGGGACCGGGAGCTGGTGGCCGGGCCCCGGATGGACAACCTCCTCTCGGTGCACGCCGCGACCGCCGCGCTGGCCGCCGTCGCCGGGCAGAACGACGCCGACATCCCGTACATCCCGGTGCTCGCGGCCTTCGACCACGAGGAGAACGGCTCCCAGTCCGACACCGGGGCCGACGGGCCGCTGCTGGGCTCGGTGCTGGAGCGCTCGGTGTTCGCGCGCGGCGGCACGTACGAGGACCGCGCCCGCGCCTTCGCCGGCACGGTCTGCCTCTCCTCCGACACCGGCCACGCCGTGCACCCCAACTACGCGGAGCGGCACGACCCGACGCACCACCCGGTCGCCAACGGCGGGCCGATCCTCAAGGTCAACGTCAACATGCGGTACGCCACCGACGGCAGCGGCCGTGCGGTGTTCGCCGCGGCCTGCGAGAAGGCGGGCGTGCCGTGGCAGAGCTTCGTGTCGAACAACGCGATGCCCTGCGGTACCACGATCGGACCGATCACCGCGGCCCGGCACGGCATCCAGACCGTGGACATCGGCGTGGCGATCCTCTCGATGCACAGCGCGCGGGAGCTGTGCGGCGCCGACGACCCGTATCTGCTGGCGAACGCGCTCACCTCGTTCCTGGCGGGCTGACCCGCCCGCACAACCGCCCTCGCACACATGGTTGTTGCCGGGCCGGGTACGCGGTCCGTACACCGGCCCGGACTCACCGGGCGGTCGAGGAGGCGGAATTCATGGGACTCGGAGGATGCATTCTCCTGATCGGTGGGGGCGCGATCCTGGCGTTCGCCACCGACTGGCAGATGGACACCGTCAACGTCGACCTGGTCGGCTGGATCATGATGCTCGTCGGCCTCGTGGGGGTCTTCGTCTACATGAGCATCGCGCGGCGCCGCCGTATGGTCGTGCCGCCCACCACCACCGTCGTCTCGGACGACGAGCACCGCTACCGCTGACGGTCCCCGCGACGACCGGTCCGTGTGGACGGCAGGTCCGCGTGGACGGCCGGCCCGCGCGACGACCGTCCCGCGCAGAGGGCCGGAAGCCGTCACCGGGTCGGCCGGCTCTGCGCGGGGCCTGCGGAATCCCCGATATTCTGGGCAGGATCCCGCGCCCCCACCGTGGGTGCGTCCCGCCCGGAAGGGGAGCCGCCCGTGGAGTTCCGGCTGCTCGGCACGGTCTCCGTCGAAACGCTCACCGGGCCCCTGCCCCTGGGGCCGGCCAAACGGCGCAGTCTGCTCGCCGCTCTGCTGCTGTCCGCCAACACACCCGTCTCCGTCGGGCGGTTGACGGACTGTCTGTGGGACGACGAGCCGCCGTCCCAGGCCCGTGGCGTCATCCAGGGGCACGTATCCCGGCTGCGCGCCCTGCTGGCGGGCGCGGACGCGGAGGCGTACGGGGTGGAGCTGGCCACCGTCGGCGACGCCTACGTGCTGCGCGCCCCGGAGACACTGCTGGACTCACAGCGGTTCGAGGAACTGCTGACGCTGGCACGGGAGCAGCGCGGTCCCGCCGACGCCGTGCTGATGCTCAAGGAGGCCCTGTCCCTGTGGCAGGGCCCCGCGCTCAGCGGGGCGTTCGCCGGCCCGCCGCTCCGGGTGGCCGCGCACTCCCTGGAGGAATCGCGGCTGGCGACGGTCGAGCAGCTGTCCCGCGCGTACGGGGCGCTCGGGGAGCACCACCGGGCCGCCGCCCTGTTGACGGCGGAGACGGCGGCGCATCCGCTGCGCGAGTCGCTGGCCGCGGAGCTGATGCTGGCGCTGTTCCGGGCGGGGCGCCAGTCGGAGGCCCTGGACCGCTTCCACCGTACGAGGCGGCTTCTCGCCGACGAGCTGGGCATCGACCCGGGGCATGAGCTCGCCGACGCCTACGCGCTGATCCTGCGCGGCGCCCCGGGGCCGCCCGCGGGCGCCACCCCGCCGGAGGCCTCCGGGCCCTCACCCGCCGCCGTGCCGCCGCCCGCCGGCGAACCGCACCCCGTCGACCTGCTGCCCCGTGCGCCCCGCGGCTTCCACGGGCGCGCCACCGAACTGGCCGCGCTCAGCCGGTCGGCGGCGGGCGAGGCGCCCGTCTGTCTGGTCACCGGTCCTGCCGGGGTCGGCAAGACCGCGCTGGCCCTCCAGTGGGCGCACCGCTCCCCCGCGCTCTTCCCGGACGGGCGGCTCTTCGCCGATCTGCGCGGGTTCAGCGCGGCCGGGGAACCCGCGCTCATCGACGTCCTGCGGGAGTTCCTGCTCGCGCTCGGCGTCTCCCCGCGCCGCGTTCCGGAGTCCGTGCCGGCCGCCGCCGCGCTGTTCCGCTCGCTGACCGCCCGGCGCAGGCTGCTGGTGGTCCTGGACAACGCGCGCGACTCCGCCACCGTCAGGACGCTGCTGCCGGGCGGTGCCGACTGCGTCACGCTGGTCACC
The DNA here is from genome assembly GCF_002551245.1 of Streptomyces sp. rh34. Lineage (GTDB taxonomy): Bacteria > Actinomycetota > Actinomycetes > Streptomycetales > Streptomycetaceae > Streptomyces. The sequence continues at coordinate 29,502 of NZ_NTGZ01000033.1, forward strand.
AGCCGCCACCGGCTGGAGGGGCTCATCGCCTCGGACGCCGCCCGGCCGGTCCCGCTCGACACCCTGGAGACCGACGACGGCACGGCGCTGCTCGCCGGAGTGCTGGGGGAGGAGCGGGTCCTCGCCGAACCGGTGGCGGCCCGCCGGCTCTCCGAGCTGTGCGGCGGACTGCCCCTCGCCCTGCGCGTCACCGCGGCCCGCCTGGCGGGACGTCCCCGCTGGACGCTGGCCGCGCTCGCCGGAGAGCTGGCCGACGAGCGCGGCCGGCTGGCGTATCTCGACGTGGACGACACCGGGGTCGCCGCCGCGCTGCGGCTCACCGTCCAGCATCTGCCGCCCGGGGCCGTCCACCAGCTGGCGCGGCTCGGCCACCACCCGGGCGGCCGTTACGACCCGTACGCGGCGGCCGCGCTCGCGGGGACGGACCCGGTCACCGCGAGGGCGGCGCTGGAGCAACTGGCCGCCGCCCACCTCGTCACCGAGACCGCCCCCGGGCGCTGGGTCCTGCACGACCTGGTGCGCCTCTACGCCCGGAGCCTGGACCCGGCGTCCGCGCGCGAGGCCCTGATCGGCGTGCTCGACCACTGCATCGCCACCGCACTGGCCGCCGCCGACACGGCGGAGCCCGGCGGCGAACCCTGCTTCGTGCTCCCGGAGGACTACCGCCGGCCCAGCGCCGTACGGGACTTCGCCGACCGTGCGGAGGCGATGCGCTGGCTGGCCACCGAGCGAGAGGACCTGGCGCTGACCGCGCTCGCGGCCCGGGAGGCGGGGCTCGACGACCGGGCCTGGCGGATCATTCTGCTCCAGTGGCCGCAGATGGTCTGGCGGGCACGGGACAGCTGGTCCCCGTTGCTGGAACTGGCCCTGGAGTCGGCTCGCGCCGAGAAGGACGCCTACGCGGAGTCGAGGGTGCTCGCGCTGCTGGGCTGGGTGCTGACGGAGGAGGGCCGCACCACCGAGGCCGTCGCCCTGCTGGAGCGCTCGCCGGCGTTGGCCCGGGAGGCCGGGGACCCGCTGGGCGAGGCGACCGCTCTGATCAACCTGGCGATCGTCCAGGCCGAGCTGGGCTCCCTCCCCACCGCGGTGGAGAACTGCGCACGCGCCGTCGCACTGGCGCGCCGGGAGGGCGACCGGCACACGGAGATGCTCGCGCTCCAGCACCTCGCCCGGATGCACCTGACCGCGCACCGCCCCGAGGAGGCTCTCGCCTGTGCCCGGGCCGGGCTCGATCTCGGACCCGAGCACGAGGAGGCGGCGCGCCGTTCCCTGCTGCTGGCCGTCTGCGGCGAGGCCCACCTGGCCCTGGGCGAGGAGGAGGACGGCGTACGGCTGCTGGACCGGGCCGCGCAGGAGGCGGAGCGGGCCGGCTACGACGAGGGGGCCGTACGGTCCCTGGCGGCGCTGCTGCGGGTGTCCGCACGGGCGGATTTCCGACGGCGGCACGACGAGGCGCTGCGACGGATCGCCGCGGAGAGCTGAGCGGAGCGGGCGTCCGGCGCGGCCCCGCCCTGCCCGACGTCAGCAGGACGTCAGCGGGACGGCAGCGATACGTGAGCGGCGGCGGGCAGAGTCGTTCCTGTCAGCAGCTCGGAGGCGACGTCTCGACCGGGCGTTCGCCTCGCCTTCTCCTCGGGGGATCCTCCATGCGCACCTTCCGCAACCGCACCACCGTCCTGGCCGCCGCGACCGCGGCGGCTCTCGCTCTCACGCTCACCGCCTGCGGTGACGACGGCACCGGAACCCGGTCGGAGGGCCCGGCGACGAGCGACTCCGCGACCGTCGCCGCGTCGGCCGCCGAGTCCGGGAAGGCCGCCGACGACGCTGCGGAGACCGGCACGACGGGATCCACCGGCGGCGGCACCGGAACCGCGCAGGCCGCAGGCGCGGCCAAGAGCTCCGAAACCGCCGGCGGCACGTCCGCCGGGGCCTCCGCCCCTCTCTGCACGGCGAAGGGTCTGACGATCACCGCCGAGCGTCAGGACGGCCCGCCCTACACCCACCTCACGCTGAGCGCGAAGAACACCTCCGGCGCCGGCTGTGAGATGAGGGAGTACCCGCACATCCACTTCCTGGACAACGCGCGGGGCATCGTCCCGCCCGTCGCCAAGAGCAAGCCGGAGGCCCCGGTGATCCTGGAGCCCGGCCAGTCCGCTTACGTCGCGGTGCGCATGTCCGAGGGCGGCCGGAAGGAGAGCACCGAGACGGTGAAGGAGTTCACGGTCACACTGAAGGCCAACGGCGGCGGCATGGCGGTGGTGCAGTCCCCCGCCCCCGAGGGCCTCTCCGTCAACCCGCAGAAGTGGGCGACGGGTTACTGGACCACGGAGCTGCGCAACGGCGCCGACGACTTCTAGGCAGAGCGGGCGGGCCGCCCGTGCCGACAGACGGCCGGACGGCCGGCCGCCTGTCGGACCCCCTCCGGGCCCCTCAGCCCTGCTCGTCCATGCCCGCCAGCACCAGCGGCAGCCGGGGCGTTCCCTCCGCGGTCACGCGGACGGGGACGCCCCAGTCCTGTTGGTGCACATGGCAGGCCGGGTACTCGTTGGCCGGGTCGTCGTCGCAGGACGCCGCCATCGCGGAGACGTGGAGCACGCCTTCGGTGACCCCGTCCGCGAGGACCAGGTCGCGCCCGAGGTCCGTCCCCGCGCCGGAGCCCTCCGCCAGCAGCTCGGGCGGGGTCGCGGAGACCAGCAGCCGGGTCGAGGGGCCGTAGCGGGTGTCCAGCTTCTGGCCCGCGGGCGCCTGGAAGACGACGTCGAGGCGGAGGGTGCCCGGGGCGATCTCGGTCGCGGCCCGCTGGGTGCGGTGCGCCCGGTCGGCGACCCGGACCGCCTCCTCCGGCAGCCGGAGCCGGGTCAGCCGGTGGCGGGCCGACTCGACGACGACCAGATCGCCGTCGACCAGCACCGCGTCGCTGGGCTCGCGGACATCGGTGGCCAGGGTGGTGACCTCGCCGGAGGCGGGGTCGTACCGGCGCAGGGCGTGGTTGTACGTGTCGCTGATCGCGACCGACCCGTCGGGCAGCGCGGTCACGCCGAGCGGATGCTGGAGGAGCGCCTGCTCGGCGGCCCCGTCGCGGTGGCCGAAGTCGAAGAGGCCGGTGCCGACGGCGGTGCGGACGTGCTCATCGCGGTCGACCCAGCGCAGCGCGGAGGTCTCCGAGTCGGCGACCCAGAGCCGCTCGCCGTCGGCGGAGACGGCGAGCCCGGACGGCTGGGCGAACCAGGCCTCGGCGGCCGGCCCGTCGACCAGGCCCTCGTTGGTGGTCCCGGCGGCGACGCGTACGGTCGCGCTCTCCGGGTCGTACGTCCACAGCTGGTGCACGCCCGCCATGGCGATCCACAGCCGGTCGCCGAACCAGGCGACGTCCCACGGCGAGGAGAGGTCCACCTCGCGCGCCGGACCACTGGTCGCGGTCCCCTGCCACCACTGGCGGCCGGTCCCGGCGAGGGTGCTGGTCACTCCGGTCGTGAGGTCCAGGGCGCGGATGGCGTGGTTGACGGTGTCCGCGACGGCGATCCGGCCGTCGGGCAGCGCGGCGAGCCCCTGCGGCTCGCTGAACCGGGCCGTCTCCGGGCCGCCGTCGTTCAGGCCGCGTTCGCCCGTGCCGAAGTGGCGGCGTACGGTCTCGCCGTCGGCGTCCAGCTCGACGAGGCGGTGCCGGGTGGTGTCGGAGACCAGGAATCCCCCGTCCGGCAGGAGCAGCGCCTTGCCGGGGAAGCGCAGATGCGTGGCGACGGGCTCGGGCGCGACGTAGGGGCCGTCACCGCGGCGCAGCGTGCCCTTGGCCCCGTGCTCGGCCTCCAGCTCCTCGACGAGCTTCTCGATGGCGTGCGCGTGGCCCTCGCCCGCGTGCTGGGCGACCACGTAGCCCTCGGGGTCGATCACGACGAGCGTCGGCCAGGCCCGTACGGCGTACTGCTTCCAGGTGGCCAGTTCGGGGTCGTCGAGGACGGGGTGGTGGACCTCGTAGCGCTCGACTGCGTCGACGACGGCCTGGTGCTCGGCCTCGTGGACGAACTTGGGCGAGTGGACTCCGATGATCACCACGGTGTCGCGGTGCTTCTCCTCCAGCTCGCGCAGCTCGTCCAGGACATGCAGACAGTTCACACAGCAGAACGTCCAGAAGTCGAGGATGACGATGCGCCCTCGCAGGTCAGCGAGGGTGTACTGCTGGTCGCCTGTATTGAGCCAGCCGCCCCTGCCGATGAGTTCGGGGGCGCGGACGCGTGCACGTGATGCCATGCCACCAGTCAACACCGTGACCGCCTGCGCGCATTCCGCCGGACCCCGGGGGAACCTGTGACGCATGAGACTTCTCGTACGTGAGCGGCTGTTCGCCATCGGCGACGACTACTGGATCGAGGACGACGGGGGCCACAAGGTCTTCCTGGTCGACGGCAAGGCGATGCGGCTGCGTGACACCTTCGAGCTGAAGGACGCCGACGGCCGGGTCCTGGTCGAACTGCGGCAGAAGCTGATCAGCCTGCGCGACACGATGCTCATCGAGCGGGACGGCGAGGAGCTGGCCAAGGTCAAGCGCAAGCGGCTGTCGCTGCTCCGCAACCACTACCGGGTGACGCTGGTGGACGGCACGGAGCTGGACGTCAGCGGCAGGATCCTGGACCGCGAGTTCGCCATCGAGTACGACGGCGAGCTGCTGGCCCAGGTCTCGCGCCGCTGGCTGACCCTCCGGGACACGTACGGCATCGACGTCGTCCGGGACGACGCCGACACCGCGCTGCTCATCGCGGTGTCGATGTGCGTGATCGTGCTGGCGGACAAGGAGAACGAGGACTGAGCGCCCTGCACGCTCGCGAGGACTGAGCGCCTGCACCCACGGGGGCTCGGCTCCTGCCCGCGCGCGGGAGTTCGGTGTTTCACGTGAAACGTGGAGCCCGGGTTCTCGGACGGGTTCTCGGACGGGTTCTCGGACGGTCGGGGTTCGGCTCACCCCGCTTGTCGCGCGGCCGCCCGCCGGTCCGCCTGGACGAAGGCCGCCGCCGTGAGGGCCACGGTGGTCGCGAAGGAAACCGCGAGCGTCGGGTTGAGCCAGGAGGGGACGACCCGACTGGTGAAGTGCCCGCCGTCGGTGGTGCGGCACAGGACGTGCACCGGGAGGTAGCGCACCTCGTGCGTCTCCACGTGAGCGCCTTCCGGCAGGTTGGGCGCGTACACGCACTGGTGCATGGGCGTCGAGTTCGTTCCCGACCCGACCTCGCTGACCGTGAAACCCACGAGGAGGAGGCCGAAGAGGTAGAGGACGACCGTGACCGAGGCGGCGAAGATCGCCGTTCCACGGAGCGACGTCGATTCGGAACCGCCCGGTTCAGCCATGGCGCTCACTGTAGACAGGGCGTCCCGGCCGCCCGCATCGAGCCGCCCTCAGAGCGGCGGCGCGAGCCCCAGCCGACGGTCCTTCAGGGCCGGGAACTGCTCCCGGGTCGTGCGCACCTTCGCCGGGTCCAGCTCGACGGTGAGGACCTCCTCGTCCGCGCCCGCCCGGGCCAGCACCTCGCCCCAGGGGTCGACGACGATGCTGTGCCCGGCCTGCTGGACATCGGCGTGGGTGCCCGCCGTGCCGACGGCCAGGACGTACGCCTGGTTCTCCACGGCACGGGCCTGCGCCAGGAGCGTCCAGTGGGAGCGCCTGCGCTCGGGCCAGCCCGCCGCGACGACCAGCGTCTCGGCGCCCGCGTCGACGAGCCCCCGGAACTGCTCCGGGAAGCGCAGGTCGTAACAGGTGGCGAGGCCCAGGGTGGTGTCCGGCAGGGCGACGGTCACCAGCTCCTCGCCCGCGCCCATCATCACCGCCTCGCCCCGGTCGAAGCCGAAGCGGTGGATCTTGCGGTAGACAGCCGTGCGCTCGCCCTGGGGCGAGAAGACCAGGCTGGTGTTGTAAAGGGTGCCGTCGTCCGCCCGCTCGACGAAGGAACCGGCGTGCAGCCAGGCCCCGGCCTCGGCGGCGGCCTTCGCCATCACCTTGTGCGTCGGGCCCTCCAACGGCTCTGCCTCCGCCTCGAATGCGGTGTAGGCGAACGCCCCGACCGGCCACAGTTCAGGAAGAACCACCAGGTCAGCACCGTGCTGGGCGACCACCATCGAGGCCGCCCGCGCCCTGCGGGCATCGACGGATTCGTCCGGGTCCACTGCGATCTGGATGAGGGAGGCGCGCACACTACCACCGTCCTGGCATTCGAGCCGTCAACACAGGCCTACGATCGTCACACGAAAGCACTGCCGGGGTGCCTGCTTGCAGCGTAACTTGGACCCACCGCCGGTGGGTCCGGCGGTCGAACCTCCACGCAGCTCGCCGACAGCGCCGTCAGTGCCAGCCCACCCGCCAGCACTCCCTGCTCTCTCCAGCCCATGCACCGCAGAACCGCACGAGGGGTCCCGTGACCGTCCATCCCAGCCTCCAGCCCTACACCGACGCCGCGACCCACTCCATCGAGGCGATAGCCGAGCTGGTGAAGCCCCTCGCCGAGGGCGAGTGGAACCGCCGAACGCCCTGCCCGGGATGGTCGGTGCGCGACATCGTGTCGCACGTCATCGGCATGGAGTGCGAGATGCTCGGCGATCCCCGGCCGATCCACACCCTGCCGCGCGACCTCTACCACGTGCAGAGCGACTTCGCCCGCTACATGGAGATGCAGGTCGACGTCCGGCGGCACCACACCGCCCCGGAGATCACCTCCGAGCTGGAGTACGTCCTCATCCGCCGGGCCCGCCAGATCCGCAACGAGTCGCGCGGCCCCGAGACCAAGGTCCGCGCGCCGCTGGGCGCGGAGCAGACCCTCGAAGCAGCGCTGAACCTGCGGGCCTTCGACGTCTGGGTGCACGAGCAGGACCTGCGCGCCACGCTCGGGCAGCCCGGCAACCTGGACTCCCCCGGCGCCCTGATCACCCGGGACATGCTGCTCGCCGGGCTGCCGAAGGTGGTCGCCAAGAAGGCGGGCGCGCCCGCGAATTCGGCGGTCGTCTTCGACGTGCACGGGCCGGTGGAGTTCCTGCGGACGGTACGGGTCGACGCGGAGGGCCGCGGTTCGGTGGACGGCGCGCCCTCGCTGGGCCCCGCCGTGACACTGTCGCTGGACTGGGAGACGTACGTCCGGCTCGCCTGCGGCCGGGTCCGCCACACGGCCGTCGCCGACCGGATCAAGGTCGAGGGCGACCAGGAGCTGGCCACCGCGATCCTGGACAACTTCGCCGTGACCCCGTGACCCCGTAGCACCGTCCCCGCGCCCCGGCGGCGCCCGTCCCGGACCATGGGCGACGGGCGCGCCACCGCGCGCGAAGGAGACGGCTACGCCGGTACGTGCACGGCCTCGACGCGGCTCACCACGTGGTGCTCGCGTTCCCTGAGCGCCGCCCGGCGGCGCAGCCGCAGGATCTGGGTGACGCCGAGCGCCTCCAGGACGAAGACCGAGGCGAACGCGATGCGGTAGTTGTCGCCCGTGGCGTCCAGCAGGACCCCGACGGCGAACAGGGTGGTCATCGAGGCGATGAACCCTCCCATGTTGACGATGCCCGAGGCGGTTCCCTGACGTTCGGGCGGATTGGCCGGCCGAGCGAAGTCGAAGCCGACCATCGAGGCCGGTCCGCAGGTGCCGAGCACCACGCACAGGGCGACCAGCAGCCACATCGGCGTGCGGTCGGCCGGGTAGAGGATCGCGGACGCCCAGAGCAGGGCCGTCGTCGCCACCGTGCCCAGCGCGATCGGGACCCGCGCCTCGTGGTGGCGGGCGATGATCTGCCCGTAGACGAGCCCCACCACCATGTTGGACAGCACCACCAGGGTGAGCAGCGTGCCCGCCGTGCCCCGGCTCAGCCCCTGCGCCTCGACCAGGAACGGCATCCCCCACAGCAGCAGGAACACCATCGCCGGGAACTGGGTGGTGAAGTGCACCCACATGCCCAGCCGGGTCCCCGGCTCCCGCCAGGCGGCGGCGATCTGCCGACGGACGTACGCGGCCCCGGCGTGCTCGGCGGGCGGCGGCTCGTGGCCTTCGGGGTGGTCCTTGAGGAACAGCAGGAGCGGCACCAGCACCACGACACCGGCCAGCGAGCTGCCGACGAACGTCGCGGTCCAGCCGTAGCTGTGCAGGGCCCGCGCGATGAACAGCGTCGAGACGAGGTTGCCCGCCATCCCGAACAGCGCCGCGACCTGGCCGATCAGCGGTCCGCGCCGGGCCGGGAACCAGCGGCTGCCGAGCCGCAGCACGCTGATGAACGTCATCGCGTCGCCGCAGCCGAGCAGCGCGCGGGCCGCCAGCGCCATGCCGTACGAGGGGGAGAGCGCGAAGCCGAGCTGCCCGACGGTGAACAGGACGGCCCCGATCGTGAGGACCTTCTTGGTGCCGAGCCGGTCGACCATCAGGCCGACGGGTATCTGCATGCCCGCGTAGACGAGGAGCTGGAGGATCGAGAACGTGGACAGCGCGGAGGCGTTGACGTCGAACCGGTCGGCGGCGTCGAGTCCGGCGACGCCCAGGCTCGTACGGAAGATGATCGCGACAAAGTAGACGGCGACCCCGATGCCCCAGACCCAGGCGGCACTCCGGCCACCGGGTGGATCACCGGGAAGGGAGAGCGTGGGGGCGGCCGAACTCACCGGTCCTCCCCCCGCACCAGCACCCGCACCCGGCTGACATGGCGGCGCACGACCAGGGCCGCCCCGTCGGCGTCCCCGGCCCGGATCGCCTCCAGCAGCTCACCGTGCTCGGTGATGTTGGCCTCGATCCTGCCCGGGTGGGCCTCCATCACCGCGACACCCATCCGCAGCTGACGGTCGCGCAGCTGGTCGTAGAGGCGCGAGAGGATCTCGTTGCCGGCGTTCTTCACGATCTCGGCGTGGAAACAGCGGTCCTTGACGGCCACCGCGGCCAGATCGCCGTCCTCGGCCAACTGCCGCTGCTCATCCAGGAGCTGCTCCAGCCGGGCGATCAACTGCGGAGACGCGGGCACCGCCTTGCGCGCGGCGAACTCCTCGACCAGCAGCCGGGTCTCCACCACGTCCTTGATCTCCTGCGCGGAGACGGCGAGCACGAGGGCGCCCTTCTTCGGGTAGAGCTTGATCAGCCCCTCGACCTCCAGCCGCAGCAACGCCTCGCGCACCGGCGTCCGGGAGACGCCGACCGCGTCCGCGAGATCCCCCTCGGTGAGCAGGGTCCCGCCCTCGTAGCGGCGGTCCAGGACGGCTTCCTTGATGTGCGTGTACACGCGCTCGGCGGCGGGCGGGCGCTTCAGGGAGGAGGTCGGCGGCTGTACGGGGGCGGAGGGCGCGGCAGGCATGCGCACAGCATAGATACAACATGCACGCATGTCGGCCCCCGTCCGGATTCTGGACCTCCGACGAGCGGCCGAAAGAACGATCAGTTCAGGATCTCCTGAATTCAGGATCTGCTGTACTGTCTCCCCCATGCTGACCGTCGCTTCCGACATCGAGGTCCTCGCACGCTTCGGCCGCGCGCTCGCCGACCCGATCCGCTGCCGCCTGCTGCTCGCGCTCCGTGAGGCGCCGGCCTACCCCTCCGACCTCGCCGACGCCCTGGGCATCTCCCGCACCCGGCTCTCCAACCACCTGGCCTGCCTGCGCGACTGCGGCCTCGTCGTCACCGTGCCGGACGGCCGCCGGACGCGCTACGAACTGGCCGACGAACGCCTCGGCAGCGCACTGGACGACCTGCGCTCCGCAGTGGTGGCCGTCGAGTCGGACCGCACCTGCCCGGACGCGGAGACGAAGGACTGCTGCTGATGGCCACGCTCTCCCTCGGCCCCTCCCCGGCCCGCCGGGACGCGCTCGCCCGCCGGATACGGCTGCTGGTCGCGGTCACCATCGCCTACAACGTCGTCGAGGCGGCGGTCGCCCTCACCGCCGGAACCATGGCCTCCTCCAGCGCCCTGATCGGCTTCGGCCTGGACTCCGTCATCGAGGTCTCCTCCGCCGCCGCGGTCGCCTGGCAGTTCTCCGCCCGGGAGCACGCGGTGCGCGAGAGCCGGGAGAGGACGGCACTCCGGATCATCTCCGTATCGTTCTTCGCGCTCGCCGCGTACGTCGCCGTCGACGCGGCCCGAGCGCTGACCGGGACCGGCGAGGCCGAACCGTCCCCCCTCGGCATCGTCATCGCCGCGCTCTCGCTGGCGGTCATGCCGTTCCTCTCGGCCGCCCAGCGGCGCGCGGGACGCGAGATCGGGTCCGCCTCCGCCGTCGCGGACTCGAAGCAGACCCTGCTGTGCACGTACCTCTCCGCCGTACTGCTGGTCGGGCTGCTCCTCAACGCGACGCTCGGCTGGTCCTGGGCCGACCCCGTCGCCGCCCTGACCATCGCCGTCATCGCGGCCAAGGAGGGCCGCGAGGCCTGGCGGGGCAAGGGCTGCTGCGCCCCGACGACTCATGGTCAAGCCTGCGCAAATTCACCCGATCAGTAACACATCCATTGCCCCGCCTCAGGAGTCTCACCTCCGAGCGGCACCCTTATGTGGCCGCATATCAGGGGCATTTGGAGCGTTCAGTTGAATATCCGCATCAAGCGCATCAATCGCGTCACCGTCACGGCCACCGTGACCCTCACCGCCGGTGCGGTGCTCGCGGGCAGCGCCTTCGCCTCCACGGCGCACGCCGCCACTCCGCCGACTCCGAAGATCGTCGCCAAGGGCGGCTTCGTGATGAACAACGGCACCGGCAAGACCCTCTTCACCAAGTCCGCGGACACCCGCCGTTCCACGGGCTCCACCACCAAGATCATGACGGCACTGGTGGTCCTGTCGCAGAAGAACGTGAACCTGAAGTCCAAGGTCACGGTCCAGAAGGCGTACAGCGACTACATCGTCAAGAAGAACGCCTCGTCCGCCCGGCTCATCGTCGGCGACAAGCCCACCGTGGGCCAGCTCCTCTACGGCCTGATGCTCCCCTCCGGCTGCGACGCGGCGTACGCCCTGGCCGACAAGTTCGGCTCCGGCAAGACCCGTGCGGCCCGCGTGAAGTCGTTCATCGGCAAGATGAACGCCACGGCGAAGAGCCTCAAGCTGAAGAACACCCGCTTCGACTCGTTCGACGGCATAGGGGGTGGCAACAACTACTCGACCCCCCGTGACCTGACGAAGATCGCCAGCAAGGCGATGAAGAACTCCACGTTCCGCTCGATCGTCAAGACCAAGTCGACGAAGCAGAAGGTGACCACGAAGAGCGGCGGCTACCGCTACATGTCGTGGAGCAACACCAACAAGATGCTCAGCAGCTACAGCGGCGACATCGGCGTCAAGACCGGCTCCGGTCCGACCGCCAAGTACTGCCTGGTCTTCGCCGCGACCCGCAAGGGCAAGACGGTCATCGGCACGGTGCTGACGTCGTCCTCCGAGGCGAACCGCACCGCCGACGCGAAGAAGCTGATGGACTACGGCTTCAAGAAGTAGGCCGCCCGCGTTGTACGGCGAAGGGGCCCGGCCCGCACGGTGTGTGCGGGCCGGGCCCCTTCGCGTCGCCGAGGCTTACGGCTGCCGGCGGCGCAGGTCGGCCGTGAAGGCGTCCCAGGCGGCGGGTGCGAGGGTGAGGACGGGGCCGCCGAGGTGTTTGGAGTCGCGGACGGCGACGGTGCGGGGGATGGTGCGGGCGACCTCGACGCACTCCTGCCCAGCGTTGCCGCCGCTGTAGCTGGACTTGACGAATTCGTACGCGGGCACGGGGCCTACAACTCCTGGCTCCTGATCGTCGCGCAGCTCGCCGACGACTGGGGCGTCGAGCCGCTCACGGTGGGGAAGACCGTGTTCGCCGAAATCGCCGTGCGGTGAGGGCCGGGCATGCCGGTGGGCCCGTACGGAGAAACGTACGGGCCCACCGGAATAAGCAGCTACGCCCAGGTGATCAGGCGCTTCGGCTGCTCCAGGATCGCCGCCACATCGGCCAGCACCTTGGAGCCCAGCTCGCCGTCGACCAGGCGGTGGTCGAACGACAGGGCCAGCGTGGTGACCTGACGCGGCTTCACCTTGCCCTTGTGGACCCACGGCTGGAGCTTGATCGCGCCGACCGCCAGGATCGCGGACTCGCCCGGGTTGAGGATCGGCGTGCCGGTGTCGACGCCGAAGACGCCGACGTTGGTGATGGTCACCGTGCCGCCCGCCATCGCCGCCGGGGACGTCTTGCCGTCCCGGGCCGTGGCGACCAGCTCGCCCAGGGCCGCCGCGAGCTGCGGCAGCGTCTTGTCGTGCGCGTCCTTGATGTTCGGCACGATCAGACCGCGCGGGGTGGCCGCCGCGATGCCCAGGTTCACGTAGTGCTTCTGCACGATCTCCTGGTTGGCCTCGTCCCAGGCGGCGTTGACCTCGGGGTTCCGCTTGATCGCGACGAGGAGGGCCTTGGCGATGATCAGGAGCGGGTTGACCCGCACCCCCGCCATGTCCTTGTCCTCCTTGAGCTCGGCCACGAGCTTCATCGTGCGCGTCACGTCGACCGTGACGAACTCGGTGACGTGCGGCGCGGTGAACGCGCTGCCCACCATCGCCTGCGCGATGGCCTTGCGGACGCCCTTGACCGGGATACGGGTCTCCCGGGCGGAGGCGGGGACGTCGGCTGCTGCCGGAGCCTCGGCGGTCACCGGTGCGGGCGCCGGCGTAACCGGGGCCACCTCGGAGGCCGCGGCCGGAGCCGCCGCCGCGTGGACGTCCTCGCGGGTGATGACGCCGTCCTTGCCCGTCGGCACCACCGTCGCGAGGTCGATGCCCAGGTCCTTGGCGAGCTTGCGGACCGGCGGCTTGGCGAGCGGACGGCCGCCGGCCGGAGCATCGGCCACGGCCACGGGCGCGGGAGCGGGAGCGGCGGGTGCCGCGTGCCCGTTCAGCTCGGCCTGCACC
>NZ_NTGZ01000330.1 GCF_002551245.1 Streptomyces sp. rh34
GGCTCCGCTCGCGTGCCGGGCGGGCGGCCGGGGCGGCGGGCGGGCCGGTGGGCCGGCGGACGGGTGGCGGACGGGTGGACGGGTGGGGGTGGCGGACGGGCGGCCTCCGGTGCTCGATCCGGAAGTTCGTGAATGCGGGCACATGTCCCCATCGGTCCTCGCCGCCCCTCGTCGGGGTGGCCGGCGACCTCGGCCGACGCTCCTATCACCTCATGGCGGTCCATCGCCAATTTGCTTGTACGGGCTGTCCATTGATAGCGCGGCACGCCTCTGACCAGCGGTAACGCCAGCGAATGTCACGTCTCGTGATCACTCGGCCGCTTCGCGTACGAAGATCACCGCTGATACGACTTCATGATCCTTCGTCAGGTGGTGGAGATCACAAAGCCGTTGTCGTACCCCGTGTCGCAGATCACAGGGGGGCGGGCATAGGATGCGGGGCAGTCGGGCTTGTGAACTGCCTCACATGTGCACGATCTTGGTGAGGTGGCGAGCCGGTCGCCCGATGCGGTCCACAGGTCAAGGACGACTGGAAGGAGCGAGGAGCGTGAATGCCTACGCGCCCATCCTCGTGCTCGGCGCCCTCGGGGCAGGGTTTGCGATCTTCTCCGTGGTCATGGCCACGCTTATCGGCCCCAAGCGGTACAACCGGGCAAAGCTCGAAGCGTACGAGTGCGGTATCGAACCCACCCCGACTCCCGCCGGAGGCGGCCGCTTCCCGATCAAGTACTACCTGACGGCGATGCTTTTCATCGTCTTCGACATCGAGATCGTCTTCCTCTATCCCTGGGCGGTCTCCTTCGACGCCCTGGGGATCTTCGGGCTCGTGGAGATGCTGCTCTTCGTGCTCACCGTCTTCGTCGCCTATGCGTATGTATGGCGTCGGGGCGGCCTGGAATGGGACTGAGGGGCTGAGGGGCACACCATGGGACTCGAAGAGAAACTGCCGAGCGGCTTCGTTCTGACCACGGTCGAGCAGGCCGCGGGCTGGGTGCGGAAGTCGTCCGTCTTCCCGGCCACGTTCGGACTCGCCTGCTGCGCCATCGAGATGATGACGACCGGCGCGGGCCGCTACGACCTGGCCCGGTTCGGGATGGAGGTCTTCCGCGGATCGCCGCGACAGGCTGACCTGATGATCGTCGCGGGACGGGTGAGTCAGAAGATGGCGCCCGTCCTGCGGCAGGTCTACGACCAGATGCCGAATCCCAAGTGGGTCATCTCCATGGGAGTTTGCGCGTCATCGGGTGGGATGTTCAACAATTACGCCATTGTGCAGGGTGTTGATCACATTGTCCCGGTCGATATCTATTTGCCGGGTTGTCCGCCGCGCCCCGAGATGCTGCTGGACGCCATCCTCAAGCTCCACCAGAAGATCCAGGACGGCAAACTCGGGGTCAACGCGGAGGAGGCCGCCCGCGAGGCGGAGGAAGCGGCCCTCAAGGCACTGCCCCTGATCGAGATGAAGGGGCTGCTGCGGTGACCGAGAACTCCGACGCGAACGGCGAGCGGAACGGCGACGCCGTACCCGCCCCGCGCGACACCGGCGGCGAGGTCATCCGCGTCCGCAAGGGCATGTTCGGCGCGAACAACGGCGGCGACACCTCCGGCTACGGCGGCCTCGTCCGCACCGTCACCCTGCCGGGAGCCGCCTCCCGGCCGTACGGCGGCTGGTTCGACGAGGTGGCCGACGAGCTCGAAGGGGCCCTGGAGGAACAGGACCTGCTCCCCTCCCACGCCATCGAGAAGACGGTCGTCGACCGCGACGAGCTGACCTTCCACATCGCCCGCGAGCACCTGGTCCAGGTCGCCCGCACCCTGCGCGACGACCCCGCCCTGCGCTTCGAACTCTGTACGGGCGTGAGCGGCGTCCACTTCCTGGGCGACAAGGGCCGCGAGCTGCACGCCGTCTACCACCTGCGCTCCCTCACCCACGGCCGGCTGATCCGGCTGGAGGTGTCCGCCCCGGACAGCGACCCGCACATCCCGTCGCTCGTCGAGATCTACCCGACCAACGACTGGCACGAGCGCGAGGCCTACGACTTCTTCGGGCTCGTCTTCGACGGGCACCCGGCCCTGACCCGGATCATGATGCCGGACGACTGGCAGGGCTTCCCGCAGCGCAAGGACTACCCCCTCGGCGGCATCGCCGTCGAGTACAAGGGCGCCCAGATCCCGGCTCCGGACCAGCGGAGGTCGTACTCCTGATGACCACTCCCCACGCGACACCCCGTGCCACGACCGAGGGGACTGTATATACAGTCACCGGCGGCGACTGGGACGAGGTCGTCGAATCCGCGGTGAAGTCCGACGACGAGCGCATCATCGTCAACATGGGCCCCCAGCACCCGTCCACGCACGGCGTGCTGCGCCTCATCCTGGAGATCGACGGCGAGACCGTCACCGAGGCCCGCTGCGGCATCGGCTACCTCCACACCGGCATCGAGAAGAACCTCGAATTCCGCAACTGGACGCAGGGCACCACCTACGTCACGCGGATGGACTACCTGACGCCGTTCTTCAACGAGACGGCGTACTGCCTGGGCGTCGAGAAGCTCCTCGGCATCGAGGACCAGATCCCCGACCGGGCCACCGTCCTGCGCGTCCTGCTGATGGAGCTCAACCGGCTCGCCTCGCACCTGGTGTGCATCGCCACCGGCGGCATGGAGCTGGGCGCGACCACGATCATGATCTACGGCTTCCGCGATCGTGAACTGGTTCTCGACCTCTTCGAGCTGTTCACCGGACTGCGGATGAACCACGCGTTCGTCCGCCCCGGCGGCCTCGCCCAGGACCTGCCCCCGGGCGCGGTCGACCAGCTGCGCGAGTTCATCAAGACCATGAAGAAGAACCTGCCGGAGTACGACAAGCTCGCCACCGGCAACCCCATCTTCAAGGCCCGGATGAAGGACGTCGGCTACCTCGACCTCACCGGCTGCATGGCGCTCGGCGCCACCGGCCCGGTGCTGCGCTCCGCCGGACTCCCGCACGACCTGCGCAAGAGCGACCCCTACTGCGGCTACGAGACCTACGACTTCGAGGTCCCGACCGCCGACACCTGCGACTCCTACGGACGCTTCCTCATCCGCCTGGAGGAGATGCGCCAGTCGCTGCGCATCATCGAGCAGTGCATCGACCGCCTGGAGCCGGGGCCGGTCATGGTCGCCGACAAGAAGATCGCCTGGCCCGCCCAGCTCGCCATGGGCCCCGACGGTCTCGGCAACTCGCTCGACCACATCCGGAACATCATGGGCACCTCCATGGAAGCCCTGATCCACCACTTCAAGCTGGTGACCGAGGGCTTCCGGGTCCCGGCCGGACAGACGTACACCGCCGTCGAGTCCCCCAAGGGCGAACTCGGCGTGCACGTCGTCTCCGACGGCGGCACCCGCCCCTACCGGGTCCACTTCCGCGACCCGTCCTTCACCAACCTGCAGGCCATGGCGGCGATGTGCGAAGGCGGCCAGGTCGCCGACGTCATCGTCGCCGTCGCGTCCATCGACCCCGTGATGGGAGGCGTCGACCGGTGACCACATCACGCCAAGACGTCAGTCTGGGGATGCCGCAGCTCCCCGCCACCCCCTACCCGGCCGAGGTGCGCGCCCGGCTGGACGCGGACGCGAAGGAGGTGCTCGCCCGCTACCCCGGCAGCCGCTCCGCCCTCCTGCCGCTGCTGCACCTCGTGCAGTCCGAGGAGGGATACGTCTCCCGTACGGGCATGGCCTTCTGCGCCGAGACGCTCGACCTCACCACCGCCGAGGTCACCGCCGTCGCGACGTTCTACTCCATGTACCGGCGCAGGCCGAGCGGCGACTACCAGGTCGGCGTCTGCACCAACACCCTGTGCGCGGTCATGGGCGGCGACGCCATCTTCGACACGCTCAAGGAGCACCTCAACGTCGGCAACAACGAGACCACCGAGGACGGCAAGGTCACGCTCGAACACATCGAGTGCAACGCCGCCTGCGACTTCGCGCCCGTCGTGATGGTCAACTGGGAGTTCTTCGACAACCAGACGCCCCAGAGCGCCACGCAACTCGTCGACGACCTGATCGCCGGCCGGACCGTCGAGCCGACCCGCGGCGCGCCGATCTGCTCGTACAAGGAGACGGCCCGCATCCTGGCCGGCTTCCCCGACGAGCGGCCCGGCGCCGTCGAAGCGACCGGCGGCGCGGGCCCCGCCTCCCTGGTCGGGCTGAAGCTGGCCAAGGGCGAGGCGCTCCCGCAGGCGCGCGTGGTCTCCCCGCGCGTCGGACAGCCCCAGGACGCGCAGCCCCAGGACGCGCAGCCGCACGACCCTTCGCCGTCCGAGCACCTCAGCTCGCACGACGCACCGCAGCAGACCTCGGCCTCCGACCCGGAGCACCCGGCCGGGCCCGCAGCCGAGGAGGGGGAGTGATGACCTTGGCCGCCGAGATCGACCACAACGGGACGAGCCCCGAGAAGCTGCTCGCACCGGTCCTCTCCGCCTTCTGGGACCAGCCAGAATCCTGGACCCTGGACACCTACCGCCGTCACGAGGGCTACGAAGGGCTGCGCAAGGCGCTGGCCATGACGCCCGACGACCTCATCGCGTACGTCAAGGACTCCGGTCTGCGCGGACGCGGCGGCGCGGGCTTCCCCACCGGGATGAAATGGCAGTTCATCCCACAGGGGGACGGCAAACCGCACTATCTGGTGGTCAACGCCGACGAGTCGGAGCCGGGGACCTGCAAGGACATCCCGCTCCTCTTCGCGAACCCGCACAGCCTCATCGAGGGCATGGTGATCGCCTGTTACGCGATCCGTTCGTCGCACGCGTTCATCTATCTGCGCGGTGAGGTCGTCCCCGTGCTGCGACGGCTGCACGAGGCCGTACGAGAGGCGTACGAGGCGGGCTATCTGGGGACGAACATCCTGGGTTCAGGACTCGATCTGGAACTCACGGTGCACGCGGGCGCCGGCGCGTACATCTGTGGTGAGGAAACCGCGCTGCTCGACTCTCTCGAAGGACGGCGTGGCCAGCCCCGGCTTCGACCCCCCTTCCCCGCGGTCGCCGGTCTGTACGCCTGCCCCACTGTGGTGAACAACGTCGAGTCCATCGCCTCGGTTCCCGCGATCCTGAACAAGGGCAAGGACTGGTTCAAGTCGATGGGCAGCGAGAAGTCCCCGGGCTTCACGCTCTACTCGCTCAGCGGCCATGTCACCAGCCCCGGCCAGTACGAGGCCCCGCTCGGCATCACGCTGCGCCAGCTCCTCGACATGAGCGGCGGCATCCGGGCCGGTCATCGCCTGAAGTTCTGGACCCCGGGCGGCTCCTCCACCCCGATGTTCACCGAGGAGCACCTCGACGTCCCCCTCGACTACGAGGGCGTCGGCGCCGCCGGGTCCATGCTCGGCACCAAGGCGCTCCAGTGCTTCGACGAGACGACCTGCGTCGTGCGGGCCGTCACCCGCTGGACCGAGTTCTACGCCCACGAGTCCTGCGGCAAGTGCACCCCGTGCCGGGAAGGCACCTACTGGCTGGTCCAGTTGCTCCGCGACATCGAGGCGGGCCGGGGCGAGATGGCCGACCTCGACAAGCTCAACGACATCGCCGACAACATCAACGGCAAGTCGTTCTGCGCGCTCGGCGACGGCGCCGCCTCGCCGATCTTCTCCTCGCTGAAGTACTTCCGCGAGGAGTACGAGCAGCACATCACGGGCCAGGGCTGCCCCTTCGATCCCGCCCGGTCCACGGCCTGGGCCGACGACAAGAACACCGACGGCAAGAACGCTCACCGGGGGGTGAACGCATGACAGTCACCACGAGTGCGCCCTCCGGGGGCGGCGAGGCGGCAGTGCCGCCCGAGGACCTGGTCACGCTGACCATCGACGGCATCGAGATCAGTGTCCCCAAGGGAACGCTGGTCATCCGCGCCGCCGAACTTCTCGGCATCGAGATCCCGCGCTTCTGCGACCATCCGCTCCTCGACCCCGCCGGCGCCTGCCGCCAGTGCATCGTCGAGGTCGAGGGCCAGCGCAAGCCGATGGCCTCCTGCACCATCACCTGCACCGACGGCATGGTCGTCAAGTCGCAGATCACCTCTCCTGTCGCCGACAAGGCGCAGAAGGGCGTGATGGAGCTGCTGCTGATCAACCATCCGCTGGACTGCCCCGTCTGCGACAAGGGCGGCGAGTGCCCGCTCCAGAACCAGGCGATGTCGCACGGCGGCGCCGACTCCCGCTTCGAGGGCAAGAAGCGGACCTTCGAGAAGCCCGTCCCGATCTCCACCCAGGTGCTGCTGGACCGCGAGCGGTGCGTGCTCTGCGCGCGCTGCACCCGGTTCTCCAACCAGGTGGCGGGCGACCCGATGATCGAACTGATCGAGCGCGGTGCGCTCCAGCAGGTCGGCACCGGGGTGGGCGACCCCTTCGAGTCGTACTTCTCCGGCAACACCATCCAGATCTGCCCGGTCGGCGCGCTGACCTCGGCGGCGTACCGCTTCCGCTCCCGCCCCTTCGACCTGGTCTCCACCCCCTCGGTGTGCGAGCAGTGCGCGGGCGGCTGCTCGACCCGGACCGACCACCGTCGCGGCAAGGTCATGCGCCGCCTCGCGGCCAACGAGCCCGAGGTCAACGAGGAGTGGCTCTGCGACAAGGGGCGGTTCGGCTTCCGCTACGCCCAGCAGCGCGACCGGCTCACCACCCCGCTGGTCCGCAACGCCGAGGGCGTCCTGGAACCGGCGAGCTGGCCCGAGGCGCTGGAGGCCGCGGCGGCCGGGCTCCTCGCCGCCCGCGGCCGTACCGGCGTCCTGACCGGCGGCCGGCTGACCGTCGAGGACGCCTACGCCTACAGCAAGTTCGCCCGGGTCGCCCTCGACACCAACGACGTCGACTTCCGCTCCCGGGTCCACAGCGCCGAGGAGGCGGACTTCCTGGCCGCCCGGGTCGCCGGACGCGGCCGGGACCTGGACGGCGAGGGAGTCACGTACACCGCGCTGGAGAAGGCCCCGGCGGTCCTGCTCGTCGGCTTCGAGTCCGAGGAGGAGGCGCCCGGCGTCTTCCTGCGGCTGCGCAAGGCCCATCGCAAGAGCGGCCAGAAGACCTTCGCGCTCGCCTCGCACGCCACCCGGGGCCTGGTGAAGGCGGGCGGCACCCTGCTGCCCGCCGCCCCCGGTACCGAGACCGAGTGGCTGGACGCGCTCGCGGGCGGCGTCGGCCTGGAGGCCGAAGGGGCCGCCGCCGCCGAGGCGCTCCGCGCCGAGCACTCCCTGATCATCGTCGGTGAGCGGCTCGCCGGAGTGCCCGGCGCACTGTCCGCCGCCGTCCGCACCGCCACCGCCACCGGCGCACGCCTGGTGTGGATCCCGCGCCGGGCCGGCGACCGGGGCGCGGTGGAGGCGCTGTCTCTTATACACATCTCTGATGGC
>NZ_NTGZ01000331.1 GCF_002551245.1 Streptomyces sp. rh34
AACTATACATAGTGCGTATACATGGCGTGCATAGTGGGGGTCCGGGGTCGCGAGAAGCCTCGGTGACCTGGGACGGCGTACGGCCGCATCGTGTGGACGGGCCGGCCGGCGGGCAGCCCGTCGACCGCCACCAGCCGGCCGCGGGCGGCCCGGTACGCAACGACGGTCGACGGGCTGCCCGCCGGCCGGCCCGTCCACACGATGCGGCCGTACGCCGTCCCAGGTCACCGAGGCTTCTCGCGACCCCGGACCCCCACTATGCACGCCATGTATACGCACTATGTATAGTCCTCGGCGTACCGCACACCTGTGCGGATTTCCCGCACAGAGGAGTGATGTGTCGTGCCCAGAAAGATGCCGTTGTCCAAAATGGGGTTGACCGCGGCGCTGGTGACGGCGCTCACACTGGCGGTGAGCGGCTGCTCGATGGACACCACGGCGCCGGGCTCGGCACGCGAGGAGGCGGCCTCCGACGCCAAGGGCTCGTTCGGGCCGGTGGACTGCCGCAAGGCCAAGTGCATCGCCCTGACGTTCGACGCGGGTCCGGGGAAGGACACGCCGAGGCTGCTGGACATCCTCAAGGAGAAGAAGGTGCACGCCACCTTCTTCCTGCTCGGCAAGCACCACGTCATCAAGCACCCCGACACGGTGCGGCGCATCGAGGACGAGGGCCACGAGGTCGCCAACCACACCTGGACCCACAAGATCCTGACCGACCAGGAGCCGGACAAGATACGCGCCGAGTTGGAGAAGACGCAGCTGGCCATCGAGAAGATCACCGGCAGGAAGCCCACGCTGATGCGCCCGCCGCAGGGCCGCACCGACGACACGGTCTCGGAGATCAGCAAGGACCTGGGGCTCTCCCAGGTGCTGTGGAGCGCCACCGCCAAGGACTACTCGACGAACGACTCCGCGCTGATCAAGAAGCGCATCCTGGACCAGGCGAGCAAGGACGGCGTCATCCTGCTGCACGACATCTACAAGGGCACCGTCCCCGCCGTGCCCGGGATCATCGACGCGCTCCAGAAGGACGGCTACACCTTCGTGACCGTCCCCGAGCTGATGGCCCCGGCCGTGCCGGAG
This sequence comes from Streptomyces sp. rh34, assembly GCF_002551245.1. Classification (GTDB taxonomy): domain Bacteria; phylum Actinomycetota; class Actinomycetes; order Streptomycetales; family Streptomycetaceae; genus Streptomyces. The sequence goes on from NZ_NTGZ01000331.1 coordinate 1,084, forward strand.
CCGGGCACGATCTACCGCCCCTGACCGGCCGGACGGCACACGGAACGGCCCGCCCCCGTTGACTCGGGAAGCGGGCCGTCCGTACCGGTCGCGAACGAGAGGCCCCCGCGCCGCGCCCGTCACCGCGTGGCGGTCAGGCCGCGGCCGGGATCCTCTCCCCGGTCCTGGCCCCGCGACCGGCCGAGGCCGGGGCGAGGGCGATCTCCAGCACCTGGCGGACGTCGGTGACCGGGTGGACGTCCAGCTTCTCCAGCACCTCGGCCGGGACGTCGTCCAGGTCGGCCTCGTTGCGCTGGGGGATCACCACGGTGGTGATGCCCGCCCGGTGCGCGGCCAGCAGCTTCTGCTTGAGGCCGCCGATCGGCAGCACCCGTCCGGTCAGCGACACCTCGCCGGTCATCGCCACGTCCGTACGGACCAGCCGACCGGAGAGCAGCGAGGCCAGGGCGGTCGTCAGGGTGATGCCGGCGCTCGGGCCGTCCTTGGGGACCGCGCCCGCCGGGAAGTGGATGTGCACACCCCGGTCCTTGAGGTCCGCGACCGGCAGCTCCAGCTCCGCGCCGTGCGACCGCAGGAAGCTCAGCGCGATCTGCGCCGACTCCTTCATGACGTCCCCGAGCTGACCGGTCAGGGTCAGTCCCGACGCCCCGGTCTCCGGGTCGGCGAGCGACGCCTCGACGAAGAGGACGTCACCGCCCGCCCCGGTCACCGCGAGCCCGGTGGCCACGCCCGGCACCGCGGTGCGGCGCCCGGCCGGGTCCTGGGCGGACTCGGGCACGTGGTGCGGACGGCCGATGAGGCCGCGCAGATCCGCGTCGGTCACCGCGAACGGCAGCTCGCGGTCGCCCAGCTCGTGCTGGGCCGCGACCTTGCGGAGCAGCCGGGCCACCGCGCGCTCCAGATTCCGTACGCCCGCCTCGCGGGTGTACTCGCCGGCCAGCTTGCGCAGCGCCGACTCCTCCAGGGCGACCTCGTCCTTCTCCAGTCCGGCCCGCTCCAGCTGGCGCGGGAGCAGGTGGTCCCGGGCGATGACGACCTTCTCGTCCTCGGTGTAGCCGTCGAGGCGGACCAGCTCCATGCGGTCGAGCAGGGCCTCCGGGATGGCTTCGAGCACGTTGGCGGTGGCGAGGAAGACGACGTCGCTGAGGTCGAGCTCGACCTCCAGGTAGTGGTCGCGGAAGGTGTGGTTCTGGGCCGGGTCGAGGACTTCGAGGAGGGCGGCGGCCGGGTCGCCCCGGAAGTCGGAGCCGACCTTGTCGATCTCGTCGAGCAGGACGACCGGGTTCATCGAACCGGCCTCCTTGATGGCCCGCACGATACGGCCGGGGAGCGCGCCCACGTACGTACGCCGGTGGCCGCGGATCTCCGCCTCGTCCCGGACACCGCCGAGCGCGACGCGGACGAACTTACGGCCCATGGCGTGCGCGACGGACTCGCCGAGGGAGGTCTTGCCGACGCCGGGCGGGCCGACGAGGGCCAGCACCGCGCCGCCGCGGCGGCCGCCCACCACGCCCAGCCCCCGGTCGGCACGGCGCTTGCGCACCGCGAGGTACTCGGTGATGCGTTCCTTCACGTCGGCGAGGCCGGCGTGCTCGGCGTCCAGGATCTCCTGGGCGCCGCGGATGTCGTAGGCGTCCTCGGTCCGCTCGGTCCAGGGCAGTTCGAGGACGGTATCCAGCCAGGTGCGGATCCAGGAGCCCTCGGGCGACTGGTCGCTGGACCGCTCCAGCTTCTCGACCTCCTTGAGCGCGGCCTCGCGGACGTGCTCGGGGAGGTCGGCGGCCTCGACGCGGGCCCGGTAGTCGTCGGACTCGCCCTCCGGGTCGCCGTTGAGCTCGGAGAGCTCCTTGCGTACGGCGTCCAGCTGGCGGCGCAGCAGGAATTCGCGCTGCTGCTTGTCGACGCCGTCCTGGACGTCCTTGGCGATGGATTCGGCCACGTCCTGCTCGGCGAGGTGCTCGCTCAGCCACTGGATGGCGAGCTTCAGCCGGGCGATCGGGTCCGCGGTCTCCAGGAGCTGGACCTTCTGGGCGGTGCTGAGGAACGGCGAGTACCCCGAGTTGTCGGCGAGCGCGGAGATGTCGTCGATCTGCTGGACCCGGTCCACGACCTGCCAGGCTCCGCGCTTCTTCAGCCAGCTGGTGGCGAGTGCCTTGTACTCCCTGACCAGCTCGGCGGCGGATCCGGGCAGGGGGTCGGGGGCGACGGTTTCGAGCACGGTCCCCTCGACCCAGAGCGCCCGGCCGGGCCCACTGGTCCCCGCGCCGATGCGCACCCGGTCGCGGGCCCGGATGAGTGCGCCCGGGTCGCCGTCCGACAGGCGTCCGACCTGCTCGACGGTGCCGAGGACGCCGGTCCCCGTGTACGTACCGTCGATCCGCGGGACCAGCAGCACCTGGGGCTTGCCCCCGCCGGGACGGGCGGCGGCCTGCGCGGCCTCGACGGCGGCGCGCACCTCGGTGTCGGACAAGTCGAGCGGCACCACCATGCCCGGCAGGACGACCTCGTCGTCGAGCGGCAGCACGGGCAGGTCGATCGGTGTGAACGCCTCGGACTCGTTAGTCATGATCTCCCCTTCGGCAGGCAAGTTGAGCTATGTGGACTCAATGCTCCTGAGCCGCCGAATGTTCCCCAACCCTTGTTCGCTCTGAGCGATCAGACGCTTCCCGATGCTCCGGACCGTCCTCCACGCCCTCCCGGCGGGGCGGTGCCGGAGCGGCCCTCCGTGTACGGGAGCGCCGTGGGACGGACCGTTGTTCCCCACCCCCGGCGGCGGGAACCGGCTGGCCCTCGACCCGGGCGGCGGGACAGGATGACGGACACCGAACCGCCACGACCGGAGACCGGAGAGCCACCCGATGCCCGCCATGCCCGCGACGCCCGCCCCCGACCCGATGCCGACGCGTTCCGCCGACACCCCCGTCGTCCTCGACCGCCGCGAGGGGCCCTTCGGCGAGGTCGTGCTGCGGGGGCGCGGGGAGCACTTCGAGATCATCGCCAACGGCTGCTTCCTGATGGACACCTCGGACGGGCGTTCCGAGCGGCTGCTGATCGACGCCGCGCTGGCCGCCCTGCCCGCCGCGCGGACCGCGCCCTCGGTGCTGATCGGCGGCCTGGGCGTCGGGTTCTCGCTGGTACGGGCCGCCGAGGAGGAGCGCTGGGGCCGGATCGTGGTCGTGGAGCGGGAGCAGGCGATCGTGGACTGGCACCTGGCCGGGCCGCTGGACCGGATCTCCGGTCCGGCGCTGGCCGACCCCCGGACCGGGATCGCGCACACGGACCTCGTCACCCACCTCCGTACCACCACGGAGCGTTACGACGCGCTGTGCCTGGACATCGACAACGGGCCGGACTGGACCGTCACGGAGGACAATGGAAGCCTCTACTCCCCCGCCGGCCTGGCGCACTGCCACGACCGGCTGACCCCGGGCGGAGTGCTCGCCGTCTGGTCCGCGCAGCCGTCGCCGGACTTCGAACAGGCGTTGCGGAATGCCGGGTTCAGCGGGGTAAGGACGGAAGAGGTGGCCGTTGCCCGAGGTGTGCCCGACGTGGTCCATCTCGCACTTCGGGCGGCCTGATCCCCCCTCCCGGTATGCGTGGACCGGCGGCGGCACGGGTCAACCGGCACAAGGCCGACGATCCGGCCGCCCGGTCGGCGTGAACGCGCGCCTCCGGGAAACACCCTGCGTAGCCGGAAGCCCTCCGCTGCCTTTACGCTGCTGACCGGCACACGGGATCACCCACGAAATCCACGAGCGAAAACCGTGCCTCCGGGAGAATGGCTCCCGCGAGAACGGGCAGGGGCGGGGCGATGGAACAGACACACACCACCCACAACGGCGTCGCGGCCACCCCGGGGGCTCAGCGCCGGGTGCTGGTGGTCGAGGACGACGCCACGATCGTCGACGCCATTTCCGCCCGGCTGCGGGCGGAGGGCTTCCTCGTGCAGACCGCGCTGGACGGCCCCGCGGCCGTGGACGCGGCCGAGGCCTGGCAGCCCGACCTGATGGTGCTCGACATCATGCTTCCCGGCTTCGACGGCCTGGAGGTCTGCCGCCGGGTGCAGGCGCAGCGCCCGGTACCGGTGCTGATGCTCACCGCACGGGATGACGAGACCGACATGCTGGTCGGGCTCGGGGTCGGCGCCGACGACTACATGACCAAGCCGTTCTCCATGCGGGAGCTGGCCGCCCGGGTGCACGTGCTGCTGCGCCGGGTGGAGCGGGCCGCGCTGGCCGCCGTCACCCCGCGGAGCGGGATACTGCGTCTGGGCGAGCTGGAGATCGACCACGCGCAGCGCCGGGTCCGGGTGCGCGCCGAGGACGTCCACCTCACGCCCACCGAGTTCGACCTGCTGGTCTGCCTCGCCAACACCCCGCGCGCGGTGCTCTCCCGGGAGCAGTTGCTGGCCGAGGTGTGGGACTGGGCGGACGCCTCGGGCACCCGCACGGTCGACAGCCACATCAAGGCGCTGCGCCGGAAGATCGGCGCGGAGCGGATCCGTACCGTGCACGGCGTGGGCTACGCCCTGGAGACCCCCGCGCCATGACGCGGCCAGGGTCCGGACTGCGGCCCTTCTCGATCAAGGCCAAGCTCGGCACGCTCGTCGTCATCTCGGTGTTCATCACCACGGGGCTGCTGATCGTCGCGTTGCGGACCCGTACGGAGTTCCGCTTCATCACGGTGTTCTCGGTGATCGCCACACTGCTGATCACCCAGTTCGTGGCGCACGGTCTGACCGCGCCGCTGGACGAGATGAGAGCGGTGGCCCGGTCCATCTCGCACGGCGACTACACCCGCCGGGTGAGCGGCGCCGGGCGGCGGGACGAGCTGGGGGACCTGGCGCAGACGATCAACCGCATGGCGGACGATCTGGAGGCGGAGGACCGGCATCGAAAAGAGCTGGTCGCCAATGTCAGCCATGAGCTGCGCACCCCCATCGCGGCGCTGAGAGCCGTACTGGAGAACGTGGTGGACGGGGTGTCCGCCGCCGATCCGGAGACGATGCGCACGGCGCTGCAGCAGACGGAGCGGCTCGGCCGGCTGGTCGAGACGCTGCTGGACCTGTCGCGGCTGGACAACGGGGTGGTGGCGCTCAAGGCCCGCCGCTTCGAGGTGTGGCCGTATCTGTCGGGCGTACTGAAAGAGGCCAATCTCGCCGCCTCCCACCGACGCCTGTCGTCGGGTTCGGGCAATCACTCCCGTACGGATGTCCATCTGCATCTGGACGTCTGGCCGCCGGAGCTCACCGCGCACGCGGACGCCGAGCGGCTGCACCAGGTGGTCGCCAACCTCATCGACAACGCGGTCAAGCACAGCCCGCCGCACGGCCGGGTGACGGTGCTCGCGCGGCGCGGCGCCTCTCCCGAATCGCTGGAGCTGGAGGTCGTCGACGAGGGGCCCGGCATCCCGGAGGCGGAGCGCCACCGGGTGTTCGAGCGCTTCAACCGGGGCCAGGTGCCCTCCCCGCACGGTCCGGGAAGCGACGGCGGCACGGGACTGGGGCTGGCCATCGCCCGGTGGGCGGTCGATCTGCACGGCGGTCGGATCGGAGTGGCCGAATCCGCGAAGGGCTGCCGCATCCAGGTCACCCTCCCGGGAATCTCCGAGCCGCGCAGTTGACGGCGCGGTTGACATAGGGTCGAACCGGAAGGGCACGTTCAATGGTGTCCTGCCTGCGAGGGGCCTCAAAGGGATCCGGTCGGACGACCGTATCCACGGTCCCGCGTACCCGAAGTGCAGTGGAACCTCGCTTGTTTCCCGCCATTTCCTGCGCCGAAACCCGCCTTCCGATGTGATGTGCACAACGAAGCACCGGCCCGGTCTGCAAGGAACGGTTCGGGGGGCGTAGCCTTGATTTCCGCTGTCCATCACCTTGTGAAGCGGAAGAGGGCGGTTGCCGCCGTGTCGTCTCAGTCCCCCAGTAACTCGAGCATCTCGACCGATCAAGCCGGCCCGGGTACGAACCCGGCCGCCGCGTTCGGTGCCAATGAATGGCTCGTCGACGAGATCTACCAGCAGTACCTCCAGGATCCCAGTTCCGTCGATCGCGCCTGGTGGGACTTCTTCGCCGACTACAAGCCGGGTGCCTCCGGCACGGCGGAAAAGCCCGTTCCCGGCGTCGCACCGGTGACCGAGGCGCCCGCCGCCCCGGCAGCGCCCGCCCCGGCAGCGCCCGCTCCGGCGGCCGCTCCAGCCGCTCCGGCTCCGACGAAGGCCTGTCTCTTATACACATCTCT
>NZ_NTGZ01000332.1 GCF_002551245.1 Streptomyces sp. rh34
GTCAGGAACCCGGCCGCCGTGTGGGCGGCGCGGAGCCGGGCGACGATCCGGCGGCCGTACCAGAAGCCGGGCCTGCCGAGCGCGGGGCGGACCGGAGCGGGTGGGTGCGGGGCCCCGTCGGTGTCCGGGTCGGGCGCGCCGGGGCCGTGGGCCTCCCGCGGCCCCTCGGGGTCGTGCGCGTCGATGTCGGCTTCGTCCAGGGGGCGTTGGGACTCGTACGCGCTCCAGGTCCGGTTGGACAGGTACCACAGGAGCCCCACGAGGGCCGCGGGCACGACGGCGGCCAGGGCGAGGCGGCGGCCTGGCTGGGACCACCAGCCGCCCTGATGTGCCGACAGGAAGCCGAGCCAGGAACGGCGTTCGGCACAGGCCTCGGCGCCCGCGCACTGCCAGGCCAGCAGGTCCAGGGCGACTTCGCAGGCGGCCGCCGTGAGCAGCACGGTGAGGCTGAGCGCGACGAGCCGCACCAGCACGCCGTACAGCCGGACCGCGCGGGTGCGGCCGGTGGCGGTGGGACGCATCCAGTGGGCGAGGTTGACCACCATGAACGGCAGGAGCAGCAGCCACAGCGCACGGGAGCCGTTGCCGGAGGTGAGGCCGGACCAGCAGTACGCCTCGGCGACGGGCTCGTCCCGGTAGCGCTCGGGGTGCTTCTCGCCGTGGGCGTCCTCCGTGCGCCGGTACACGGCCGCGGTCTCGTCCCCGGTGACCCGGACGGTACGGGGGTCGCCCAGCATCTCCTGCGGGGTGGCGCCGCCGACGCCGTGGACGAGCAGTTCCAGTGCGGTCCCGGTGTGCTGCGGAGACGGGGAGGAAGGCGAGGACGAGGGCGAGGGCGTGGCAGCAGGGGCCAAGGGGGACTCTCTCTCGGGCGCGTCGGCCTCGCGGCCGACGGAGACGTGCACAGGGGCGGGTGGTGCGGGGCCGGGACGCCGTGGGCTCCGGGCGTGGTGACCCGCCGGTCGCGAAGCCCCAGGATTCCGGGCGCGGGGCGGGTGCGTGAAGCGGTCTCACGGAATCTCCCCAGGTGATACGCCGGGCATGCCTGCGTGGCAGGATGAGCGTGTCGCGCAGACCGCTGCGGACCGTACGGCAGAGGGAAGGACCGGACCCGGCGTTGAGCGAGAATCAGAACCTGCTCGCGGAGCAGCGACGCGCGCTGATCCTCGACGAGGTACGCAGGCGTGGTGGGGTCCGGGTCAACGAGCTGACCCGCAAGCTGAACGTCTCCGACATGACGATCCGCCGGGACCTGGACGCCCTGGACCGCCAGGGCGTGATCGAGAAGGTCCACGGCGGTGCGGTCCCGGTCGTCGAGGCGAGTACGCACGAGCCCGGGTTCGAGGCGAAGTCGGCGCTGGAGCTGAGCGCCAAGGAGGACATCGCTCGGGCGGCGGCGGCGTTGGCGGTGCCCGGCAGCGCGATCGCGCTCTCGGGCGGGACGACGACCTTCGCGCTGGCCCGGCATCTGCTGGACGTGCCGGATCTGACGGTGGTGACCAACTCGGTGCGGGTGGCCGACGTGTTCCACGACGCGCAGCGTCCGGCCGGGGGGCGCGGCGCGCGGCCCGGGGCGGCGACGGTGGTGCTGACGGGCGGGGTGCGCACTCCCTCGGACTCGCTGGTCGGGCCGGTCGCGGACCGGGCCATCGACTCCCTGCACTTCGATGTGCTGTTCCTCGGCGTGCACGGGATCTCGGCCGAGGCCGGGCTCTCGACCCCCAACCTCGCGGAGGCGGAGACCAACCGCCGTTTCGTCCGGGCGGCGCGCCGGATCGTGGTCGTCGCCGATCACACCAAGTGGGGGACTGTGGGCCTGAGTTCCTTCGCCGCGCTGGAGGAGGTCGACACGTTCGTCACGGACGCGGGCCTGGCCCCGCGGACGCGCGCGGAGATCGGGGAGCATCTGCCGGGTCTGCTGGTGGCGGGCGACGCCCCCGCCGAGGCCGACGGGGCTTCGCCCGCCGCCGAGGGCTGACGCGGGCCCTTCGGGTTCCGTTCGGCCCGGCGGGCCCGGCGGGCACCCCATAGGATCGTGGGGTGGCCGTCTTCCGGATCGAGCGTTTCTCCCCTCTCCCCGCAGCCGAGGCCTGGCGCCGGGTGACCGACTGGGAACGGCACGCGGCGCAGGTGCCGTTGACCGCGATCTCGGTCCCGACCGGCCTTCCCTCACAGCTCGGGACGGTCTTCGTGGCGCGTACGGGGCTGGGCCCGCTGGCGTTCGACGACCCGATGGAAGTGGTGCGGTGGACGCCGCCCGCCGGGGGCCGGGCCGGGGTCTGCCGCCTGGAGAAGCGGGGGGCCGTGGTGCTGGGCCGGGCTTCGATCGACGTGCTTCCCACGGATTCCGGTTCGCATGTGGTCTGGGTCGAGGAACTGCGGGTGCGGCTGGTGCCCCGGTGGGGTGATCCGCTGCTCGCCTCCACCGGACGGCGGATGTTCGGCAAGGTCCTGGACGCCCTGCTCGCCTCCCCCGGCGAAACATAGGAGCGCCGGGGGCGCGCGGCGCTCGTGGCGGTGCGCCGAGCGGGAGCGAGGGTCATGGACGCGGAGCCGTCGGACCCGGAAAGCACTCCCGTACCGGTGACGTCCATGCCGCCGTACGGAGCCCCCGACCGGTCGTACGGGTCGTCCGGTGCCAGACTCGGAAAGGTGACGGACCTTGACGACACCTCCGACGGCGGCTCCGGCGACCTGCGTCCCCCCGAGGACCCGGACAGCTCCGACAGCTCGCGCCCGCGCTCTCTGGTGACCGGGGCGACCGGCTACATCGGCGGCCGGCTGGTGCCCGCCCTGCTCGATGCGGGACACCGGGTGCGCACCCTGGCCAGAACGCCGGGGAAGCTGCGCGACTACCCCTGGGCGGACCGGGTCGAGGTGGTGCGCGGCGATGTCACCGACGCCGCGTCCCTGGCGGAGGCGATGCGGGACGTCGATGTGGCGTACTACCTGGTGCACGCGCTCGGTTCCGGCTCGGCCTTCGAGGAGACCGACCGCACGGCGGCGACGACCTTCGGCGAACAGGCGCGGGCGGCCGGGGTGCGCCGGATCGTGTACCTGGGCGGGCTGACCCCGGCCGGGGTGCCGGAGAAGAAGCTGTCGCCGCATCTGCGCTCGCGGGCCGAGGTGGGCCACATCCTGCTGGACTCCGGGGTGCCGACGGCGGTGCTGCGAGCGGCGATCGTCATCGGTTCGGGGTCCGCCTCGTTCGAGATGCTGCGATATCTCACCGAGCGCCTGCCGCTGATGATCACCCCGAGCTGGGTGCGGACCCGGATCCAGCCGGTGGCCGTACGGGACGTCGTCCGGTATCTGGTGGGGAGCGCGAAGCTGCCCGAGGACGTCAACCGGGCCTTCGACATCGGGGGCCCGGACGTCATGACGTACCGGGACATGATGCAGCGCTACGCGCGGGCGGCGGGGCTCCGGCGACGGCTGATCCTGCCCGTGCCGGTGCTCACCCCGACGCTCTCCAGCCGCTGGGTCGGTCTGGTCACACCGGTGCCCGGCTCCATCGCCCGGCCGCTCACGGAGTCGCTGCGCCACGAGGTGGTGTGCCGGGAGCACGACATCGCGGAGTACGTCCCCGATCCGCCAAACACGCCCATCGGCTTCGACCGGGCGGTGCGCCTGGCCCTGGAGCGGATCCGGGAGGCGCGGGTCGACACCCGCTGGTCCAACGCCTCGGTGCCCGGCGCGCCGAGCGACCCGTTGCCCACCGACCCGGACTGGGCGGGCGGCAGCCTCTACCGCGACGACCGGGAGCTGGCCGTGCCGGTCGGTCCGGACGCGCTGTGGCGGGTGATCGAGGGCATCGGCGGGGAGAACGGCTGGTATTCCTTCCCGCTGGCCTGGGCGGCACGCGGCTGGCTCGACCGTCTCGTCGGCGGGGTGGGGCTGCGGCGCGGCCGGCGGGACGCCCAGCGGCTGCGGGCGGGCGACTCGCTGGACTTCTGGCGGGTGGAGGAGATCCTGCCGGGCGAACTGCTGCGGCTGCGGGCCGAGATGCGGCTGCCGGGGCCGGCCTGGCTGGAGCTGTCGGTGCGCCGCGACGACCGGGGCCGGACGGTGTACGGGCAGCGCGCCCTGTTCCATCCGCGTGGGCTGCCCGGTCACGCGTACTGGTGGAGCGTGTGGCCCTTCCACTCGGTCGTGTTCGGCGGGATGGCGCGCAATATCGCCGAGGCGGCCGCGGCCGAGGAGAAGCGCCGTGCGCCGATGGCGGACAGTGGTACAGACAACTGATGGCGCGGCCGCTATCGTATGCCCGGCTCCACACGCCGCAGACCGCCCGGAGGTGCACGCGATGGCCCGCCGACTCCGTACCGTGGGACGGGAGTTCGCCGATTCCGCGCCGATACGTCTGGTGTTCGCCGCCGAGGTGTCCGCGCCGGTGGACGTGGTGTACCGCGCGCTCGCCGAGGATGTCGCGTCCTGGCCGTCCTGGTTCACCGCCGTCACCCGGGCCACGCCCACCGGTGCGGGCGTGGGCCGCGAGGTGCGGCTGCGGGGCGGGGTCCGGTTCCGCGAGACGATCGTGGCCGCCGAACCGGACACGTGCTACGCCTATCGGGCCGACGAGTCCAACGCCCCGGGCCTCCGGGCTCTGCTGGAGGAGTGGCGGCTCACTCCCGAGGGGTCCGGCACCCGGGTGCAGTGGACCTTCGCCGCCGACGGGACGGGGCTGTTCCGCCTGGTCCTGAGCCTGGGGCGGGCGGGGGTGGGCCGGTCCTTCCGGGACGCCGTGCGCCGCCTGGACGCGCGGCTGGCGACGACGACGCCCTGAGCGACGCGCCGGAGTCCGGCCTCAGCAGGGCCAGGTCCCGTTCCTGAGGAAGTCGTCGATGGCGGCGGTGTACGGGGCGATGTCCAGGCCCTGTTCCTCCAGCCACGAGTCGGAGTAGTACTTGTCCAGGTAGCGGTCGCCGGGGTCGCACAGCAGCGTGACGACGCTGCCCTGCTCGCCCCGCTCCACCATCTCGGCGATCAGCTTGAAGGCGCTCCACAGTCCGGTGCCCGTGGACCCGCCCGCCTTGCGGCCGATGGCGCGCTCCAGGGCGCGGACGGCGGCGACGCTGGCTGCGTCGGGCACCTTCATCATGCGGTCGATGGCGCCGGGCACGAAGCTGGGCTCCATGCGCGGGCGGCCGATGCCCTCGATGCGCGAGCCGCGGTCGCTGGTGGCGTGCGGGTCGTTGTGGGTCCAGCCGTCGAAGAAACAGGAGTTCTCGGGGTCGGGCACGCAGATGCGGGTGTCGTGCTGGAGGTAGTGGACGTAGCGGGCGATGGTCGCCGAGGTGCCGCCGGTCCCGGCGGTGGCGACGATCCAGGCGGGTTCCGGGTAACGCTCCAGGCGCAGCTGCTGGTAGATCGACTCCGCGATGTTGTTGTTGCCGCGCCAGTCGGTGGCGCGCTCCGCGTAGGTGAACTGGTCCATGTAGTGCCCGCCGGTCTCGGCGGCGAGGGCGGCGGACTGTTCGTACATGGTGCGCGAGTCGTCCACGAAGTGGCACTGCCCGCCGTGGAATTCGATGAGGCGGCCCTTCTCCGGGCTGGTGGTGCGCGGCATCACGGCGATGAACGGGACGCCGATCAGCTTGGCGAAGTACGCCTCCGACACGGCGGTCGAGCCGCTGGACGCCTCGATGACCGGCTTGCCGGGCCGGATCCAGCCGTTGCAGAGCCCGTACAGGAAGAGCGAGCGGGCGAGGCGGTGCTTGAGGCTGCCGGTGGGGTGCGTCGACTCGTCCTTGAGGTAGAGGTCGATGCCCCACGCCTCGGGCAGCGGAAAGCGCAGCAGGTGGGTGTCGGCGGACCGGTTCGCGTCGGCCTGGACCTTGCGGACGGCCTCCTTCAGCCAGGCCCGGTACGCGGGGTCGCTGCGGTCGACGTCCACGGTCACCCTGGCCCCGTGCCCGGCTGCGTGCTCAGTGGTGTGCATGGGCCTGCTCCTGTTGCTCGTCGATCCGTACCCCGCGCCTCCACGATATGCACCCCACCTGCGCAAACGGTCACTTTGGTGGCCCATAGCCCTACCTTTGACCGCCGCCCGCGAAGCGGCGGCGACGGGCGGTGCGCGCGGGGTCCGTCACACGTCCGGGCCCTCTGGCGATCCGGCCCGCGTCGGGGCACACTGCACAGCAGGAGTGGTGTCGAAGGGGGGCGAATCCGCCATGGCGGACGTCGAGTTCAGTGCGTCGGGAGTCAGGATCGAGCGGTTCACCCGGTCGCTGACCAGGGCTGGTCAGGTGGTGGTGAAGGACGGGCGGCTGTCGCTGCTCACGAGCAGCGGGCGGGAGATCGACAGCGCCCCGGTGGGCTCGGTGAGTGCACGCACATGGTGGTTCATCGCGGCGGATTCCGTCATCGCCCGGGTGAACGGGGTGCGCTACCGGTTGACGATGGGGCAGCGCAGCCGCAGACGCGACGGAGCGGCTCCGTTGCGGCGTTTCCTGGAGACGCTGCGCAGTGCGCGAGGCCGCCGGGACTGAGTGCCGGCAGCGGGCAGGGCGGGCCGGTACCCGGGCCGCCGGGCTCCCCCCGCGAGTTGCGGAGCCGTATCCCCTGGGCCACGCTGGACCCATGTCACTGAAGGTGCACCCTCGGTGACAGAGCGATCCGCCCCACGGGCCGGATCGCGCGACACGAGCAGACACGACAAGAGCAGAGCGGATTCGGCAGTCAGTCGTCCGCCGGCTCCGTTGGTGTCTCTTCTCTTCTTCCGGACCTATTTCGGGGAGTCGCAGCCGTGATCAGCGAGCCAAGCAGGCACTGCACGGTGGAGCTCCAGGCCCTGCCGTCGCGGATCGGTCAGGTCCGCAGAATCATTTCGGCGCAACTGCGCTACTGGCATCTCGATCCTCTGATCGACCAGGCGGCCCTGGGCGTCACCGAGCTTCTCACCAATGTTCACCGGCACGCACAGCCGGACAAGTCATGCACCGTCGACATCGAGCTGCTGCTCGACCGTCTGACGGTCTCCGTCCACGACCACGACCCGCGCCTGCCCACGGTCAACGAGGCGGACTCGTTCGCCACGTCGGGCCGGGGCCTGGCCCTGATCGCGGCCGTCAGCGAGAGCTGGGGTGTGCGGCCGATCGGCTCGGCCGGGAAGGCCGTCTGGTTCACCCTGCCGGCGGCCACCGGCGCCTCGACCCTGCCACCGCTCGCGGTCTACGGGTCGATGACCGACGGGCCGTTCGGGGCCGTGACCATCACCCCCGACGACATCGTGGCCGTGCCCGCCCGGTCGGCCGTCGTCGGCTGACGGGACGGGCCGGGCGCGCACGGCCGGGCCGGGGGTGCGGCGG
>NZ_NTGZ01000333.1 GCF_002551245.1 Streptomyces sp. rh34
CGCCGTCGCGCTCGACGCTCCCGCCACGGCCGACGCCCTGGCCGCCTGTCCCGACGGGCCGCCGCCCACCGGGCCGGCTCTCGCGGACCCCGCCTACCTCATCCACACCTCCGGCTCCACGGGCCGCCCCAAGGGCGTCCTCGTCGGCCACGCCGCGCTCGCCAACCTCTGCGCCGGGCACGGCACGGACCACATCGCCCCGGCCGTCGCCCGGACCGGCCGGGAACGCCTGCGGGTCGCGCACAGCGCCTCCTTCGCCTTCGACGCGTCCTGGGACCCGCTGCTGTGGATGGTCCACGGGCACGAGCTGCACCTGCTGGACGACGCCGCCTACCGGGATCCCGCGGCGCTCACCGCGTACGTCGGCGCGCACCTGGTCGACTATCTCGACGTCACCCCCTCCTACGCCGAAGCGCTCGTCGCCGAAGGCCTGCTGGACGAGGGCCGCCACCATCCGGCCCATCTGGTGGTCGGCGGGGAGACCGTCCCCCCGCCCCTGTGGGAGCGGCTGACCGAGGCCAAAGCCGTGCACCCGGTCAACCTCTACGGGCCGACCGAGACGACGGTCGACGCCTACTACTGGGTGCCCGGCGCCGCGGCCGCCCGGCCCGACGGCCGCCCCGTGCGCGGCTCACGCGTCTACGTCCTGGACTCCTCCCTGCGTCCGGTGCCCCCCGGTGTGACGGGTGAGCTGTACATCGCGGGGGCCTGCCTGGCCCTCGGCTACCTGGGCCGCCCCGATCTGACGGCCGAGCGGTTCGTCGCGGATCCGTTCGGCGCGCCGAACGGTGCCTCCGGCGGCCGGATGTACCGCACCGGAGACCTGGTGCGCCGCCGCGCGGACCACACGCTGGAGTTCCTCGGGCGCGGCGACGACCAGGTGAAGATCCGCGGCTTCCGGATCGAACTCGGCGAGATACAGGCCCGGCTGGCCGCGCATCCGCGGGTCGCGGCGGCCGCGGTCATCGCCCGCGACACCGGTCATGGCAAGCGGCTGCTGGCCTACGCGGTCCCCGTGAAGGACCGTCCCGCCGTCCCCGCCCGGTCGCGGAGCTGCGATCCGGCCTCCCCGGAAACCGCGCCGCCCACCCCCGCCGAGCTCCGCGACCATCTGGCCGGGGCCCTGCCCGCGCACATGGTCCCCGCGACCGTGACGCTCCTGGACGCGCTGCCCCGTACCGCCAACGACAAGCTCGACCATCGCGCGCTGCCCGATCCCGAACCGCTCCCGCTCACCGCGGGCGGCCCGGACGCCGGCGGCGGGCCGCACGCCGAGATCGTGCGTGGGCTCTTCGCCGACGTGCTCGGTATCGCCGAACCTCCGGCCGCCGACGCGGGCTTCCTCGACCTCGGCGGGCATTCGCTGCTCGCCGCCCGGCTGGCCGCCCGCCTCCGGGAGCACTTCGGCGTGCCGATGGGCATCGCCGACGTCTTCCGCCACACCACGCCCGCCGCCCTGGCGGCACTGGTCCGCACCCGCGGCGGCGCGGCCACCGCGTCCGTCCCGCTCTCCCCCGTACCGCGCACCGGTCCCCTCCCTCTTTCCCCGGCCCAGCAGCGGTTGTGGTTCCTCCACCGCCTCGAAGGCCCCAGCCCCACCTACAACATCCCGCTCGTCCTGAACGTCCACGGCCCGCTCGACCGCGGAGCGCTCCAGCTCGCCCTGCACGACCTGGCGGAGCGTCACGAGACACTACGGACGGTATACCCGCCCACGGACATCGCCTCCGGCGACGCCCTCGACGGAACCACCGACGGCGAGAGCGCCGGTGCCTCGATCGACGCCCCGCACCAGCGGATCCTCGCCGCCGACGACCCCGCCGCCCGCCCGGTGCTGCACCTGGCGGAGCCGGGCAGCGATCTCGCCGAGGCCGTGCGCCACTGCTTCGACCTCGCCTCCGAACCCCCGCTGCGCACGGTCCTGTTCAGCGATTCGCCCGACCACCACACCCTGCTCCTCCTGCTGCACCACATCGCGGGCGACGGGGCCTCCACCACTCCCCTGACCCAGGACCTGGCCACCGCCTACACCGCCCGCGCCGAGGGCCGCGCACCGGACTTCGCCCCCCTGAGCGGCCAGTACGTGGACCACACGGCCCGGCTCCAGCGGCTGCTGGGGACCCCCTCCGAGCCGACCCCGCTCGCCGAGGCCCAGCTCGCGCACTGGCGCGACGCGCTCGCCGGGCTGCCGGACCAGCTGGAGCTGCCCACCGACCGGCCCCGGCCGCCCGTGGCCACCTCGGCGGGCGACACCGTGCCCTTCGCCCTGGACGCCACCGCGCACGAGGCGCTGCGCCGGCTCGCACGGGCGCACGGGGCGACCGTGTTCATGACCGTGCAGGCCGGGCTCGCGGCCCTGCTGACGCGGCACGGCTGCGGCACCGACATCCCCATCGGCACGCCCGTCGCGGGCCGCGACGACGAGGCGACGGCCGGACTCGTCGGCTTCTTCACCAACACCGTCGTCCTGCGCACCGACACCTCCGGCGACCCCGCCTTCGGCGAGCTGCTGGACCGGGTGCGGGCGGCCACGCTCGCCGCGTACGAGCACGACGCGCTGCCCTTCGACCACCTCGTCGAGGCGCTGAACCCGCCGCGTTCGCTGGCCCGGCATCCGCTGTTCCAGACCATGCTGGCCTGGCAGTCGCTCGCGGACGGGCCCGTCCCGCTCGGCCCGGACACCACCGCCCGGCTGACCGCCGTGCCGTCCGGCACCGCGAAGTTCGACCTGACCCTGAACGCGGGCGAACTGCCCGGCGGCGGGATCGGGGGCTTCCTGGAGTTCCGCACCGACCTCTTCGACCGGTCGACCGCCCAGGCCCTCGCGGACCGGCTGTCCCGGCTGCTCACCGCGGCGGCCGAGCGGCCCGGGACCCCACTCGGCCTGCTGCCGGTCCTCGGCGAGGACGAGGTCCACCGTGCCGTGGTCGGGGCCAACGGCGTCAACCACGACCGGCCGGTGCCGCTCACGCTCGCCGAGGTCTACGAGATGGCGGCGCGCCGGCACCCGGACCGACCGGCGGTGAGCTGCGAGGGCGCGTCGCTGACGTACGCCGAACTGTCCTCCCGGGCCCGGTCGCTCGCCCGTCTGCTGGCGGCCCGGGGGATCGGTCCCGGTTCGATCGTGGCGCTCGCGCTGCCCCGCTCCCCGGACCTGGTGGCCGGGCTGCTCGCGGTGTCGCTGGCGGGGGCCGCGTATCTGCCGATGGACCCCGACTACCCGGCCGACCGGCTCGCGTACATGCTGGACGACGCCCGTCCGGCGGCGCTGATCACGGACGCCGCGACGGCCGGGCGGCTGCCCGCGCACGACCTGCCGCTGATCACCGCGGACGAGGCGGCGGGACTCCCGGACTGGCCCCTCGGCCAGGCGGACCGCACCCGGCCGCTGAGCCCGGGGGACCCGGCGTACGTCATCTACACCTCGGGGTCCACCGGCCGCCCGAAGGGAGTCGTGGTCACCCAGCACAATGTGACCCGGCTGCTCACCGCGACCGAGCACTGGTTCTCGTTCGGACCGGACGACGTGTGGACCCTGTTCCACTCCTACGCGTTCGACTTCTCCGTGTGGGAGCTGTGGGGCGCGCTGCTGTACGGCGGCCGGGTCGTCGTCGTCCCGTACGCGACCAGCCGTGACCCGCACGCGTTCCTCCGGCTGCTGGCGGACGAGCGGGTGAGCGTCCTCAACCAGACGCCGTCCGCCTTCTACCAGCTGGCCGCCGCCGACCGGGAGGCTCCGGGGCACGAACTGGCCTTGCGGTACGTGATTTTCGGCGGCGAGGCGCTGGAGCTGGGGCGACTCGCGGACTGGTACACGCGCCACCAGCAGAACGCGCCGACGCTGGTCAACATGTACGGCATCACCGAGACCACGGTCCATGTCTCCCACCTGGCGCTGGACCGGGCGACGGCCGCCTCCGCGGTCTCCAGCACCATCGGCGTGAACATCCCCGACCTGCGCGTCTACGTGCTGGACGACCGGCTTCAGCCGGTGCCGCCCGGGGTGACCGGCGAGATGTACGTCGCGGGCGAGGGGGTGGCGCTCGGCTATCTGGGCCGCCCGGACCTGACGGCGGGGCGCTTCGTCGCCGACCCGTTCGCGCGGCTCTTCGGGGAGAGCGGGCGGCGGATGTACCGCTCGGGCGACCTCGCCCGGCGGCGCCCGGACGGCACGCTGGAGTATTTCGGCCGGGGCGACCAGCAGGTGAAGGTCCGCGGGTTCCGGATCGAACCCGGTGAGATCGAGGCGGTGCTGGCCGCGCATCCGGAGGTCGCCGATGTGGCGGTCGTGGTCCGCGAGGACACGCCCGGCGACAAGCGGCTGGTCGGCTACGTCGTCCCCGCGCCCGGCGCCGACCCGGCCCCGGCGGCGCTGCGCGAGCACGCCGCCGCCACGCTGCCGGTGCACATGGTGCCCTCGGCCGTGGTGGTGCTGGAGCGGCTGCCGCTGACCGGCAACGGCAAGCTGGACCGCACGGCGCTGCCCGCGCCGGGGGCCGCGGTGAGCGCCGGTGGGCGCGCGCCGCGCACGGTCCGCGAGGAGCAGCTCTGCTCGGTCTTCGCGGAGGTGCTGGGGCTGCCGTCCGCCGGGGTGGAGGACAACTTCTTCGACCTGGGCGGTCATTCGCTGCTCGCGGTGCGCCTCGCGGGGCGGATCAGGTCGGCGTTCGGCATCGAGGTGTCGATCGGCACGGTGTTCCAGGCCCCGACGCCCGCCGCGCTGGACGCGGCGCTGGACGTCTCGCGCGAGGAGGACCCGCTCGACGTCCTGCTGCCGCTGCGGCCCGCCCGGCCCGGCGACCGCGCCCCGGTCCACTGTGTGCACCCGGCGGGCGGTCTGAGCTGGTGCTACGCCGGCCTGATCCGCCATCTGCCGGCCGGTGTGCCGATCTACGGTCTCCAGGCGCAGGGCGTCGGCGGGGCGACGGCGGGCGAGCCGCTGCCGACCACGCTGGAGGAGCTGGCCGCGCACTACGCCTCCCGGATCCGCGAGGTCCAGCCCGAGGGCCCGTACCGGCTGCTCGGCTGGTCGACCGGCGGCATCATCGCGCACGCGATCGCGGCGGTCCTCCAGGAGGCGGGGCAGGAGGTGGAGTTGCTGGCGATCCTGGACGCGTACCCCGCCGAGGGCTTCCGGGGCCTGCCGGTGCCCGACCGCGCCGAAGCCCTCGAATCGCTGCTCACCATGGGCGGTTACGGCCCCGAGAGCCTCGGCGACAAGGAGCTGACCACGGCGAACGTGGTGGATGTGCTGCGCCGCGAGGGATCCCCGCTGGCGACGCTCTCCGCCGCGAGGATCGAGGCGCTCGGCGAGGTGTACCTCAACACCAACGACCTCGTACGGGCTTATGACCACCGGGTGTTCCGGGGCGATGTGCTCTTCTTCCGGGCCACGGTGGACACCATCGACGACACCCTGACGCCGGAGACCTGGGCCCCGTATGTGAGCGGGCGCATCGACAACACGAACGTCGCCTGCTCGCACAAGGACATGACCCTCCCCGAGCCGATCGCGCACATCGCGCGCGTGGTCGCCGACCGACTGACCGAGCTGGAGAAGTGACACCGATGAGCGACGCATCCGCCAACCCCTTCGACGCCGACGGGGAGTTCCTCGTCCTGACCAACACGGAGGGCCAGCACTCGCTGTGGCCGCTGTTCGCGGTGGTGCCGGAGGGCTGGTCGACGGCTCACGGCCCGTGCGCCCGCCAGGACGCGCTGGACTGGATCACCGCGCACTGGGCCGGTCCCGTCCCCGTCTCCGCGCGGTGAGCGGGCTGCTGATCCGGCCCCGGATACGTCCCCGGGTCGCGGTCGTCCTCGTCTACACGGCCGCGATGTGCATGAACGGCCTGGACTCGACGATCGTGAATCCGGCGCTCTACACGATCGCGGGCGACTTCGGGCGTCCGCTGTCGGCGGCGAACACCGTGGAGACGGCTTTCCTGGTCGCGCTCGCGGTGGGGCTGCCGGTGGCGGGATGGCTGGGCGACCGGTTCGGGACGAAGCGGGTGTTCCTCGGTGCGCTGACCGCGTTCACGATCGCTTCGGCCGTCTGTGGTCTGGCCCCCGATCTGACGACGCTGGTGGTGGCGCGGGCCGTACAGGGCCTGGCGGGCGGGTTGTTGACGCCGGTCGGGATGACGCTGCTGTTCCGGGCGTTCCCGCCGCACGAGCGGATGAAGCTGGCGAAGGTCCTGATCGTGCCGACGGCTCTGATGCCGGCGCTCGGTCCGCCGCTGGGCGGCCTGCTCACCGAACACCTCTCCTGGCACTGGCTGTTCTTCGTGAACGTGCCGATCGGGGCGGCCGCCGTGCTGCTGGGCGCCTTCGGTCTGCGCGAGCATGTGGAGGGCCCGGAGGGGGCGTTCGACACGGTGGGCTTCTGGCTGGCCACCCCGGCCCTGGGGCTGCTGACGTACGCGCTCGGCTTCGGCCCCTCGCAGGGCTGGACCCGGCCGGCCGTCGCCGTGAGCGCGATCCTGGGGTCCGCCCTGCTGGTGGCCGCCGTCCTGCACCAGGTGCGTGCGGGCACACCGTTGCTGAGACTGCGGCTGCTCGCCGACCGGGTGTACGGATCGGCCTCGGCGCTGGCCGGGGTGACGGCCGCCGGGTTGATGGGCGTGCTGTTCGTCTTCCCGCTCCTCTACCAGGCGAGCCTGGGGGCGTCGGCGCTGGACGCCGGGCTGAGCGTGTTCCCGGAGGCGGTCGGGCTGATGCTCGCCTCGCAGGTGGTGGACCGGCTGCTGCCGCGGCTCGGTCCGCGGCTGCTGACCGTGCCGGCGTTGCTGGTCGCCGCCGCGGTCTTCGCGACGCTCGCCGTGCCCGGAGTGGCGGAGAACGCGTGGAGCGTGCGCGGGCTGATGTTCCTGATCGGCCTGGTGCTCGGTACGGCGGTGCTGACCGTGCAGATCTCCGGGTTCGAGTCGATCGCGCCGTCCGACATGGGGCAGGCGATGGGCCTGTTCCAGATCGTCCGCACCCTGGGCGGCGCGGTGGGCATCGCCGCCTGTGCGGCGGTGATCGGCGGCGGTCACGTTACGGAGGCCGGGGATCCGGGCCCGTACCGTACGGCGGTCTGGGTGACGGCGGCGCTCGTCGCGGCCGGGGCGCTGATCGCGCTGCGGCTGCCGCGCGAGGCCCCGCAGCCGCCGCCGTTCGACGACGACGAGAACGCGGACGGGCCGCCCGGCGCCGACGAGGGCCTGGCGGCGGACGTGGCACCGGCCGTCAAGGGCTGAGAGCGCGGGGAAGGGGCGGGG
>NZ_NTGZ01000334.1 GCF_002551245.1 Streptomyces sp. rh34
GGTCTCTCCGTACGCGTGCCGCCCCGCGCGCCCGTGCAGGCCGCCGGAGCGGGTCGCCCGGAGAGCAGGGCGCAGGCGGTCCAGCGGGCGGCTGCGAACGCCGGGATCACCGGGGTTCCCGTGCAGGCCGCCCCGCCGAAGCCCGCGGCCGGGGCGGCGGGGGCGGCCACCCGTTCCGACGACGCTTCCGACGCTCCTCCGGCGAACCGGCTGAGCGGAACGGAGATCGAGGAGCTGGCCCGCCGGCTCCTCGACCCGGTGAGCCGGCTCATCCGCGCCGATCTGCGCCGGGGCCGGGAACGCAGCGGGCGGCTGCACGACGGCCGCCGCTGACGACACGATCGCCCCGGCTTACCCCCGCACGACCCGTACGACCCGTACGAGAGACAGCAGAGAAGACGAGAGACGCATGACGGACAACATCTTCGCGACGAGCGTGTTCTTCAAGCTCGCGATCGGCGGCAGCGACCTGGGCGCGTTCCACACCTGCTCCGGCATGGGCGCCGAGGTGGAGATGGAGACGTACGCCGAGGGCGGCAACAACGGTTTCACCTGGCAGCTGCCGGGGCGGATCACCTGGACGAACATCACGCTGACCCGCCCGGTGACCGCCGACACCCTCAAGATCGCGCGCTGGCTGAACGAGACGATCCAGCGGGTCGAACCCAAGGACGGCGAAATCGTCGCGCTGCGTCCCAACCTCAGCCGGATCGTCAGCTGGCAGGTGCACGGCATCGTGCCGGTGCGCTGGCAGGGGCCCTCCTTCGATCCGGCCAACTCCCAGGCGGCGATCGAGACGCTGGAGATCGCGCACGAGGGTCTGGAGCCCTCCTGACCGGAAGCAGCGCTTCCGGTCAGGACGACAGGACGACGAAGGAAGGAGGAACGCAATGTCACCCGCTCTCCGCGCGAGCCGCGCTCGCGCCCAGCTGACCATCATGGAACCGCCGTCGACCGTCGGCGCCAAGCCCGGCGGAACACTCGCCCGTCTCACGTTGCAGTTCAACCCCGCGAAGCTGTCGCTGAGCAAGAGCACCGAGTGGCGGCGCACTCCGTCCCGGATGGCCGGGCAGTCCGCGCTGCCCGAGTTCGTCGGCAGCGGGCCCCGGGCCCTGTCGCTGGAGGTCTTCCTGGACGCCACCGCCACGCACGACAACTCCGTGGAGAAGGCGGTGGAGCAGTTGATGACCGCGTGTGTCCCCACGCCCAAGAGCCTGGCCCGCAAGACGCCCGCCAGCCCCTGGGTGCGCTTCGACTGGGGGACGTCCAAGACGACCTCGTTCGACGGGGTGCTCTCCAACCTCTCGGTCTCGTACACCCTGTTCGACGTCGACGGGAAGCCGCTGCGCGCCACCTGCTCCCTGTCGATCGAGGAGGCGAGCGTCGACCCGGCCGGCCAGAACCCCACCTCGGGTTCGAAGGACGCGCGGCGCACCCACCGGGTCGTGGCCGGGGACAGCCTGCCGCTGCTGGCCTGGCGGGAGTACGGCGACGCCACCGCCTGGCGGACCATCGCGCACGCCAACGACATCGACGACCCGATGCAGTTGACCCCCGGCAGGGAGCTCCTCGTGCCCGGACGGGAAGACCACCTGGCGGAGGAGGGCCGATGAGCGGGACGGAATCCCCCGGGCGCTCCTTCGCCGCCGATCCGATCGTCGAGGCGCCCGCCGAACTGCCCGCCGCCTGGGCCACCCAGCTGGTGAGCTGCGTGGTCGACGAGAACGTGGGCCTGCCCGACACCGCCGTACTGATGTACCGGGATCCCGACCACACCTTCCTCGCCAAGACCGGCATCGGCATGGGCACCCCGCTGAAGATCTCGGTGGTCACCGTCCAGGACCGGGCGCGCGAGCGGCTGTTCACCGGGGAGGTCACCGCGGTCGAGCTGGACACCGACACCACCGGATCGTTCACCGTCGTGCGGGCGTTCTCCAAGGCGCACCGGCTCCAGCGCGGCCGGAAGGTCATGGCGTACCGGAACATGAAGACGGCGGACATCGTCCGCAAGGTCGCCGCCGGCGCCGGTCTGACCTGCGGGCGGATCGAGGCCGCGCCGGTCACGTACAAGCAGGTGACCCAGCCGAACGTGTCGGACTGGGAGTTCCTCCAGCACCTCGCGGCCGAGAGCGGCGCCACCGTGCGGGTGGACGACAAGGGGCGGCTGCAGTTCACCAAGCCGGACCCCGCCTCCTCGGCCCCCTCGCCCACGACCTCCGCCACGCGCGACCCGATGGTCCTGGAGTACGGGAACAACCTGCTGGCCCTGCGTGCGGTGCTGACGGGTGCGGACGGGGCGGACAGCGTCGAGGTGCGCGGCTGGAACGTCGAGACCAAGACCCGGCTGGTGGCCCGGCAGCAGTCCGTCCGCAGCGACACCGTCGCCCCGGGGATGAGTCCGTCGACGGCGGCCAGGATGTTCGGCTCGGGCTCCCGGACGACGATCGCCGACACCCCGTACCGCACCCAGGCGGAGACCCGGGCCGTGGCCGGTGCGCTGGCCGCCTCGGTCAGCGCCGGCTTCGGGGAGGTCGAGGCGGTCGCCTACGGGAACCCCCAGCTGCGGGCGGGCATGCCGGTGGCCCTCGGCAACGTGGGGCCCGCCTTCTCCGGCCGCTACACCGCGACCGCCGCGCACCACGTCCTCGAACCGGACACCGGCTACCGCACGACGGTGATCGTCAGCGCCTCGCCGGACCGGTCGCTCTCGGGGCTGGCCTCCGGCGGCAACGCCCCCTCGCGCGGCCCGCGCATGCCGGGTCTGGCGATCGGGGTGGTCACCGACATCCGCGAGGAGGGCAGGGGCCAACGCGGCTGGGTGCGGCTGAAGTTCCCGTGGCTCGACGACACGTACGTCACCGACTGGGTCCGTACGGTGCAGTGGGGCGGCCAGGGCGGCGGCGGGGTGTTCAGCCCCGAGGTCAACGACGAGGTGCTGGTCGGGTTCGAGCAGGGACTGCTGGACAGCCCGTACGTGCTCGGCGGTCTCTACAACGGGGTCGACAAGCCCTCTCCGCACGACGTCCCGCTGGTCGACCCGACGAGCGGGAAGGTCAACCGGCGCTCTCTGGTGTCCCGTTCGGGCAACCGGCTGGAGCTGCTCGACGCCCCGCGCGGCCCGTCCGGGGTGCGCATCGCCAGCGGTGACAAGCGGCTCGACGTGATGCTCGACGAGAAAAAGGGCGAGATCACACTGACGGTGAAGGCCCGGGGCGGCACCCGAGAACTCAGCTCGGTGACGCTGTCCGCCTCGGGTATCACGCTCGACGCGGGAGCCACGGGCGACGTGAACATCAAGGGCCGCTCGGTGACCGTCAACGGCAAGACGGGGGTCACGGTCGACGGCGGGCTGCTCGCGGTCCTCAAGGCCAAACTCATCAGAATCAACTGACCGCCCGTCCGTCGCCCGTCCGCCCGTCCGCCCGTCCGCCTCCCGACTGCCCCGAAGCCCGACTGCCCCGAAATCCCTTTCACAGCTAGGAGAACCCCGGCCATGCCCCCCGCAGCCCGCACGGGCGACAGCACCGCCCACGGCGGTCTCATCGGCACCCCGCCCCCGGGTGCGGTGGCCGTGGCCACCGTGTTCATCGGCGGCCGGCCGGCGGCCGTCACCGGGAGCCTCCATGTGTGCGTCATCCCTCCGCACGCCCTGCTCGGGCCGGGCAACGTGATCATGCCCAACCCGGCCGGCGCGCTCACCGGTCAGGTGCTCATCGGCGGGCTGCCCGCCGCGCGGATGATGGACAAGACCAGCTGCGGCGCGCCCATCATCAGCGGTGCGCCGAACGTCCTGATCGGGGGCCCGATGTGAGCGGCGGCGGATTCATCGGGCGCGGCTGGGGCTTCCCGCTGCGGGTCGGGCCGACGGGCGGGATCGCGCTGGTCGAGCGGGACCGGGAGATCGAGGAGGCGATCGGCCTGGTGCTCGGCACCGCGCCGGGCGAGCGGCCGATGCGTCCGGAGTTCGGCTGCGGCATCCACGACTACGTCTTCGCGCCCGGCGACGGGGCGACGGCCGGGCGGATCGCCCAGGAGGTCCGCACCTCGCTGGAGCGGTGGGAGCCGCGCATCGAGGTGACGGACGTGGCGATCGCGTTCGACGCCATCGAGGAGGGCACGCTCTACATCGACGTGCACTACACCGTGCGGGCCACCAACGACCTGCGCAACCTCGTCTTTCCCTTCTACACGATCCCGTCGTCGGAGGGCTCTTCCGAGGGCTCCTCCGGGACCGCTCGGGAAGCGGGAGTGCGCTGATGGCCCTGCCTTCGCCCAACCTGGACGACCGGCGTTTCCAGCAGCTCGTCGACGAGGCCAAGCGGTACGTCCAGCAGCGCTCCCCCGAGTGGACCGACCACAATGTGTCGGACCCCGGGGTCACGCTGATCGAGACGTTCGCATACCTGGTCGACCAGTTGCTGTACCGGCTGAACCGGGTGCCGGACAAGAACTACGCGGCCTTCCTCGACCTGCTGGGCGTGACCCTGTTCCCGCCCGCCGTGGCGCGGGCCGAGATCGACTTCTGGCTGTCCGCGCCGCAGCCGGAGACCGTGCACCTCCCCGCGGGCACCGAGGTCGCCACCGCCCGTGGGGAGGCCGAGGAGCCGGTGGTGTTCTCCACCTCCGACGATCTGCCGATCGTGCCGAGTTCGCTGGTCCGGCTGGTCACCGCGCCGGTGTCGGGCGACCAGACGGACCGGACCGGACCGCTCGGCGCGGGCAAGGACATCCCGTGCTTCCAGGCCCGGCCGGAGCCCGGCGACGCCCTGCTGTTCGGGCTGCCGACGGCCGTGCCCCGGTGCATCGTCGCCGTCCGCCTCGACAGCCGGGTGGAGGGCGTGGGCGTCGACCCGCGTCAGCCGCCGCTGGTGTGGGAGGCGTGGGACGGGGCCCGCTGGGTGACGTGTGCGACCGGCACCGACAGCACCGGCGGGCTGAACAGGCCGGGTGAGGTCGTCGTGTTCGTCCCGGCCGGGCACACCGCGTCCGTCGTGGCGGGGACCCGGGCGGGGTGGCTGCGCTGCCGGGTCACCGCTCCGGAGCCGGGCCAGCCGTTCTACTCGGAGTCGCCGACGATCCGGGAGGCCGAGGTGTTCACGGTCGGCGGCACGGCGGCCGCGGAGCACGCGGAGACCGTCCTCGACGTGCCCCTCGGGATGTCCGAGGGCGTCGCCGGGCAGCGGTTCTCGGTGAGCCGGGCGCCGCTGCTCCTGGACGGGGAGCCGCTGGTCGTCCAGGTCTCGACCGACGAGGGCTGGCAGGTGTGGACCCCGGTCGAGCACTTCGGCGCGTCCGGCCCCGGTGACCGGCACGTGCGGATCGACGCCGTCGCCGGGGAGTTCGCGTTCCCGCCGGAGGTGCGGGAGCCGGACGGCACGATGCGCGCGTACGGCGCGGTGCCGGAGAAGGGCGCCCAGCTGCGCGTCCCGCGCTACCGGACGGGCGGCGGCGCGGCGGGCAACGTCGCGCGGGGAGCGATCTCCGTGCTGCGCAGTTCGGTGCCGTACGTCGCGGGCGTCAACAACCGTGAGGCGGCGACCGGCGGGGTCGACGGGGAGACCGTGGAGAACGCGAAGGTGCGCGCGCCCAACATCCTGCGGGTGCAGGAGCGGGCGGTGACGGCCGAGGACTACGAGGTCATCGCCCGGGAGGCCGCGCCGTCGCTGCGCCGGGTGCGGTGCCTGCCGGCCGTGGCGGGCGAGGCCGGTGCGGTACGGGTGCTGGTGGTGCCCGACGCGGTCGCCGACGAGGACGGGCAGCTGCGGTTCGAGCAGCTGATCCCCTCGGACCCGGTGCTCGCGGCGGTCACCGAGCGGCTCGACGAACGGCGGCTGGTCGGCACCCGGCTGGTCGTGGAACCGCCCGCCTACCAGGGCGTCACCGTCGTCGCCCGGCTGGTGGCCGCGCCCGGCGACGTGGACCGGGTCCGGGCGGAGGCTCTGGAGGCGCTGTTCCGGCACATCGACCCGTTGCGGGGCGGGGCGGACGGCCGGGGGTGGCCGTTCGGCAGGCCCGTGCAGTACGGGGAGGTCTTCGCCGTGCTCCAGAGTGTGGAGGGGGCCGGTCTGGTGGAGGACGTCCGGCTGTTCCCGGCGGACCCGATCACCGGGCGGCGCGGCGCGGCGGTGGACCGTATCGACGTGGCGCCCGGAGCCCTGGTCTTCTCGCACCAGCACCAGGTGGTGGTCACCGCGAACGGGGCCGGTGAGGTCGCATGACCCGGGCCGCGATACCCGGGCTGCCCAGCCGGTACCCGATCGGCGAACTGCTGCCCGCCCTGTACGCGGACGACGACCTGGCCCAGCGGTTCACGGCGGGCCTGGACACGGTGCTGGCCCCGGTCCTGTCCACCCTGGACAACCTGCCCGCCTACTTCGACCCGTCGCTGGCCCCGGCCGACTTCCTGCCCTGGCTGGCGTCCTGGGTGGGCGTCGAGGCCGATCCGGCGTGGCCGGTCGAGCTGCGCCGGGCGGTCGTCGCGCGCGCCGTCGAGCTGCACCGGTGGCGCGGCACCCGGCGGGGTCTCGTCGAGCGGCTGCGGCTCTGCTGCGGTGTGCACGCGGACGTCCGGGACGGCGGTGGCGCCACCTGGTCGGCCGAGCCGGGCACGGCTCTCCCGCCGCCGCCGACCGGTGAACTGCTCGTCCGGGTCTGGCCGGTGCGCGAGGGCGTCGCGGTGGACGCCCGCCGCGTCCTGGACGTCGCCACCGCCTCGTGCCCCGTCCACCTCACCTGCCGGGTGGAGGTCCTGCCGGGCCCGCCCGGAGAGCCCGAACAGACAGGAAGCTGACGTGATGCGTTCGTGCCCGGCGTGCGGTACGGCCAACGGCGAGAGTGACGACTTCTGCGGCAACTGCGGCGGCTATCTGGGCTGGTCCTCCCAGCCCACGCGGCCGACGCGAACGGCTGCTCCGGAGCCGGAGCCGGAGCCCGCACCGGAGCCGGAGCCTGCACCGGGACCGGGGCCGAAGCCGAAGCCGGAGCCGGTCCCGGGGCCGGCGGAAGCGGAGGCACTGGTCGCGGAGGGCGGGCCCGTGCCACAGCCGGACCCGGAACCGGCCGGGCCGTCGCCGACGACGCCCGCACCGGACTCGGGCCCGCCCGCACGGCCGGCGCGTCCCACCCCCGCGCCCGCGCCCACCCCCGCGCCCTCGTCTTCGCCCACGCCAGCGCCCACGCCAGCGCCCGCGCCTCCGCCTTCGCCTTCGCCTTCGCC
>NZ_NTGZ01000335.1 GCF_002551245.1 Streptomyces sp. rh34
AGATGTGTATAAGAGACAGGCCAGCACCCGGCCCTGCGGTGCGGCGGGAGGGCCGGGCTCCGGCAGCTCCCGCGGGGTCTGCTCGCTCACCCGTAGCCCAGGGCGTGAAGCCGCTCGTCGTCGATGCCGAAGTGGTGGGCGATCTCGTGGACCACGGTGATCTCGGTCTCCGCGACGACATCCTCCTGCGTCTCGCACATCCGCAGCGTCGGCCCCCGGTAGATGGTGATCCGGTCGGGCAGCACCCCGGCGTACCACTCGCCCCGGTCGGTGAGCGGGGTGCCCTCGTAGAGCCCGAGCAGGTCGGGGTCGCCGGGGTCCGGTTCGTCCTCGACGAACACCGCCACGTTGTCCATCAGCCGTGTCAGCTCCGGCGGGATCCGGTCCAGAGCCTGGCTCACCAGCTCCTCGAACTGTTCGCGCGTCATCTCCAGCACCCGGCCATTGTCCCGTACGGCGGCCCCGTGCGGGCAGGCCGCGACCTGGCCGGCCCTGCTCCTCCGGCGGATGCCCGGCCCGCGTCCGGCATGACGGAGGCCGTACCGGGGCATACGGGCCCAATGGTCCGCGTCCCGTTCCGTGCCGCAGCCGACCGCGTCCGGCACCGCCTCACCCAGATCGTCCGCCCGAAGCCCCGGGGGCGCGCCCCGGTCGGCTCCGGCACCGCGGCCCCCGGTGACCTGACGGGTCCCGCCCGCCGCCCGTACCTCCGCGCCCTCGGCATGCTCGCCGTCGTCGTGCTGGGGGCCTGGCTGGGACTGCTCGCCGTGGGCTCCATCCGTACTCCGGTCGGCCCCATGGACACCAACATGACGCTGCGCCCCTCCCTGACCGGTGGCAGCAAGATCAACGTGTCCCCGCTCGGCGCCCTGGAGCTGGACTCGCACATCGCGCCGCTCCGGCTCGACGTGGACGTGGACCGCCTCGACCCCGAACGCTCCCAGGCCCTGGTCGACCGGCCGGAACGGTTCTCCAGCCTCCAGGACGAGGTCACCCGGGATGTCGCCGCCGGCACCCGGGAGCTGGCCGTGCGCTCCTGTGTCGCCGTCGTCTCCGGCGCGACCGCGCTCGGCCTCGTCGTCTACCGCCGCCCCCGGCGCGCCCTGGCCGCCGGCGGGCTCGCCCTCACCCTGCTGGCCGCGTCCGGCGTCAGCGCGTACGCCACCTGGAACCCGAAGTCCGTCCTGGAGCCGAAGTTCTCCGGGCTGCTCTCCAGCGCCCCGTCCCTGGTCGGCGACGCCCGCTCCATCGTCACGGAGTTCGACATCTACCAGCAGGAGCTGGCCCGCCTGGTCACCAACGTCACCAAGCTGTACGACGCGACCTCCACGCTCCCCGTCTACCAGCCCGACCCGGGCACCATCCGGGTCCTGCACGTCTCCGACATCCATCTCAACCCGGCGGCCTGGCACATCATCGCCTCGCTCGTGGAGCAGTACGAGATCGACGTCATCATCGACTCCGGCGACACGATGGACCACGGCTCCGCCCCCGAGAACGGCTTCCTCGACCCGATCCGCGACCTCGGCGCGCCCTATGTCTGGGTGCGCGGCAACCACGACTCGCCCATCACCCAGGCGTATCTGACGAAGTTCAAGAACGTGAGCGTCCTCGACGACGGCGGCGCGGTGAACGTCGGCGGGCTGCGGATCGCGGGCACCGGCGACGCCTCCTTCACCCCGGACCGGACCGCCCCGGTCGGCGGCAAGGAGGCGGCCCAGCTCGAAGGGGCGCGCCTGGCCTCCGCGCTGCGCGACCAGGAGCGCGCGGGCACGCCGGTCGACATCGCCGTCGCCCACGACCCGAACACCGCCCGGGAGACCGACGGCACGGTCCCGCTGGTGCTGTCGGGCCACCTCCACCGCCGGATCAACGAGCAGCTGAAGCTCGGCACACGGCTGAAGGTCGAGGGCTCCACGGGCGGCGGCGGGCTGCGCGCCGTCCAGAACGAGAAGCCCGAGAAGGTGCACGCCTCGGTGCTCTACATGGACCGCTCCACCCGCCGGCTCCAGGCCTGGGACGAGATCACGCTGGGCGGTCTCGGACTGACGACCGCCGAGGTCAGCCGCCATCTTCCGGAGGAGAACCTGAAGAAGGACGCCCCGGTCTCCCCCACCCCGTCACCCACCTCCTCGTCCACCTCCTCGCCCTCCCCTACCCGCTCCCCGACGCGCCCGACGCCCTCGCCGTAAACCGTTTTGGCGATAGCTCCACCCATCCCATATGCTTCTCACGTCCCCGACGCGCTGCAAAGCGAACAGGCGGGCCAATAGCCCTCATCGTCTAGTGGCCCAGGACGCCGCCCTTTCAAGGCGGTAGCACGGGTTCGAATCCCGTTGGGGGCACGTTTCACCATGTGCGAGACTTGTTTCGCACATTGCTTGGTCCTGTGGAGCAGTTTGGAGTGCTCGCCACCCTGTCAAGGTGGAGGCCGCGGGTTCAAATCCCGTCAGGACCGCTGCAGCCCCAGCGGCTGCGTGGCTGGGTAGCTCAGTTGGTACGAGCGATCGCCTGAAAAGCGATAGGTCGCCGGTTCGATCCCGGCCCCAGCCACCTCGGAAAGCGCCTCGGACGGAGTTCTCGTCTGAGGCGCTTCTCATGTGCGGGGGAGCCTCAGGGCGGTGCCGGCGACCAGGCCGCGATCAAGCGGTGATCAAGTGGTGAGCGGGCAACGAAGCTGATGCCCATGCCCGGCCCCCCAGTCGCTTCATTCCACCTCTCGTTCGAGGAGAGCGTGGAATCTGCGCGCGGGTCGGCCCGTGAGGCGCTGGACGGTGTCGGTGATGCGGTCCTCCGCCCCCTCGGCGATGGCACGGTCCATGCCGGCCAGCATCGAGGCGAACTCCAGCGGCACATGCGCCGCGAGGCGGTCGCGCATCTGTTCGTAGGACAGGCGGCGGTGGTCCACGGCCCGGCCGGTGACCCGGGTGATGGTGGTGGCGATGTCGTCGTAGCTGAGCGCCTCCGGCCCGGTGAGGACGAGATCGGTGTTGGGGGCGTGCGCGTCGGTCAGAGCATGGACAGCGACGGCCGCGATGTCCTCGACGTCGACGAAACCGACCCGGCCGCTCCCGGCCGCGGTCCAGACAGCGCCTTCTTCCCGGATGCTCACGGCGTGCGCGTGCGTGCCGGTGAAGTTCTGCATGAACCACGAGGGCCGCAGCACCGCCCACTGTTCGAACAGATCGGGCAGGGCCTGGTGCACTGTTCCCACCGCCGGGCCGCCCTCGGGGATGGCCGAGGAACTGAGGAGCACCGCACGGCGCACGCCGGCCAAGCGGGCCCGCCGGAGAAAGGGCACCATGACCGCCGCCGGGTCGGCGTCGCCCACGGGCGGGATCAGGTAGACGCGGTCGGCTCCGTCGAGGGCGGCGGCATGGGTGGCGGGTTCGTACCAGTCGAAGGCGACCGGCTCCGCGCCGGGGACGTCGGCGGCGCGACGGCTGGCGGCCTTGACGCGGTGGCCGGAGGCCGACAGCCGCGCCGCGGTGCGGCTGCCGGTGGTGCCGGTGGCGCCGATGACCAAGGTGGTGCCCGTGTCCGGGGTGGTGCCCGTGTCCGGGGTGGTGCCCGTGTCCGAGGTGGTGCCCCTGTCCGGGGTGGTGCCCGTGTCCGAGGTGGTGCCCCTGTCCGGGGTGGTGCCGGTGGTGGTCATCGGGTGCTCCTGGTGAAATCGGTGCCGGGTTCGAGGACGGCGAGGGGGTTCCAGTAGTCGCGGTAGGAGGTGATGTGCCCGTCCCGGACTGTCACGACGGCGATGTAGGTCATGTCGAAGGGCCGGCCGGACTCCACCAGGCGGCCGACGCCACGCATCTCGACCACGACGACCTCAGGATCGGCGGTCCGGTGGATCCGCGATTCGGGGAAGTCATGCAGATCGATGTGATCCGGGTAGTGGCGCATGTACGCGGCGATGGCCTCCCTGCCCTCCAGACGCTTCGGCCAGCCATCAGGGGCGAAGGGGAACTCCAGCAAGCCGTCCTCGGCCCACAGCGCGACCCACGCGGGCATGTCCTTGTCCAGCAGCAGCCGCAGGCTGTGACGGTAGAGGTCCGCCGGAGAAGTCGGTGCAGACATGGGTATCCTCCATCTCATGGAATATGGACCCTGGGTCCGCTTTGACGATACGGACCCGTGGTCCGCTTTGCAACCGGAGGTGCGGCATGCCCGAGCGCAAACCCCGCAAGGACGCCGCCCGTAACCGGCAGGCCGTCCTGGCGGCCGCCGACGCTCTCTTCGCCCGCTGCGAGAGCCCGGAAGGTGTCACCTTGGCCGCCGTCGCAGCGGCGGCCGGCGTCGGCAAAGGCACGCTCTTCCGGGCCTTCGGCGACCGCCCCGGACTGCTGCGCGCGCTGTACGAAGCACGGCTGGAACCAGTCAGGGAGGCCGTTGAGGCCGGACCCCCGCCCTTGGGCCCCACGACCCCGCCGCAACAGCGCGTACCCGCCCTGCTCGACGCTCTCCTGTGCTTCAAACTCGACAACCGCCGCCTCATGCTGGCCCTGGAGGAAAGCGGGAGCGGCAGCCCGTACCAGGCCGAACACTACGAACGTTGGCACGGCCTGCTGGACGCCATGCTGGGGCAGATCCCCGGCGTGACCGACAGCGACTTCACCGCTCACGCCCTGCTCGCAGCCACCCGAGCCGATCTTGTCGAGCATCTGGCCGGGCATGAGCGCGGGTCACGCGAAAGGATGCGGGCACAGTTGGCGACCTTCACTGCCAGAGTCCTGGGCTCCGCCCCTTCCTGACGTTCCCGGTCCGCCCGCGTCCGGCGTGGGCTTCGGTTACCCGGCGCGGCGGTTCAGTTCTGCCGTGGGAGCTGGGCCTGGTAGTGAGCTGCTACCGGGCCCAGTTCCGTCAGCCACTGGATCAGCTTCTGCTGCTTCTTCGCGTTGATCACGCACTCCACGAACCAGCCGTTCGGATGGATCAGGCCGACCCGCAGGAAGGTGCCCCGGGCCGTGTAGTGGAGCTGGGTGATCTGCTGCCAGGGGTAATCGGTGACGTGGCCGCCGATGTCGAAGGAGACGCCCTGGTCGTCGATGACGAGGGCGTTGCTCTTGTCGAAGGCCACGAACTCCGGGGCGACGGGGGCCGGCAGGCCCCCGTACGGCGGAGGAGCCTCGCCCCCGTACGGCGGAGGAGCATACGAAGGCCGCGGCGGGAAGTCTCCTGGCGGCGGGCCGAAGCCGGGGGTCGACATGGGCCCATTGTGCGCGAGCGCCCCGGGCCCCGAGGAGAGCGGGGCGCTCCGCCGAGGACGGCGAGCGCCGATTCCGCCGCGGAGGCCCCCGGTGGACGCGAAGGCCGCGCCCGGTGGGCGGGGCCTTCGCCGTGTCACACCTTCTCGGTCTTCTCGGTCTCCTCGGGCTCCTCGGTCGTCTCCGCCGATGCGTCCGTGCCGCGCCGGCGCAGGGCCCGGGCGCCCAGGACCAGCAGCGCCACGAGCACCGCCGCTCCCAGCAGCACCCCGTCCGGCACCCGTTCGCCCAGGTTCTGCGCCCACTGCTCGACCGCGAACGAGTCGTCGACGCCCAGCAGACCGGGCAGCGCGGTCGTCCCGTCGTACACGAGGAACAGCGTGCCGAGCCCGATGAAGAACAGCCCCGACAGCAGCGACGTGGTGTGCAGTTCGAACCGGCCGAGCCGGACGGCACGGCCGCGCAGCCAGGTCCGGCGGCCGAGGTCGAAGCGTTCCCAGAGCAGGGCCAGCACGAAGAGCGGTACGGCCATCCCGAGCGCGTAGACCGCCAGCAGCAGCCCCCCGTAGACCGGGCTGCCGCTGACCGCCGCGACGGTCAGGACGCTGCCGAGGATCGGGCCCGCGCAGAATCCGGCCAGGCCGTAGACCGCGCCCAGGGCGTAGACGGAGAACGCCGTGGTGGGGCGGATCCGGCCGCTGAGGGCCGCGATCCGCCGGGACGCGAAGCCGAGGCCGACGATCTGCGCGACGCCGAGCACGATGATCAGCCAGCCCGCGCCCATGACGAGGGCGTCGCGGTGACCGTAGAACAGCCGTCCCGCGTAGCTGCCGGCCGCGCCGAGCGGGACGAGGGTCGTGGCGAGCCCGGCGTAGAAGATGCCGGTGCGGGCCAGCAGCCGGGAGGTGGAGTCGATGGAGTACGC
Organism: Streptomyces sp. rh34; assembly: GCF_002551245.1. GTDB lineage: Bacteria > Actinomycetota > Actinomycetes > Streptomycetales > Streptomycetaceae > Streptomyces. The sequence continues at coordinate 6,130 of NZ_NTGZ01000335.1, forward strand.
GAAGAAGGCCGGCAGCAGCAGCGCGCTGCACGGACTGACCAGGGCGAGCAGCCCGCCGAGGAGGGCAGCGAAGTAGCCGATGTCCGCCGTCACTTGGCGGTGTGCCCTGCGTCGTTGCCCGCGTTGCCGGTGTCCTTGCCGGTGGCCTTCGCCTGCTCGGCGGCGGCCTCGATGGCCTGGGTGAACGTCTCGTCCGGCTGCGCTCCCGCGATCGGACGGCCGTTGATCAGGAACGACGGGGTGGACGTCGCGCCGATGCTGTACGCCTGCTCCCGGTCCTTCGCGACGGCGTCCCGGGCGGGCTTGCCGTCGAGGTCCTTCATGAACCGGTTCAGGTCCTTCACCCCGGCCTTTTCGGCGAGCGCCTCGACCCGGTCCTTGCCGAAGCCCTTCTCCTTCGCCCCTTCGGCGTAGGCGGCGCTGTGGAACTCCCAGAAGCGGTTCTGCTGCCCGGCGGCCCAGGCGCCGCGCGCGGCGTTCTCGGACTCCTCGCCGAAGATCGGGAAGTTGCGCCACTCGATGCGCAGCGTGCCGTCCTTCACGTACTTCTCGATCAGCTTCGGTTCGGTGTCCCGGGCGAACTTGCCGCAGTAGCCGCACTTGAAGTCGGCGTACTCGATCAGGACGACCGGGGCGTCGGCGCGGCCGACGGCCAGCTTGTCGTCCGCGTCCCGGCGGGCGAGCTTCGTCAGCTCCGGGTAGACGCCCTCGTTCGGGTCGGCGGAGACCTCGGCGGCCGGGGCGGAGGAGGTGTCCGGGGCGGTGTCGTCGGGGGCGGTGGCCCGGTACGACACGAAGCCGAGGAGACCGGCGGCGACGACGATCGCCGCGCCGTAGACCAGGGGCTTGCGGGACGAGGACTTCCGGCCCGTGGAAGTGGGCTTCTTGGGCGTGGAGACGGGCTTCTTGGGCGTGGGCATGCGGCACTCCGTGCTGGGGATGCGGGAGGAGAAGGGCGCGGATCGGGCATGGCCCGCCTACACGCGCAGCACGGAGAGTTCTACGGGGGTCGGGGTGTACGTGGCCGGGGCGCGGGCCCGCGCCCCGGCCACGTAC
>NZ_NTGZ01000336.1 GCF_002551245.1 Streptomyces sp. rh34
CCTCCGGAGAAGTCCTCCAGATCGACGTGGAGCGCGTCGAGCAGTTCACGCGGCCCGTGCCCGGCCCAGGCCCCGATCCGCTCGTCCAGCGGGTAGAAGGCGCCGGCGGCGTCGCGGGCCTCGGTCACCCCGTCGGTGACGGCGAGGAGCGTCGCGCCCGGCGGGAAGTCGAAGGATTCGGTCGTACGGGTCTCCCGGCTGAGTCCGGCGAGACCGAGGGGGACGTAGGTCCGGCGGAGGGTGACGGCCGAGGCCCGGCCGTGGTGCAGCAGAAGCGGCGGCAGGTGCCCGCAGTTCACGGCCGCCACCCGGCCCCCCTCGTCGAACCCGAGCACGAGCGCGGTCACGAAGCGTTCGGCCTCACCGGTCTGGGCGGAGAACACGTTGTGCCGGACGACGGCGTCCTCCAGCGCGTCCACCACTCCCGTCAGCGTGGGTTCACGGATGGCCGCCTCACGGAAGGCGGCGATGGCCGCGAATCCGGCGCCGATGGCCGCGAGCCCCTTGCCCTGGACGTCCCCGATGATCACCCGGGTCCCGTAGGGCGACTCGACGACCTCGTAGATGTCTCCGCCGACGAAGCGGTCCTCCTCCATCGGCACGTAGAGCCCGTCCGCGAGGACGTGGCCGGTCACGACCGGCAGCGGTCGCAGGATCTGGCGCTGCAGGACGACGGCGGCCGACCGCAGCCGCGCCATCTCGATGCCGTGCCGGATGCGCGCCGCGCAGGCGGCGACCCCGAGGGCACAGGCCAGTACGGCGAATCCGATGCCGAAGGCGAAGTCCCAGAAGGTGCCGTCCGCGCCGACCCGGAAACCGACGACGACCGTGGTGATCCACACCGCGACCCAGATCGTCTGGCGGAGGCTGCAGTAGACGGAGGCCAGTGCGGGGACGACCACGAGCAGCGGCACGACCCGCAGGTCGTCGCCGGTCGTGGCGTCGAGGAGCACGACCAGCACGGTCAGCAGCACGAGGCCGCCGACCAGCGCCCAGTTGCCGATCCGGCTCTGGGACACCGCCGCGACGCCCGCGTCCGCACCGGGCGCACCACCGCCTCGGTGCCGTACCCCGTTCCGCTTCTGCGCCATGTCCAGCAACCTCATGGGCACGGCCCGTCCTCCCGCTGATCTCTCGGCGCCGCCCGCGGTTTCGGCCGGTCCCTTCCAGTTGACCGGGAGGCGGGCCTCCGCGCAGGAGGGCTTAGTGCCCGAGAGGCTGCCGAAGGTCCCGCCCGGGACTTCCGGCCCGGGACCCTGGTCCCGTGCCCGGGGTGCCTCAGGTCCCGGTCCCGTCGGCCGACGGGACCGTGGCGGGGACGAGGGCGGAGAGGAACTCCGTACGCCGGCGAAGCCGGAAGCCGAGGGACTCGTAGAGCCGGACGGCCCCGGTGTTGGCGGCGGAGGCGTGCAGGAACGGCGTCTCACCGCGCTCCCGGATCCCGTGCGCGACCGCCAGGAGCAGCCGGCTCGCCAGCCCTTGCCCCCGAACGGACTCGTCCGTGCAGACGCCGCTGATCTCGGTCCAGCCGGGCGGGTGCAGCCGCTCCCCCGCCATCGCCACCAGGGCGCCGCCCCGGCGGATTCCCAGATACGTGCCCAGCTCGACCGTGCGCGGCAGGAAGGGGCCGGGGCGGGTGCGTGCCACCAGGTCCAGCATCTCCGGCACGTCCCGGGGGCCCAGCGGGACCGCCTCCGGATCGGGCGCGGCGTCCACCGACGCGTCGACCAGCTGGACGCCCTCGGCCCGGAAGACGATCTCCCAGTCCTGCGGCGGCGGCTCCTGGAACGCGGCCAGGGCGACGGAACCGCCCGGCCCGGCGAGCGCCGCGACATCGGCCCAGTCCGGGGCGTCCGGGGCGTCGGGGAGCGCGAGCCAGGGAGTGACGTCGGCGGGATAACGCAGAATCCGCCCCCGGCTCTCGGCGAAGTGCGCGTGCGGGCCGGTGAGCGAGGACCGGATGGGGTTGTCCAGCGGGTGGAGCGGGGAAGGCGCATCGATCCGGGTCCGGATCCGGGCGTGGTTCTGGGTCATGGTCTTCCTCGTTCTCGTTCCGTCCGTCGCGCGGTTCTCGGCAGCGGGTGCCCGGGGTCGCGAGCGGCGCACCCGCCAGGCAGGAAAAGCCGGTGGATGCGACAGGTATTCCGCCGGACCCATCTGTTCATGGCGCCGCGCTCACCGGGAGCCGGGCCGTCCGGCGCGGCTCCGCCGGGGGCCGCCGGACCCTACGGCACCCCGACGCCCCGACGGACGCCCGAACCGGCGAGCGGCGAAATCGACTCATCCGTAGGCCAATACGAGCCGGTCCGGCCCCAACGGCCCCCTGGCTGTGGCACTCTGGTGGCGACCGCCCCACCGGGCTCCCCCGTACCGGTGGGGCGGTTGTTTGCGCATTCATTGCCGGCGCCCTTCACGCGCCTCCTTCGCGCGCACCCCTTGGACTCCCCCTCGGTTCGCGCCGCTCGGGTGACGGTGTCTCAGCGCCGAACCGGGCTCATTTCGGGCCAATTCGTACCGGATGACCGGATCAACTCCCTCCTTCGCGCATGAGAGCCGCACCCCTGGGAAGGCGAACAGGCCTCAGGGCCTACGAACCAGGGAGCGTGAAGCGACATGACCGCGCAGACCGCACAGACCGCACAGACGGCGCAGACAGCCGGTACGGAGCAGGCGGGCGCCACCGAGGAACTTCCGTGGATCGAGGATGCCGGGAAGATCGCCCCGATGGACGCGCGCCGGCTCTCACGCCTCTTCTTCGACCGCCTTCAGGTCCTGGAGGAGGGCACGCACGAGTACCAGTACGCGCGCAACACCCTCATCGAGATGAACCTGTCCCTCGTCCGCTTCGCCGCCAACCGCTTCCGCAACCGGGGCAGTGGCGACATGGAGGACATCGTCCAGGTCGGCACCATCGGACTGATCAAGGCGATCGACCGTTTCGACCTCTCGCGGGAGGTCGAGTTCACCTCGTTCGCGGTGCCGTACATCGTCGGGGAGATCAAGCGGTTCTTCCGTGACACGAGCTGGGCCGTGCACGTGCCGCGGCGCCTCCAGGAGCTGCGGGTCGACCTCGCCAAGGCGAAGGAGTCCCTGGCGGGCGACCTCGACCGGGACCCCACGGTGCAGGAGCTGGCAGAGAACCTCGGGATCGAGGAGTCCGAGGTCACGGAGGGGATCGCCGCCTCCAACGGCTACACGGCGGGTTCCCTGGACATGCCGACCGACAGCGCGGAGAGCGGGCCCCGCCAGGCCGCCGGGCGGACCTTCGCCGATGTGCTGGGCGAGCCGGACCCCGCCATGGAGGCCGTGGAGAATCTCCACGCACTCGCGCCCCTCCTGGGCGAACTGGACGAGCGGGAGCGCCGGATCATCGACATGCGCTTCGGCCAGGAGATGACCCAGGCGCAGATCGGGGCGGAGCTCGGGATATCGCAGATGCATGTGTCCCGGCTGCTGAGCCGGATGCTGGGCAAGCTGCGGAACGGAATGCTCGTCCAGGAGTGACGGTCGCGAGCCACCCCACTTGGGCGGCGGAGAGCGGGTGACGAAGCGTTGCGGTTCTGACTGATGCATCAGTCAGAACCGCAACGCTCTGCTTGTTCAGGACATACGCCCGCTGATGTTGAGATTTTCTCAACACATGGCTACGGTGGCTGACCATGCAGCAGGACGAGGTGGCCGCACGGGTCCGGCAGGTGATCGACGCGACGGGGGTGAGCGCGCGCGAGTTCGCGCGGCGGATCGTCATCGATCCGTCGAAGCTGTCCCGTTCCCTGAACGGCACACGGCGCTTCACCGCCGCCGAACTGGCCCGGATCGCGGACATCGGCGGCGTGGACGTCAGTCGGCTGATCGGTACGACGACCGGCGCGGGCGATACGACAGCCGGTGCGGCGGGCGACAGGACGTTCCGTGCGGCGTCCACGCCGTCGACCGTGCGCTCCCCGTCGCCCTCTCGCCCGCCCACCCCCTCGCCGGAGGGCGGCAGGCCCTTGCAGATCGTGCGGGAGACCGTCCGGCTCATCGCCGAACGTGGATTCCACTCCGTCCGGGTCGCGGACATCGCCGCCGCCTGCCACACCAGCACGGCGGCGATCCACTACCACTTCCCCGGCCGTGACGAACTGCTCGAGGCGGCGGTCCGCTGGTGCATGGACGAGGACACCCGTCGCCGTGCCGACGCCACGGCCGGTACCCGTCACGCCGGGGACGAGCTGCGCCTGCTGATCGAGCTCCAGACGCCCCGCACCGAACAGCAACGGCGGCAGTGGTGCGTCTGGCTCGACCTGTGGGCCGAGGCCGCCCGGTCCACCACGGTCGGGCGGCTCCACGTGGAGTACTACCGCCAGTGGCGAGAAACGGTCGCCGCCGTGATCCGTCGAGGCGTCGAACAAGGCGTGTTCCGTCCGGTCGACGCGGACGGCACGGCCCTCGCCCTCACCGCGCTGATCGACGGACTGGCCTCCCAGGTCCTGGCCTCCGAACCCGGCCTCCCGGGCACCGGCGCACAGGCGATGCACGACGCGCTCATCACCCACGTGGACGACTGCCTGACGGCACCCGCGCCCGGCTGACGCCTGCATCCGCCCCGTACACCCCTGTACCCCCTGACCCTGAACCCGAACTCCCCGAACTCCCCGAACTCCCCGAACTCCCCGAACTCCCCGAGAGGAGACGTTTCCGCATGCCCGTGAACCAGGACGTCATCATCACCTGCGCCCTCACCGGGGCCGGCGACACCGTCGGCCGCAGCCCCCATGTCCCGGTGACGCCCGAGCAGATCGCCGCCTCCGCCGTCGAGGCCGCCGGGGCCGGGGCCGCTGTGGTCCACATCCACGTCCGCGAGCCGGAGACCGGCGCGCCCTCCCGCGATCCGCGGCTCTACCGGGAGGTCGTCGAGCGGATCCGGGAGACCGGCACCGATGTGGTCATCAACCTGACCGCCGGAATGGGCGGGGACCTCGTCATCGACCCGGAGGCCCCGCTCCGTCAGCTGCCGGGCACCGATCTGGTCAGCGGTCTCGAACGGCTGCCGCACGTGGAGGACCTGCTGCCGGACATCTGCACCCTCGACTGCGGTTCGCTCAACTTCGGCGACGGCAGCAACCTCTACGTCTCGACCCCCGACATGCTGCGCACCGGCGCGAAGCGCATCCAGGAGCTCGGGGTCCGGCCCGAGCTGGAGATCTTCGACACCGGGCAGCTGTGGTTCGCCAAACAGCTCCTCGCCGAGGGGCTGCTCGACGACCCCACGGTCTTCCAGCTCTGCATGGGCATTCCGTGGGGCGCGCCCGCCGACCCGGGTGTCCTCCAGGCGATGGTCAACATGCTTCCGCGGGGCGCCCAGTGGGCGAGCTTCTCGCTCGGCCGGATGCAGATGCCCTGGGTCGCCCAGTCGATCCTGCTCGGCGGACACGTCCGGGTCGGCCTGGAGGACAACCTCTATCTGGGCAAGGGCGTCAAGGCCACCAACGGCCAGTTGGTGGAGCGCGCCGTGCGGATCACCGAATCCCTGGGCTCCCGGGTCGCCACGCCCGACGAGGCACGCGCGAAGCTCGGCCTGCGCCCGCGCGCCTGACCACGCACGCCTTCTCTCCCCCGTTCGTCCCCTCCCCCCCACCACCTTTCTGGAGTGCCGCCCGTGACTCTCACCCCCTCTGCCGCCGCGCCCGACGGCCCCGCCGCCCCCTGCGCCCCAAAGGACGTACGCCGTGTGGCGTGTGTCGGGGCCGGGGTGATCGGCGGAGGCTGGGCGGCCCACTTCCTCGCCCGCGGTTACGACGTCACCGCCTGGGACCCGGCCCCCGACGCGGCCGTCCGGCTGCGCCGGCTCATCTCCGCCGCCTGGCCCGCGCTGGAGCGGCTCGGCCTGGCCCCCGGAGCGTCGCAGGACCGGCTGACCGTCACCGCGACCCTCGAAGAGGCCGTGGCCGACGCCCAGTTCGTCCAGGAGAGCGCCCCCGAGAAGCTGGACCTGAAGCGCGACCTGCTGGCCCGGCTGGACGCCGCCGCGCCCGCCGGCACGGTGATCGCCTCGTCGACCTCCGGCTATCCGATGACGGACATGCAGACGGAGGCCGCCGACCCCGGCCGGCTCGTCGTCGGGCATCCCTTCAACCCGCCCTACCTCATTCCCCTGGTCGAGGTCGTCGGCGGTGAACGGACCGCACCCGCCGCGGTCGACTGGGCCTCGCGCTTCTACGCCGTCGCGGGCAAGTCCGTGATCACCATGGACCGCGAGGTGCCCGGCTTCATAGCCAACCGGCTCCAGGAGGCCCTCTGGCGCGAAGCCCTGCACATGGTCGCCAACGGCGAGGCCACGGTGGCGGAGATCGACGCGTCGATCACCGAGGGCCCGGGGCTCCGCTGGGCGGTCATGGGACCAATGCTGACCTTCGCGCTCGCGGGCGGCGAGGGCGGGATGGCCCACATGCTCGACCACTTCGGCCCGTCGCTGAAGTCGCCCTGGACCCGGCTCGAAGCGCCCGACCTGGACCGTGCCCTGTACGAGGCGGTGGTGGCCGGCTGCGAGGAGGCCGCGGACGGCCGGAGCATCGCCGATCTGGTCGCCGAACGGGACCGGGGCGTCATCGACGTCCTGCGGGCGACGGGCCGCCTGCCCCTGACCGCCGAGGAGGCGACCCGATGAGCGAGCAGCGGACGCCCGACGGGCACATCGCGGGCGTGGACACCACCGGCGTCCTGGGCACCACGGACGCCGAACACACCGCGGCCGCCGAGGAGACCACGGCACTCCCCCTGGTCCACCGGACGGTACGGCCCGAGTGGATCGACTACAACGGCCATATGAGCGAGGCGTTCTACGTCCTGGTCTTCGGCTACGCCACCGACGCGATGATGATCGAGACCGGTCTGCACGCCGGATACCGGGAGAGCACCGGCTGCTCGCTCTACACCGTCGAGTCGCATCTGCGCTATCTCCGCGATGTGGCCGAGGGTGCCCATCTCGCCGTCCGCACCCGCCTGTTGGGAGTGGACGCGAAGAAGGCGCGCTTCAGCCACGAGCTGTACGTGGTCGGCGCACCGGACGGCGTCCCGGAGCCGGAGGCCGCGCCGGTGGCGACGAGCGAGCTGCTGGCGCTCCACGTGGACCAGCGGGCGGGCCGCACCGCCCCGTTCCCGGATTCCGTACGGGAG